>NZ_QTQN01000015.1:0-158612 GCF_003853755.1 Burkholderia sp. Bp8984
CAGCCGCGCGGGCTTCCAGCGCCAGCCGAGCACGACGAGCGCCGGCACGGTGCCGATCATCACCGCCTTGTCGTAGTCATTCATGTGTTCGTTGTAATGCACGAACGCATGGCCTGCGCACGCCACGAGTGCCAGGGCGAACAGCCAGTCGATGACCGACAGGCGCGCGAGGAACGGACGGTCGTCGCCCGGCCCGCACGCGCGAACCGCGGCCGGCGCGCGAAGTCGTCGGGGCAGCCGATACAGTGACGCGGCAACGGACATCATGCCGCCGCGGGACGATTGAATGGCTTTCATGAGCGTCACCAGGATGGAACCATCGGATGCAAATAAAAAGAGGCGCCCCGCCCCGGGGGAGACGAGACACCTAAACGATCGCCGCCGGCGCCGCTCGTCTGCCCGCCCCGCGGCACCTGCCGCATGTGACGCCGGTTCGGCGCCGGCGGCTCATTGCTCGGCCGACGGGCTCGCCGGGCTCGCCGGTGCGTCGGCTTCCGGCGGAAACGCCTCGACATAGGCCGCGACCGCGCGCATGTCCTGTTCGGTCATGTTCGCGCACACGGACTTCATGATCGCGCCGCGTGGCCGCGTATCGGTTTCCCGGAAAACCCTCAGCTGCTTCATCACGTAGTCCGCGTGCTGGCCGGCGAGCCGTGGGAACCCGGTCATGCCCTCGCCATGCTGGCCATGACACCCGACACAGGCCGACACGCCCTTGTCCGGCAGTCCCGACACGAAGATCGCCCTGCCCGCGTCGAGCAGCAAGCGATCGCCGACCTCGCCGAGCACCGCCGGCTGGCTCGAGAAATAATCGGCGAGCTGCTCGATCTGCGCATCGGTCAGATGCGTGAAGCCCCACATGTAGCGCTTCGCATTCGGATCGGCGCGCGCGTGATGCTTGAAGTCGGTCAACTGGTCGACGAGGTATTCCTTGCGTTGCCCGGCGAGCTTCGGAAACATCGGCGATACCGACACGCCGGTCGCGCCATGGCAGTTCGAGCACACCTGCAATGCAATGGTCTTGCCCGACACGGCCGAATTGTCGACTTCCCGCGACCGCTCCAGGTCGTGACAACCCGATGCCGCCAGCACCAGCGCAAGCCAAGCGAAATGGGTCACCTTGTTCATGTCAGCGCTCTCCCTGCCGCAATGTCCGTCGCCCCGCCGGGTGTCAGAATGAAGCCAGCCATAGATAGATGAACAGCGTGTCGTTGTCCCTTGCATTGCGTCCGTTGCCGTCGTAGTTGGTCGTCGCGCCGAGGAACTTGGTGAAGTGCGTGTACTGGATACCGATTCGCACGTGCTGATCAGGTATCCAGAATATTTCCGGCGTCCACCCCTGCGTATTCGGATGGAAGTTCGCGCTCGCCGCATAGGCGGCGCTGTCCGCAGTCCCCGTCGTATTGAAGAACGACAGGCTGACGCCGTACTTGGCCTGGTAGATGTACGACGCCTTGAGCCGCAACGAATTCAGGTTCGCCGCCGTGTTGTCGCTCACGACGAAGTTGTTCGGATCGTGAATGTTCTCGCGCACGTAGCGCGCCTGCGCGGTGATCGTGTGCGGCTCGAGCAGGTACTGGTATTGCGTGTCGAAACCGTAGTCGCGATAGCGCGTCACGCCCGTGCCGAAGATCGGGAAACTGTTCGGGTCGTTCGGATAGACGTTGACGCTCAGCCCGAACGCGCCGACCATCAGGCTGTGCGGCCCCCATTCGCGCGTCAGCGCGATGCGCGCATACGGGTTGTAGCCGCGCAGATAGACCTGCGGGTGATCCGGGTTGCCCGCGTGGTTGCCCTTGCTCAGGAACGACCAGATGCCGTCGGCCGTGCTGTAGGCGGTCAGCTCCGCATAGACCGTCTTGTTCCAGTACAGGTACCCGCCCATGCCGACGACCTGCATCGCGAGACCGCCCTCGATGATCGGCGTGACCGGAACGCCGGCCACCGGGCTGATCGCCGAACCGATGTACGGATAGCTCCAGGCCGGCGCGGTATTGAATACATCCTGCACGGTCGGGTTGTTGTGCAGCGTCAGGCCGAGGATCAGATCATTGGCCGGAGACATGATCCGGTCGACGAAGCGAAAGTCGGTGTTGTCCGATGCCCACCAGCCTTTCCATTTTCCGTTGGCATCCTGATGATCGTAGTTCGCATAGGTGAACTGTGCGAAGCCGCCGAGATGGTCGGTGATCTTCCCGGCGAGGAACACGCTCGCGAAGTCGAAGATCGGCAGGCCGTTCTTCGGCGTGACCGGATTGCCGCTGGCGTCGCTGTTGGCTCGCGTCTTGCTCATGTCGGCGACGGCCATCGCCGCGAGCGGAATCGTGCGCTCGCCCAACGTATAACCGTTCAGCTTGAACATGCGCCCGTACGGCGTCAGTTCGGGAAACTGGCCGCCGGCGTGACACGCGACACAACTTTGCCCGGTCTGGCGCGCGAAGATCGGCAGCGCCTGCCCGACGGACGCGTGCAGCAACGCGAGCGCCGCGACCACGATCATCCAGCCGCGATGCGCCCAGCGATGACGCGTGTCATGCCCGACAAGAAACGTTGTCATGGCGGTTTCCCTCCTCACGCCGTGTGGCCCGCGCTGCGCCGGAACGTCGCGCGATGCCTTCATTGTGCGAAGCGTACGCGAGACCCGGCATGGGGAGACTTCCTCCATTCGCGGTCTGATTCCTACTCCATCTCGACGCGCGCGGCCGCTCAGGGAACGATCCAGCCTCCGTCGGCGGCAAGCTTCGCCCGATCCGGCCCGGCGAACCGCGCGATATAGCCGCCCTTCGACGCGAAGCGCTGCCCGGGCGCGAGCGTCAGGCGCGGGTAGTAGCCGGTCAGGATGCGACGTTCGAGCATGTCCTCGATGCGCTCGACGAGATACTCGCCCACGAACGCATCGACCAGATGCTTCAGCGTCTCGGCGAGCAGGCCGCATGCGAGATACGTGTCGGCCTGCACCTGCGGCGCGACCATCGGGATGTGCCGGATCGTGAACCAGCCGAACGCGTAGTCGACGCGCACGCGCCGCCCTTCGGGCAAGTCGAACGGATAGGCGACGCGCGTCACGCCGCGCCAGCGCGTCGGCAGCGGCGTGCTGTCGAGCCCGCCGAGCAGCCCCGACATGAACACCGTATCCGCCGCGGGCGGCACATGCTCGAGCGCCGCGAGGTCGGGCGGCCGCAGCCACAGCACGAGCGCATCGTCGCGCGGCATCCCGTGCAACGCATGTGCGACATCCTCGTGAGGCGCAAGCGCGCGATTCGACACCGCGATGCCGTGCGCCTTCAGCGCGGCGGCCAGCGCCTGTGCGCCCCGCTCGCCGTTGTCGCCCGCGCGATAGACCTGCCTGACCGTCTTCACCGGCCGCGCACCGGCTTCGTCCAGGATGCGCTTCGCGATCAGGTCCGACTCGAGCAGCACGCCGCGCGAGAAGTACACGGAGTAGAAATCGTGATCGGTCTCGACCGGTACCTCGACGTTCGGAAACAGGCACGGCACGGCCTCCTGTTCGCAGAAGTCGTGAACGGGCGCCCAGTTCCTGCCGCCGAGCCCCGACACGACGGCCAGCACCGGCTGTCGCGCGAAATACTGCCTGAGCTGCTCATGCCACGTGTCGGGCGGGCCGGTGAGCGACCACACATGAAGCTCCCAGCGCCGATTGACCATGAACATCATCTTTCGCGTCGAGCGCAGCGGCGGCGTCGCGCCGAACGGAAACGCGTTCTTGTCCACGAAGTAGTGCTGCAGGACGTCGAGCATGCCGGCCCGCTTCACCGGGTCCGCATCGGGCGTGACGATCGTCGCGAAATGCAGCACCGTGTCGGTCACGCCCGACGGCCGGCGGCGATCGAGGCGCTTCAGATAGGCCGTCAGCGCAGCCATGTCGGCATCGCCGAGCGCGTACTGCGGCATCAGCCTGCCGAGCGGCTGGCCATCCGGGGCGGTCCCGTCGCGCACGGCCCGCGCGAGCCGTTCCTCCGTGTACGGTTCGCGATCGGTGCGCATGCCGGCAACGTACGGGATGTCGAGATCCTCGGCGGTTTGCGCGCGCGGATGCGCCAGATAGCGCCACGTGATCGGCGGGACCGTGTTGTTGCCTTCCTTCGAACCGAGGCCGCTGCGCCGGTGGCAATTGATGCAGGCGGCCGCCGCGCCGCGCAGGCGCACGCCGTCCGGATGCACGGCTTCGAGCGGCGCGCCCGAACCGAGGATGCCGCGCTGGTAGATCGCCTCGCCCGCGTCCGCCGGCGCGACGGGCACGGGCACGGGCGCGACCGGCGCGACGGGCTCGGCGGGCGCCACCTCGTCGCAGCGCGCGTAACCGGCGGGCGCGCACAGCGCGGCCAGCAACATCCAGCGCGCCAGCCGGCGGCTCACGGCAAGCGGACGCGCCGCCACGAGGACGCGCAGCCGCTGCCGGATACCGTTCATGGCCGTGCCGTCGGCAGGCCGGCACGCGGCGGCGCCGGCGACACGCTCGCATCGATCGCGACCGAACGGCGTCCGCCCGGCGACGCGGGCCGCGTGAAGATCGCATCGTCGAGCGGCGGATTCAGCGACACCTTGTCGATGACCAGCGTGTCCCTGTTCGGGGAAGCCGCCGCATGGCTTTCGATCCTGAACGGGATCTGCAGGCCGTCGACGCCCTTGAAATCGCTGTAGCTCACTTCGACGGTGACCAGGCCGCGCGGGCCGCGCAACTGACGGTCGAACTTCACGTCCAGGAACGTGCGGCCATCGATCCACACATGGCGAACCGCGCCGGAAGGCAGCGTCACCGCGAGGCGGTATGCATCGTGGCCGCCGATCTGGTCGACCCCTTCCAGCGCCACGCCGACGCCCTTCGCGTCGTGATCGATCAGCGGCCCGTCGATCACCTGCTCGTCACGCGCCGACCTGATCTCGTCGCCCGAATACGGCCGCGGACTCGCGCCCAGCTTCCAGCCTTCCCTGCCGTCGAAGACGCGCACACTCTTCTCGTTCAATACCGTCAGCTCGAAGCGCGTCTTGTTCGGCCGCTTCATCGCGAGGACGAACGGCATGTCCCGCACGGGGGCGTTCGCGCTGTCGACATGGCCGAACCAGACCATCGTCCGGACCTTGCGCCATGCGTCGAGCCCGCCCCGCGCGGCGACATTCTTCTCGACGATCTGGTCCGCGGTGAGACCCTGCCCCGGTACCTGCTTGCACGCGCACAAGGCTGCCGCCATGCAGGCGGCGAGCACCCACGATTCGATTCGCTTCATGGCCTCGGTCCTCGCCCGATCGTCCGGCTAGCGGCTCGACACCCTGGCCGCCCCGAGCTGCGGCTTGCCGAACGACGCATCGTCCACCGGCTGATTCACCGCCACGTGATCGATCGTCAACTTGTGCGTGCCCTTCACGCCGGCAACGGCCGTCTCGAGCGTGTGCGGCACGACGACTCCCCCCTCCTTGCGGAAGTCGCGGAAGAACACGGAGACGCCGTGCGTCCTGCCGTCGAGCACGCGCGGCTCGCCGTCGATCTTCAGCTCGAGGAACGTGGCCGCATCGATCCACACGCGACGCTCCGCGCGCTCTTTCGTCGTCACTTTCAACACGTAGGCGCGATGTCCTTCCACCGTTTCCGAGCCGATCAGCTGAACCGTGCTGCCCTTGCTCGCGTAATCGACGAGCGGCCCGTCCAGTTCCGCGGACTGCGCCGCCGACTTCGCCTCGGCCGGCGTATAGGGCTCGACTTCGTCACGGCCGAGGAACGGCCGGACTTTCCAGCCCTGCGCACCGTCATAGACCTGGAACGCCGTCTGCCCGTTGAAGCGGACTTCGAAGCGACTCTTGTGCGGACGCTTCATCGTCATCACGAACGGCAGCGCGGTGTTCTTCTTGCCGCCGGCCTCCATCAGCCCCGACATCGTCAGCGTGTTGACCGTGCGCCACGCTTGCAGCCCGCCGCGCGCCGCCACGTTGCGCTCGACGATCTGCGCGGCGCTCGCTTGCCCCGCCGATGCCGCCTTGGCCTGGGCGGTGCCTGCCGCCGAGGCCGCGATCGAGTCGGGCGCCAGCGCAAGCAAACCCGCCAATGAGACCGCCCCCATTGCTACCGAAAGAAACCGGGTCATGAGTCTTCTCCTGTCCCTGTGCCGCGCATCGCGGCCGCATCGTCATTCGACCAGCAGCCCGTCGATATGCAACGATCCGATGATCACGTTCACGCGTTCGCCGACCTTGACGACGTTGCCCTTGTTCGAAAACACCATCCAGTATTCCCGGCCGGCTTCGAGCCGGCCGCTTTGCCGCAACTGGCCGACCTTGTCCATCACCGGCACCTCGAGCAGCGCGTGACTCGTCTGCCCGTACAGATACGGAGTCGCGCTCCTGTCGGCTAGCCGCTTCGCCGCGGCCGGATCGGTCACGCGGTAGCTGAAACGGATCAGGTTGTCCGATGTGATGCGGTGCACCTTCAGGTTGTCGATCCCCCTCGTCATCATGTAGTAGGTTCTCGCGCGCCGCGGAAGGTCCGGCCGGTATGGCGAATGCTTCGCACCGGCGCCGGGCGTAGCGGGCGCGCCCTGCTGCGCCGCGGCCGGCTCTGCGACGGCTGCGGCGGCGAGACAGGCGGCGACGGCGTAAAGCGCCGCTCGCCTGCACGGCAAACGTGAACGGTTCATGGCCCCCCCTTCAAGGTCGATTCAGCGCCGCGCCGAACCCAAGCGGATTGTTTGGCAAGCCGCCCACGACACCGGCCGGCGCGGTCGGCGCCGCCAGCGGAGCGATCGGCAGGCCGCCCACGGCGCCGGCCGGCACGTTCGGCACCGCGAGCGGAGGGATCGGCAGGCCGCCCACCACGTCGGTCAGCACCGTGCCGAGCGCCAGCGGATCGATCGGCAGGCCGCCCACGATGCCGGACGGCAGGAACTCGACCGCACCGATGTCGTACTTCCCCTGTTGCGGACGCGTCGTGCCGAAGAAGTCATGATTCGGCGCGCCCGCCTGCGTTCCCGCGTTGATCGCGGGCGAACCTGCGCGCGGCGAGTAGTTGCCGAGCAGCACGCCATACCCGGAGCCGCCTGACACGATCGACATGTTGAACAGCGACAGCGGGCCGTACGACATGTTGATCCACTGATTGCCCTCGTCTGGCACCGCCGACGGCAGCAGGCTGAACAGCGGGTTCGGCAGCACCGTGTCCGAGATGCCGGGCGGCACCGCGAAGCCGTTTCCGCCTCCTTCCGGCGGCACGCGCGCGCCATTGCAGTACTGGCTCACGACCGACGGGTTGGCCCCGCTGTTGTTCGCGCCCGGGTAGTCGCCCGCATCGGTCAGGATCGAGTACTGAGGGCTCAGCGTGAGACCAGACTGATGGTTGCTCGGGCCCGTGTCGCCATATGCACCGATGTCCCAATAGACCGCGTGCGGATCGCAATAGCCCGTCGCATGCCCGGCCTGGTTCAACGTCGGGTTCAGCGCAACCGTGTTCTGCAGCCCGGGTATGTTCGGATTCACTCCGGACACCGTGATGAAGAACGTACGGTTCTGCCAGAACACGTTGTTGGTCAGGATCGGGTTCGAGAACGTCGTGCAGTTCGGCAGACCCGCCGGACACGCGACGCCGGGCGCGGTGAACGCGGCGATGAAGTTCGCCGTATGCCGCGCGGTCTCGAGTCCGGCCGGCTGGTACGTCGACGTCGTGATCGGATTGCACGTCGTTTGCGCGCCGACCGTGGTGCAGTTCGGCGGCCCGACGTTCGCCTGGGTGGCCGCATCCGTGTTGAACAGCACGCCGGCGGACGCCGTCGCGTCGTTCGACATCACGGTGTTGTTGACGAAGCTCACGCGCACCGCGTCCTGCAGCGACACGCCGCCACCGCCCCAGCCCGCCACGTTGTTCGCAATGATGTTGTTGATCACGCGAACCGTGTACCAATTCGCCGCATTGTTGGGGCTGCGCTCCACGTCCGTGCCGTTCACCTGCTGCAGCCGCAACCCGCCGCCCTTGCCGCTCTCCGCCGTGTTACCCATGATCAGGTTGCCGTCGATCACGAGCCGCGGCCCGATACCGTCGGACAGTTGCGGTGCGCAGTCCACGTCGACCGTCGAGTTTTCGCAGAAGGTGCCATCCGGCGGCACGCCCTGGGCGATGATGCCGCCGCCGTAGGTGGGCAGTGTCGGGTTGTTGCTCTGGTTGAACAGCACCCAGTTGTGCGAGATGTCGCCGGCGTAGCTGAAGCCGAAGTGCGCGACGCCTCCGCCGTCACCGCTGCTCATGTTGCCGCACACCCAGTTGTAGTTGAAGTGATAGTTGTCGGCGCCCGAGCAGAACACCACGCCGCCGGCCGACGACGGCGTGCTCGAATTGATTTCGTCGCCGTACGCCGCGTTCGACGTAACCGAGTTGTGATGCACGTTCACGGCCTTGTTGAAGCCGAACGGAAGCTGGGTGATGCCGTCGGCCGCGATCGTGCCGTCCGGTACCTCGACCTGGCCGACCGAGATACCGCCGGAAAGCGTGCCCGCGTTCGCGAACACACGGTTGTTCGACACCTCCATCAGATGGTTCCAGCCGTGCAGGAAAATCCCGCCGCCGCCTTGCGAACTGTTCGTGACCGTGATGCCGTCGATGCGCGACGGATTGCACAGGAAGTTGCTCGGGTTATTCCGGCAATCCGGCGGGTTCGGCTGGAACCGCGTCGGGCCCGTGAGCGGCACGCAAATGCCGTTCGCGGTGCAGTTCGGGTCGGGTTGCGGCACGCCGCCCACCAGCACGTCCCGCACGCCCTTGCCGAGCACCGTGATGCCCGCGCCTTCGTACGCGCCCATCAGCGTCGGCTCGAGCAGCATTTCGCCGAGGTTGCCGTTCAGGTTCGAGTCCCACCCCACGGTCGGCTCGAACGGGATCGGGTCCACCTTGCGCTGCATCGCCGTCGGGCACGTGTACGTGCCGGTCGGATCGAACGGATTCGATGCCGAGATCATCGCGCCGTTCATTGCGACACCGAACAGGCAGTCGACCTTCCTGCGCCACGCGTCCATCTTGCCCGACGGATGCGTGTTCGCGTTGATCACGACCGATGGGGCGCCGACGCCCTGCAGCCGCACCGGCTTCCACATCACGACCATTTCGTTGTAGGTGCCCGGACCGACGATGATCAGGTCGCCCGGGGTCGCGTTGTCGATCGCGGTCTGGATCGCGTCGTTGGTCGCGTTCTCGCCGTTCACGTAAGTGGGCGCCTTGCCGCCCACCGTCACGGTGACCGTATCGATCGTGTTCTTGCCGCTGGCGGTCGTGACGACCAGTTCGCCGCACGACGCCGGCGTCAACACGCCGCGCTGGTCGACGGTGCAGCTCGAGCCGATCAGCGGCGTGACGACGACATGGATCTCCGAGTCGGTCCACGACTGCACCGAAGCTACGTGGCCGCCGATCGTGACCTTCCCTTGCGTCGCACCGAAGCCATAGTGGCGCTTGACGAATTTCTGGTTGAACGGCGCGGCGGTCGCGGCTGGCCCGTTGTACGCGTTGTTCGGCACGACCTGGTCGCCGAGCGCCTTGATCGTCAACTGGTGACCGACCGTGCTGACCCACGGGCCCGCCCCTCCGCCGCTCGAGTCGCCGGTCACGCTGGCGATCGCGGGCGTGCCGTCCGGGTACGCACAGTCAGGCGGGTTGTAGCCGGACGCAAACGCCTGCACCGGCACCACCGGCGTGTCCATGTACTGGGTCTGTCCGGGCATGAACGGGATCTCGTAGCAGAACTGGCTGTATGCCGGGTTGAACATCGGATCGCGGATCGTCTTCCCCGGATGCGCCGGGTCGGGCATGTCCGGATCGTTCATGCACGCGACCATCATCGTCGGCGCGTAGCCGGTCGGGTTCGGCGGGTTGACCTGCCACGTCGAATAGTTCAGCCCGTTGAAGATGCCCCACGAATCCGAATACGTACGCGCCACTTCATTGCCGGCGAAGTCCTTCATCGAGATCGGCACGTTCGGCACCGCGAACTTCTCGCCGAACTGCGGCGAGTACGGATCGAACTCGGACGAGAAGTCGTCGAGCATGAAGCCGGTGTAGTGCGCGGCGACATGCGTCGAGCTGAACAGCCAGAACTTCGCGAGCACCGACATCTCGTTCGTGAGCGTGACTTCCTTGCGGTCGCACAGGTGCCGCGAGGCACCCGCGAACGGCGCGACCTCCTTCGAGCCCGGGAACAGGCTGATGTAGTCCGGCACGATGCGCAGCGCGCCGACGCACGGCCAGAAGGTCTCGACACTGCCCGTGTCGCCTTCGTGCCGCGGTGTCGAACCGAGATCGGACGTCGGGTTCTGCGCATTGTTCGGGTTGAAGGTCGAATTCATCGCCGCCTGGTCGGGCAGGATGAAGATGTTGCCGAGGCCGCCGAACTGCTGCGTCACCGGGGCGATGTAGTTGTCGCCGATCAGGATGTTCTTGTCCTCCTCCTTCACGAGCTCGTAGCCCGGCGGCACCACCACCTCGACGACGTATTTCCCGGTCGGCAGCATCTTGGTGCCGTCGCCCGACGGATTCGCCACGCAGATCGTGCAGTTCGTGCCCGTCGGCAGGCCCGTCGACGGATCGCGCGTCGTCACGCTCGGGAACTGGTACATCCCGTCGTAGGGCGCCGGCTGCACCTGGTTGAACGCATGCATGCCGTCATAGCACTTGAACTGCGAATTCGCAGGCAACGCGCGATGCGTCGGGTCGAGCCACTGAGGGCTGTTCTTCAACGTATAGAAGAACGGGTCGCTCGCCTCCTGCCCCGGGCAGTTCATGTTCGGAATGCCGTCGGAGCGGAAGCCCTGCGCCCAGTCGTCCCAGCTGCTCGTCTTCGTCGTGTCGACGAGCGCGAGCGTCGTCGTACCGTCCGTCGCCGTATCCTCCCGGTACAGGTTGACCGTCACGTTCGGAATGTTCGGCGTCCAGCTCGTGTGAATCAGCAGCGCCGGGTCGTCGAACGGCCGCGTCGACGCGTAGATCACCTCGCCCTTGATGCCGCCGTTCTCGGTCGGCCCGTACGGCTTCTTGCCGAACTCGATGAACGAATTCTGGCCGGAGAAGCCCTGCCAGCCTTCGGTCGTCACCCACGGCGGATCGATCCGCGCGGTCGACGGGTTCGTGCCGGACTGGTCGGTGCAGTCCGCGTCGTTGCAATACTTGGCGCCCGGCACGCGCAGGTTCGTCGGCAGATGCGCGGTCGAGGATTCGATCGTGTTGGCGAAATTCGCCGCGATGTTCGAGTTGCCGCCGCCAGGCGTGCCGTCGACCGGGCCGCCCGCGTCATACACCACGTGCACGCCCGTCTGTTTGTAGCGCGTCGTGTCGGCTTCGGCCACGTACCAGTTGAACAGCGGGAACACTTCGTTGAATCCGGCGAAGCCGTTCAGGTCCGTGTTGTTGAAGTTCGAATAGCTCCCGTCGCGGAAACGGATGTTGGTCGGCACGAGCGTGAGCCCGGGCTCGCTGTCCTGCGACACCCCGTCGCCGTTCTGGTCGAAGAAGGTCCGCGTGTACAGATTCGTGTGCCACTGCAGCACGGGGATATCGCCGAGGTCCTTGGACTGTCCGCCCTTCAATTGCGTCGCCGTCGCCAGCCCGTCGACGATCTGGTCGTTCCACTGATCGAAGACCGTGATGCGGAACGTGCCGTCGGGCAGGCCGCTGATCTTGAACGTGCCGTCGGGATTGCACTTGGTAAAGGCGATGTCCTCGCCGTCGGTATCGCCGACGCTCACGTAGCACTGCGTGAAGCCGAGCGAATCGCGCGAGCCCGAGCCGTACAGGTTCTCGTTCGGCGGACGGCTGTAGTGCAGATTCGTGATCCGGCCGGCGACCGAGTTGTTGCAGATCGCGCCGGCGCATACCACCGGCAGCCGGTCGTTGATGATCTTCGGATTCGCGAAGCCGATCGACACGTGGAAGCCCGCGGGCCCGAACTCCTGGAAGTACGACGGGCCGCCGACCTTGATGAACGCGTCGTGCGCCTTCTGTCCGTCCAGCGTGTTGGTCTGCAGCCATTCCTCGCCGCGGCCGGTCCGGTCGGCGCCCGGCGTCGCGACGACGCCATAGCGTCCCGGCATCAGGTTCGCGATGACCGCCTGGCCGACCAGCGGCGACAGCGTCTTGCCGTCGGACTCGTACTTCGGGCAGGTCGGGATCATGCCGACGAGGCCGTCGGTCGACGTCGTCGAAATCGGGCAGGCGTTCAGGCCGGTGGAAGGATCGACGGTGCCCTGCAGCGAGTTCGACAGCGGCATGTTGAACATGTCGTAGGTCATCTGCCCGGTGGCGTCGCCGGTGCCGCCGGCATCGTCGAACAGCTTGATCTCGAACCCGCCGAGACCCGGCTCATGCGCGCTGCCGAAGCCATCGTTGCCGCCGCTCACGTCCACTTCGCCGTTGACGGGCGCGTCGTCCTCGAACACGAATACCGAGATCTTCGCGGTCTGCAACGGCGTCTCCTGCACGAGCACGTTGACGTTCTTCTGGGCCGGCGCGATCGGCGCGCCGCCCATCGTATGGCCGCAGGTGCCCGTGCCCGGCGCGAAATCCGCGCCGCCGGGGCCCGACGGGCAATCCTTTGAAATGTCGAACTGCCGCATCGCGCCGGTGGGGTTGTTCGGATCGACGGGTTTCGGGGCGCCGCCGCCATTCGAGAAACTGTTACCGGCATCGCCCGGCAGGATCGAGATGTAGTAGTGCTTGGTTGGATCGAGCGACACCTGGCTCGGGTCGACCGGCACCTGCTGCGCGGCACTCGTGCGGCATGCGCCGTCGCCGATGTCGCACACCGCGGGCACGTGCGTGTTGGTGGCGGGATCAAACACCGTCTGCCCCGACTCGCACGCAACCGTGCCGACGCAACCCGCCGCGACCACCGGCATGTAGCTCGTATGGAAGCTGGTGCCGAGACTCGGCACCGGCAGCGGCGGACAGTTCGCGGGGCGCGGTGTCGTGTTCACCTGGCAGGCCGGGTCGATCTGGAACGTGCGGTCTTCCTCGATGATCCAGCGGTAGTCGGTGAGCTGCACGGGCGTCTTGCCCGGTGCCGTGCTCGGCCCGTCCAGCACCTTCACGGCGAGCCCGCTGCCGCCCTTGAACGTGACGGCAACGTTCGCCGGGGCGCTCGCCGTGTTCTGCGAGTTGACCGCCGTATACTTGAAGGTCACGCCCGCGGTCGCGGCGCCGACGGGCGGCGCGCTCGGCGTCACGGAGAACGAACCGTCCGCATTCAGCGTGACGGTGCCGCCGCTGACGCTGCCCGGCACCACTGCCGCGGTGAGCGGCAGGCCGCTCGGGTCCGTGTCGTTGACGAGCACGCCCGGCGCGCCGATCTGCAGCCGCGACGCGATGTTGCTCGTGTAGCTGTCGTCGTGAGCGACCGGCGGCCCGGACAGGCAGCCGGCGGCTTGCGTGCACGCGGCCAGCGTCACCGTCGCGGTGACCGCGGGATTACCGTTCGCCTGGTACACGAAGCTGTCCGACGTCGCACCGGCATTGGGCACGTAGCTGAACGTGCCGTCCGGGTTCAGCGTCACCGTGCCGTTGGCCGGCTTGGTTACGAGCTGCACGCCATAGACGCCGACGTCATTGGCGATCACCCCTTTCCCGGGGTCCGCCACGGTCAGCGTGTTGCCCGCCACGAGGAAGTACTTGTCGGGATTGGCGACGACGTTCTGGCCGCCTCCGCCTGCCGACGGAAGCGCGCCGTTGTTGATGCTGAGATACGCCTGCATGCCGCCGTCGCGCTGGTTGTTGGTGGACAGGCTCAGTTGCCGGTCGAACACCGGCAGCGCGGGCGCGTTCAGGCCCGGCGCGGTCATCATCACGTCGTAAGTCTTGCCGGCCGCCAGGAACACGGACGACTGCACGCGCGGATTGCCGGGCAGCGGATTGCCGTCCTCGGCGACGAGCGTGAAGCCGGAGACCGACGGGTGCCCGCTTTGCGCGCCGACCACCGACGGCACGTGCATCCGCAGGCCCGCGTTGACGAAGCGCAGCAGCACCTGGCCGGTCGACACGGAAGCCCTTGCGGGGAACGACGAGCGGTCAGGATGCGTACGATCGAAAGCGACGCCGTTGATCAGGTAATAACGCGGATCGTAGTTCACGGCCGGCGGATAGCAGGTGCCGAACGATGAGGAGTGAGAATCCCCGCAGCCACCGGAAAGGCCGGACCATACCTTGGTTTCGCTGAAGCCGCTCTTCACCACGGCCGCGGCGACCGCGGCGTTCTGCACCGGATCGATTTCGCTCAGCACGAGCGGAATGTCGGCATCGTATGGCACGCCCGGATAGGCGACCGGTCGCGACGTTGCGGACGCCGGCGGCGTGCGCACCACCAGCACGCCGTAGAGGCCCATCGGCCCCTGGATCGACGGATGGGAGCCCGATTCGATCAGGTAGGTGCCGGGGCGCAGGTTGTTCCACGTCAACGCCGTCGTCGCGCCGTGCGCCACTTCGGTCGAGAACGACTGAACCCGCGGCCCTTGCGCGGGCGGCGTAAACGTCGCACCGCTGCCGGTGCCGGCGATCGGCCAGGTCGTCGAGGTCTGGGTCGGATGCACGGGGCTCGGGGTCGACGTCGCCGTCTTGCCGAGACCGCCGCCCAGCTGGCCGACGATCACGAGCGACGTCGGCACGGAGGCCGGCAGACTGTTCGTGAGGTTGATCGTCAGCGACGCGCCGGACGGCACGGTGATCACCACCGGCGACCAGCCCGTTCCGGCGCCGGGATTGGCCGCCGCACAGGTGGCCGGCGCCACGGCGGCCGCCGAGCACGTGTAGCCCCACATCGGCACGATCTCGCCGTCGGGCATCGTGGCAGTCACGGCCTTCGCCGTCAGGTTCACGGTCTGGGCGAGCGATGCCTCGCTCGCTGCCAGCAGCATCGACGCGGCGAGGCTCGCCTTGGCCAGGCGGAGAAACGTCGCCTTGAACTGGATGAATCGCATTTCCGTTCTCCCCGCCTCTAGTTGCCTTCGTTGATCACGAAGACTTGTGGATCGACGAGCATCATCATCATCATTCCGCCCGGGAAGATGTTGTTCGTGGTGATCTCGCGTTCATTGTGCGAATGCCACATGAATGCAAAGCCCGCTTCGCTTCCCGGCGGATTCGCGATCGTGCCGCTCGGCGGCGTCGTGCCGGTCGGCGAGGTCGCGCGAATCGTCGCATCCGGTCCGAGATAGGGACTGCCGCCATACCACGCACCGTTCGTCAGGATGTGCGAGTCGGGCAGCGTGACCGGTCCGCCGCTGCCGACGTTGCCGAACGGATGCGCTTCGAGCGCCTTGTTGTGGTCCGCGCACCATTCGTAGTAGTTCGGCGCCGTCGGGTCAGCGGTGTAGTAGCCGTTCGCATCGGGAATGCAGACGCTGCCGTCGCCGGGCTTGTGCCCGTATACGTCCCAGTTGAGCCCCTTGCCGGTCCAGTAGAAGATGCCGTCCAGGGTTTCGCCCGGCGTCGTGGTCGTGGTGAACAGCAGCGGGCCCGCGACCTTGGTCGCGTCCGTCTTGGCAAGCAGCAGGTTGCCGTCGCGCGCGAGCACGCGGACGTGATTGCCGTGCTCGTGGAACGGATGCTGCCAGCGGCCCGTGCCGATGATTCGCAACAGCACCAGCTCGCCGGGGTGCATGTGCGGATTGCCGTTGTAGGGCTGATGCGGATACTGCATCGCATAGTTCGGATCCATGTCGTCCGGCATCGAGCGGCCGTTGATCATGAAGTACGCGGGATGATAAGGCTCGGTCTCGACGGTCATGCAGCCCGTCGGCAGCGTGCACGTCTTCGCGGCCTCCTGCTCGGCCTGCGTATGGATGCGCGGATCCATTTCGGAGAACTGAAAAAGATACTCACGGTCGTAGCACGCCGAAACATGGTTGTATGCCGCCGCCGCGTTGCGGTAGTCCGGCTGGCCGTCGGGCAGCGTCGCGCCGACTGCGCGGCATCCCGCCGGCACGGCCAGCACGCCCGGCGCCGAGGTCGGCAATACGATGATCGCGCCATAGAGGCCCATCTCGATCTGCAGGTCGCCCCGTGTGCCGCTGTAGTAGGCATGCGTGCCGGGCGTCGCCGCGACGAAACTGTAGGTGACCGTGTTGCCGTGCGACGCCTCGCGCGTGAGCAGCCCGGGCACGCCGGTGAGCGCGGCCGGACACGAGCCGTCGGGATTGAGCGCCGCCGCGCACACCTGGAATCCCTGAAACAGGATCGACGTGTTGCCCGCGGCCGCGGGCAGGTTGTTCGTGAGCGTCACCGTGATCACGTCGCCCTGCCGCACGATCAGCGTCGGCCCGGGAATCTGCATGCTCGGGCAGTTCGCCCCCGTGATGCCCGCCGGCGAGAATCCCGCCGGCGCCGTGCGGCAGCCGTAGCCCCACGAATAGACGCTCGTGCCGTCCGGCTGGCTGATGCGGCTCGCTTCCGCGCTCAGGTCGAAATGCGTGCCGGTGATGCCCGGCGCGGCGGCCAGAACCGGCCCGCAGAGCAATGCGGCAAGCATTGCCACGGCGAGCCGTACGAGCCGTCCGGCACCCGTGCACATAGCGGTCCGGATGTCATGAGTGAAGTGGCCCACGATATTTCTCCTAGATGCAGGACTTCGTAGCCGGGTTGAGCGCGGCCGGGCAGATGCGGACCTCCGTCATCAGCCCCCCGAAGTTCTCGGCGTCGTTCGACAGGTGATCGAGATTCGGCGTGTAGAGGTAGTAGACCGACCCCGGCGCGTACTTCGTCGTGTCGCTCGCATCGAGAATCACGTCGATGGATTCGCCGCCGCCGAGCGTGATCGAGTTCGTGTAGTAGGTCATGTCGTTGCCGGCCATGTCGCGCAGCAACCGGGCGTTGACGCCGATCACGTGCATCCTCACGCCCAGCGACGCGAGCGTCTGGAATTCGGTGACGTCGAGATCGGAAATCCTGAGCAGCGCGCGGCCGCCGGCCGGGATATTGATGATGGTCGGCAGCGGCTGGGAAACATGGGCCGTGCCGTCGGCCACCGGGGTCTGCATCGGCCCCTGGGTCACCGTGTCCGGATAGCTGCGCCCGTTCAGCATGAAGTACTTGTCCTTCATGTCGGTGAACGGTTCCGGGTTGAACGTCATCCCCACGAAATGGAAGTTCGGATCGAAGCCGTGGATCTGCACCGGATACTCGACGTCGTATGCAGTCGAACCGTCGCCGTCGTTGTACGCGTAGAGCGTCGGCTTGCCGCTCTTGTCGTTGACGTGCAGCACGCCATTCGAAGGCGGCAGCGGCGTCGAGCACAGAATGTCGTTGCCGCACCGCGTACGAAGATCGCCTTGCTGCGCCACCAGCGCGGCGTACAGCGAATGGCCGGACGGCACCCGGTTCTGGCGCGGCCGCACGAAGATCTGGCCGACCATCCCCATCTGGAGGTGCTCCGGCGGCGTGATGTGGCAGTGCCAGAAGTAGGTGCCGGCATCGGGCGCGAGATAGTAATAGGTGAAGCTGGCGCCGATGTTGATCGCCACCGACGCATCCGGCACGCCGTCATAGAACGACGACGCATTCGGATAACCGTGGAAGTGCACCGTGTGCTGCTCGAACAGGTCGGGGCGCATGATCATGCCGACGTTCGTGAGCGTCAGGAAGAACTCGTCGTCCTCGTCGATCGCCATCTCGGGCGCCGGCATGTTGCCGTTCATCACGCCGATGTCCATGATCGGGCGCGGATCCACATGGCCGGTCAACTGGCCCGGCGGCGACGATTCCGGGTCGGGCACGAGGCCGACCGCGCCGTTGTAGGTCGGGTCGGTTCTCGGATCGCCGACCGTGTTGAACACCGATGCGAATTCCGTACCGGCGCGGCCGGCCTGGATGTCGGCAATGCCGGACAACGGGCCGAAGGCAAACAGGTACGTCTGCGTGCCGTCGGCCATGGTGGCGTACCCGTCACCGCCCGAGATCTGCTGACACTTGATGGCGCCGTTGACGATACCGGTCGGCGTGGAGTTCAGCCCGGTGAAGGACGGTCCGGTGTAGGCGGGTTCCGCACCGCCGGCCGGCAGCGCCGTCGGATGGGACGGCGTGGTGAACGGACATTGAACGCGAAACGTTTGGGCAAACGAGGGAACGGCGCACATCAGGAGCAACAGTGCCGCCACACTGCTGCAACACGCGCGGGTACTGAACATATGACCTCCATCCAAGGGGTCCGCCAGCGACACGCGCTGGACGTCATGCTCTGCTGCAGACGCGGGCCGCGAAGCTTTCACGGCCCGTACCGGCATTCTGCGGACGCGCGCGCAAGGCCGGGATGGGTCACCCCCCTACTTTTGCATAGGGGGTCCCCGGCGAACGGGGAGCATCATTTGCCGCACGATCGGCGCACACCGCGCGGGCATGCCGGCGGCGCGGCCAGTCGATGATCGAAATGACGGAAACGAGGTCCGGCGCCGAACGACGCGGCGATTCGGGGGAGGATGGCTGGCGACGCGGTAGACTTCGCTGTGGCGCAACCGCGGCGTTCAGGCCCTGATGGCGGGCTTGCCGGGCTGCAACAGGAAACGACGGGCAAAAAAAAGCGCCACGGAGACCGTGGCGCTAAAAAAGTTCTAGCCATTCCGAGGGCCGTGCTAGAACCTGAGAGACTGCGCGAAACACCGTTGCCGGTTAAACTCCTGAAACGATGTTTCGAAAACGTGAGACATTCTTTCCGTTTCCGCCCGACAAGTCAAGCGGTATTTGCACCGGTTTGTTCACTTTCCGGCAATGCTCATTTGAGCACTTTCCTAATAAACCAAGGGTGAACCCGTAAAATCGCATCGAATGAACGATTCACCCATGGAACATGCATCTTTTGACAATCATCCTACAATACCAACAAAATGAAATCGAGTTTCGGAAATAGAGAGAATCCCTCGTGTCGACATCTGTAACGCCTTCCGCGCCCCGAGACCGCGAATCGTCGCCGGACGAGATCACCGCGCTCGCGCGCGGCCTCGCCGTGCTGCGCCGCATCGCGGCCGCCGACGCCCCGGTCAGCAACCGCGAGCTGACCGAATTGACGGGCATCCCGAAACCGACCGTGTCGCGCATCACGGCGACGCTCGTCAGCGCCGGCTTCCTGTTCCAGCTGCCCGACAGCGAGCGCTTCGTGCTGACCGCGTCGGTGCTGGAGCTGAGCCACGGCTTCCTGCGCAACTTCGACATCCGCGCGCGCTCGCGGCCGTTCATGATCGAACTCGCCGAGCGCACGTCGCTGTCGGTGCACCTCGCGGTGCGCGACCGGCTCGACATGGTCGCGATCGACGTGATCCGGCCGCGCTCGGCCGTGCTCGTCACGCGCCTCGAGATCGGCTCGCGGATGGACATCGCGCGCACCGCGGTCGGCCGCGCGTATCTTGCGGCGCTGGAGGACGACGAGCGCCGCACGCTGCTCGACGCGCTGCGCGCGACGGCGGGCGACGACTGGCCGCACGTATCGGCACGGCTGACCCCCGGCCTCGAGGACGCGATGCGCGCCGGCCACGCGATCGCGATCGGCGAATGGCGCGAAGGGCTGAATGCGGTCGCGGCCGGGTTCGTCGGCCCGTCGGGCCAGCGCTATTCGGTGAACTGCGGCGGCGCATCGAGTCAGTGCCCGCCCGAATGGCTGCAGGAACACGTGGTGCCCGCGCTGCACGAGTGCATCGCGAAAATCACCCGCGAGATCGGCGGCGCGCCGGCCCGGCGCAGCGCCGTGTAATCGATCCGTCATCGCCCCGTCGCGTTCTGTAACGACCGTAACCCGTTGAAAGATAGACGACTGGACTGTAACGGGGACGGGACGTAGGATCATGCCCATCGTCGCGCCGCATTCGCGGCGCGCACCGCTCTTTTCTTTTTCCGCGCAGACCGGAAGGGCCCGGACCGAGCCGGCCTTCCGGCACCGCATGCCCCTGCGCCGCCCAGGCCCGTTTTCCAGCCCGGTTTCGAGCCCGTTTCCCGGCCTGCCGAGCCGTCTTCCTGACAGAACCCGATGGACAATCAACAAAAGCCCACGCCCCCTTCGAAGGATCCCGCCTCCCCCGCCGCGCGCCGACCGCGCCGCACGCTGGTGATCGGGACGCTCGCGGTCGTCGTCATCGGCGGCCTGCTGTGGTGGCACCCGTGGAACCGCACGCAGGCCGACGCGCAGGCGGCGGCCAGCGCGGCCTCCGGCGCGAGCGCAGGCGGCGGCCATCGCGGCCGCGGCGGCCCCGCCGCGATGGCGAACGTTCCGCAACCGGTATCGGTCGCGACCGCGACGCAGGGCGAGATGCCGATCGTGCTGTCCGCGCTCGGCACCGTGACGCCGCTCGCGAGCGTGACGGTCAAGACGCAGCTGTCGGGCTACCTGCAGTCGGTCGCGTTCCAGGAAGGCCAGATCGTCAGGAAGGGCGACCTGCTCGCGCAGATCGACCCGCGCCCGTACCAGGTCGCGCTCGAGAACGCCGAAGGCACGCACGCGCGCGACTCGGCACTGCTCGCGACGGCCCGCCTCGACCTGAAGCGCTACCAGACGCTGCTGTCGCAGGATTCGATCGCGTCGCAGACGGTCGACACCCAGGCATCGCTCGTCAAGCAATATGAAGGAACGGTGAAGACCGACCAGGCGGCGATCGATTCCGCGAAGCTGAACCTCGCGTACGCGCGCATCACGGCGCCGGTGTCGGGCCGCGTCGGCCTGCGCCAGGTCGACCCCGGCAACTACGTGACGCCGGGCGACACGAACGGGATCGTCGTGATCACGCAGCTGCAGCCGATGAGCGTGATCTTCACGACTTCGGAAGACAACCTGCCGCAGATCGTCAAGCAGGTGAACGCGGGCCGGAAACTGTCGGTCACCGCGTACAACCGCAACAACACGGTGCCGCTCGAGACGGGTTCGCTCGCCACGCTCGACAACCAGATCGACACCAGCACCGGCACGGTCAAGCTGCGTGCGACCTTCGATAACAAGGAAGGGCTGCTGTTCCCGAATCAGTTCGTGAACGCGCGGCTGCTGGTCGACGTGATGCGCGATGCGACGATCGTGCCGACGGCCGCCGTGCTGACGGGCTCGATCGGCCAGTTCGTGTACATCGTGAAGCCCGACAACACGGTGACGGTGCGCAAGGTCACGATCGGCCCGGTCGACGGCGAGCGCACGAGCATCGTCAGCGGCGTCGCGCTCGGCGAGCGCGTGGTCACCGACGGCTCCGACCGGCTGCGCGAAGGCGCGAAGATCACGATCCCGGCCGACAAGCCGAAAGGCGCGTCGGGCGCGCACGGCGCCGGCGCGGCGTCCGGCGCATCGGGCGCGGCCGCCCGCCGCGGCGGACACAAGCACGGCGCGTCGCAGGCAGCGGCCCCCGCGGCCCAGTAACGCGCGGGCCGCTCGATGAATCCCTCCCGCCTCTTCATTCTCCGGCCGGTCGGCACCGCCCTCCTGATGGCGGCGATCATGCTGGCCGGTCTCGTCGCGCTGCGCTTCCTGCCGCTCGCCGCCCTGCCCGAGGTCGACTACCCGACGATCCAGGTCCAGACCTTCTATCCGGGCGCGAGCCCGGAGGTGATGACGTCGGCGGTCACCGCGCCGCTGGAGCGGCAGTTCGGCCAGATGCCGTCGCTGAACCAGATGTCGTCGCAAAGCTCGGCCGGCGCGTCGGTGATCACGCTGCAGTTCTCGCTCGACCTGCCGCTCGACATCGCCGAACAGGAAGTGCAGGCCGCGATCAACGCGGCCGGCAACCTGCTGCCGTCCGACCTCCCTGCCCCGCCGATCTACGCGAAGGTCAACCCGGCCGACGCGCCGGTGCTGACCCTCGCGATCACGTCGAAGACCCTGCCGCTCACCCAGGTGCAGGACCTGACCGACACGCGTCTCGCGATGAAGATCTCGCAGATCGCGGGCGTCGGCCTCGTCAGCCTGTCGGGCGGCAACCGGCCGGCCGTGCGGATCCAGGCGAACCCGACCGCGCTCGCGCAGTACGGGATGAACCTCGACGACCTGCGCACGACGATCTCGAACCTGAACGTGAACACGCCGAAGGGCAACTTCGACGGCCCGACGCGCGCGTACACGATCAACGCGAACGACCAGCTCACCAGCGCCGATCAATACAACGACGCGGTCGTCGCCTACAAGAGCGGCCGCCCGGTGATGCTGACCGACGTCGCGAAGATCGTCGCCGGCTCCGAGAACACCAAGCTCGGCGCGTGGGTCAATGCGGAGCCCGCGATCATCCTGAACGTGCAGCGCCAGCCGGGCGCGAACGTGATCGCGACCGTCGACGCGATCAAGGCGCAGCTGCCGAAGCTGCAGGAGACGCTGCCCGCAGCGCTCGACGTGCAGATCGTCACCGACCGCACGACGATGATCCGCGCCGCCGTGCGCGACGTGCAGTTCGAGCTGCTGCTCGCGGTCGCGCTGGTCGTGCTGGTGATGTACCTGTTCCTCGCGAACGTCTACGCGACCATCATCCCGAGCCTGTCGGTGCCGCTGTCGCTGATCGGCACGCTCGCGGTGATGTACATGGCCGGCTTCTCGCTGAACAACCTGTCGCTGATGGCGCTCACCATCGCGACCGGCTTCGTCGTCGACGACGCGATCGTGATGATCGAGAACATCGCGCGCTACGTCGAGGAAGGCGACACGGGCCTCGAGGCCGCGCTGAAGGGCTCGAGACAGATCGGCTTCACGATCATCTCGCTGACGGTGTCGCTGATCGCGGTGCTGATCCCGCTGCTGTTCATGGGCGACGTGGTCGGCCGCCTGTTCCACGAGTTCGCGATCACGCTCGCGGTGACGATCGTGATCTCGGCGATCGTGTCGCTCACGCTCGTGCCGATGATGTGCGCGAAGCTGCTGCGCCATTCGCCGCCGCCGGAGAGCCACCGCTTCGAGGCGCGCGTGCACCGCGCGATCGACTGGGTGATCGCACGCTACGGGGTCGCGCTCGAATGGGTGCTGAACCGCCAGCGCTCGACGCTCGTCGTCGCGGTGCTGACGCTCGTGCTGACCGGCCTGCTCTACGTGTTCATACCGAAGGGCTTCTTCCCCGCGCAGGATACCGGCGTGATCCAGGCGATCACGCAGGCGCCGCAGTCGATCTCGTACGGCGCGATGGCCGAACGCCAGCAGGCGCTCGCGGCCGAGATCCTGAAGGATCCGAACGTCGCGAGCCTCACGTCGTTCATCGGCGTCGACGGCAGCAACATCACGCTGAACAGCGGCCGGATGCTGATCAACCTGAAGGCGCGCGACGCCCGCTCCGAATCGTCCGCGCAGATCATCCGCGACCTGCAGCAGCGTGTCGCGAACGTGACCGGCATCTCGCTGTTCATGCAGTCGGTGCAGGACCTGACGATCGACTCGACCGTGAGCCCGACGCAGTACCAGTTCATGCTAACGAGCCCGAACCCGGACGAGTTCGCGACCTGGGTGCCGAAGCTCGTCACGCGGCTGCAGAAGGAGCCGTCGCTCGCCGACGTCGCGACCGACCTGCAGAGCAACGGCCAGTCGGTCTACATCGAGATCGACCGCGCGAGCGCCGCGCGCTTCGGCATCACGCCGGCGACCGTCGACAACGCGCTGTACGACGCGTTCGGCCAGCGCATCGTGTCGACCATCTTCACGCAGTCGAACCAGTATCGCGTGATTCTCGAGTCGGAGCCGAAGGAGCAGCATTACGCCGAATCGCTGAGCGACATCTACCTGCCATCCGCGGGCGGCGGCCAGGTGCCGCTGTCGTCGATCGCGTCGTTCCACGAGCGGCCGTCGCCGCTGCTCGTCGCGCACCTGTCGCAGTTCCCGTCGACGACGATCTCGTTCAACCTCGCGCCGGGCGCGTCGCTCGGCGAGGCCGTGAAGGCGATCGAGGCCGCCGAGAAGGACATCAGCCTGCCCGCGTCGTTCCAGACGCGCTTCCAGGGTGCGGCGCTCGCGTTCCAGGCGTCGCTGTCGAACCAGCTGTTCCTGATCCTCGCGGCCGTCGTCACGATGTACATCGTGCTCGGCGTGCTCTACGAGAGCTACATCCACCCGATCACGATCCTGTCGACGCTGCCGTCGGCCGGCGTCGGCGCGCTGCTTGCGCTGATGATCACCGGGCACGACCTCGACATCATCGGGATCATCGGGATCGTGCTGCTGATCGGCATCGTGAAGAAGAACGCGATCATGATGATCGACTTCGCGCTCGAAGCCGAGCGGGTCGAAGGCAAGCCGCCGCGCGAGGCGATCTACCAGGCGTGCCTGCTGCGCTTCCGGCCGATCCTGATGACGACGCTCGCCGCGCTGCTCGGCGCGGTGCCGCTGATCGTCGGCGCGGGTGCGGGCTCCGAGCTGCGCCAGCCGCTCGGGATCGCGATCGCGGGCGGCCTGATCGTGTCGCAGGTGCTGACGCTGTTCACGACGCCGGTGATCTACCTCGGCTTCGACAGCCTCGCACGCCGCGTGCGCGGCTGGTTCGAGCGGCACGGCCCCGGCGCCGGCGCGCGCACGGACGTGTAAGCAATGAACCTGTCGCGCCCCTTCATCACCCGCCCCGTCGCGACGACGCTGCTCGCGCTCGGCGTCGCGCTCGCGGGCCTGTTCGCGTTCATCAGGCTGCCGGTGTCGCCGCTGCCGCAGGTCGACTTCCCGACCATCTCGGTGCAGGCGTCGCTGCCCGGCGCGAGCCCCGAGACGGTCGCGACCAGCGTGACGAGCCCGCTCGAGCGGCACCTCGGCTCGATCGCCGACGTCAGCGAAATGACGTCGACCAGTACCGTCGGCAACGCGCGGATCACCCTGCAGTTCGGGCTGAACCGCGACATCGACGGCGCCGCGCGCGACGTGCAGGCCGCGATCAACGCGGCGCGCGCCGACCTGCCCGCGTCGCTCAGGAGCAACCCGACGTATCGCAAGGTCAACCCGGCCGACTCGCCGATCATGATCGTGTCGCTCACGTCGGAAACGTCGTCGCCCGCGAAACTGTACGACGCCGCATCGACGGTGCTGCAGCAGTCGCTGTCGCAGATCGACGGGATCGGCCAGGTGTCGGTGAGCGGCTCCGCGAACCCGGCCGTGCGCGTCGAGCTCGAGCCGCGCGCGCTGTTCCACTACGGGATCGGCCTCGAGGACGTGCGGGCCGCGCTCGCGTCCGCGAACGCCAACAGTCCGAAGGGCGCGATCGAATTCGGCCCGAAGCACTACCAGCTCTATACGAACGACCAGGCGTCGCAGGCGTCGCAGTACAGCGACCTCGTCGTCGCTTACCGCAAAGGCGCGGCCGTGCGGCTGTCCGACCTGTCCGAGGTCGTGGACGGCGTCGAGGACCTGCGCAACCTCGGTTTGTCGAACGGCAAGCGCGCGGTGCTCGTGATCCTCTACCGCTCGCCCGGCGCGAACATCATCGAGACGATCGACCGCGTGCGCGCGGCGCTGCCGCAGCTCACCGCGTCGCTGCCGGCCGACATCACGGTCACGCCGGTGCTCGACCGTTCGACGACGATCCGTGCGTCGCTGAAGGACACCGAGCACACGCTGCTGATCGCGGTCAGCCTGGTCGTGATGGTCGTGTTCCTGTTCCTGCGCAACTGGCGCGCGACGCTGATCCCGAGCGTCGCGGTGCCGATCTCGATCGTCGGCACGTTCGGCGCGATGTACCTGCTCGGCTTCTCGATCGACAACCTGTCGCTGATGGCGCTGATCGTCGCGACCGGCTTCGTCGTCGACGATGCGATCGTCGTGCTCGAGAACATCACGCGCCACATCGAGAACGGCAAGCCGAGGTTGCAGGCCGCGTTCGACGGCGCGCGCGAGGTCGGCTTCACGGTGCTGTCGATGAGCATCTCGCTCGTCGCGGTGTTCCTGCCGATCCTGCTGATGGGCGGCATCGTCGGGCGGCTGTTCCGCGAGTTCGCGCTGACGTTGTCGCTCGCGATCGGCGTGTCGCTCGCGGTGTCGCTCACCGTCACGCCGATGATGTGCGCGCGGCTGCTGCGCGAAGCGCACGAGGTGCAGGAGGAAGGCCGCCTCGGCCGCTTCCTCGAGCGCTTCTTCACGCGGATGCAGCGCGGCTACGAACGCTCGCTGTCGTGGGCGCTGCGCCGCCCGCTGCTGGTGCTGCTGATCCTGTTCGCGACGATCGGGCTGAACGTCTACCTGTACATCATCGTGCCGAAGGGCTTCTTCCCGCAGCAGGACACCGGGCTGATGATCGGCGGCATCCAGGCCGACCAGTCGACCTCGTTCCAGGCGATGAAGCTGAAGTTCGCCGAGATGATGCGGATCGTGCAGGCGAACCCGAACGTGAAGAGCGTCGCGGGCTTCACCGGCGGCACGCAGACCAACTCGGGCTTCATGTTCGTGACGCTGAAGGACCGCACCGAGCGCAAGCTGTCGGCCGACCAGGTGATCCAGCAGCTGCGCAGGCCGCTGTCGGACGTCGCGGGCGCGCGCACGTTCCTGCAGGCCGCGCAGGACATCCGCGTCGGCGGCCGGCAAAGCAGCGCGCAGTACCAGTTCACGCTGCTCGGCGATTCGAGCGCCGAGCTGTACAAGTGGGCGCCGCTCCTGACCGAGGCGCTGCAAAAGCGCGCCGAGCTGACCGACGTGAACTCCGACCAGCAGCAAGGCGGCCTCGAGGCGATGGTGACGATCGACCGCGCGAGCGCCGCGCGGCTCGGCATCAAGCCCGCGCAGATCGACAACACGCTGTACGACGCGTTCGGCCAGCGCCAGGTCTCGACGATCTACAACCCGCTGAACCAGTACCACGTCGTGATGGAGGTCGCGCCGAAATACTGGCAGAGCCCGGAGATGCTGAACCAGGTGTGGATCAGTACGTCGGGCGGCAGCGCGAACGGCTCGCAGACCACCAACGCCGCGGCCGGCACCTTCGTCGCGACCTCGGCCGGCACGTCGAGCGCCGGCACGGCCGCCACCAGCGCCGCGGCGATCGCGTCCGATTCCGCGCGCAACCAGGCGCTGAACTCGATCGCGTCGAGCGGCAAGTCGAGCGCGTCGTCGGGCGCGGCGGTGTCGACGTCGAAGTCGACGATGATTCCGCTGTCCGCGATCGCGACCTTCGGCCCGAGCACGACGCCGCTGTCGGTCAACCACCAGGGGCTGTTCGTCGCGACGACGATCTCGTTCAACCTGCCGCCGGGCGTGTCGCTGTCGCAGGCGACCCAGGTGATCTACCAGACGATGGCGCAGATCGGCGTGCCGCCGACGATCGTCGGCAGCTTCCAGGGCACCGCGCAGGCGTTCCAGCAGTCGCTGAACAACCAGCCGATCCTGATTCTCGCGGCGCTGCTGGCCGTCTACATCGTGCTCGGGATCCTGTACGAGAGCTACATCCACCCGATCACGATCCTGTCGACGCTGCCGTCGGCCGGCGTCGGCGCCCTCCTCGCGCTGCTGCTGTTCAAGACCGAGTTCAGCATCATCGCGCTGATCGGCGTGATCCTGCTGATCGGTATCGTGAAGAAAAACGCGATCATGATGGTCGACTTCGCGATCGACCAGACGCGCAACGGCAACAAATCGTCGTTCGATGCGATCCACGAGGCGTGCCTGCTGCGCTTCCGGCCGATCATGATGACCACGATGGCGGCACTCCTCGGCGCGCTGCCGCTCGCATTCGGCCACGGCGACGGCGCCGAGCTGCGCGCGCCGCTCGGGATCGCGATCGCCGGCGGCCTGATCATGTCGCAGGTGCTGACGCTCTATACGACGCCGGTCGTCTATCTGTACATGGACCGGTTCCGCGTGTGGGGCGAAAAGCGCCGCAACCGCCGCGGCAATTCGGGCGGACCGGCGGTGGCCGGGGAGTAAGCGGACCACGGGCAGGCGGCCGCGCCACGCGGCCGCCTGACAGGCTTGCACGCCGGCGGCGATCGGCTATCGTGTGTCCATGCCCACCCTCGCGCCCCGTCCCGGGGACCCGCCATGAACGTCCAGCTGAACCATACGATCGTCTGGTGCCGCGACAAGCACGCATCGAGCCGCTTCCTCACCGAACTTCTGGAATTGCCGGCGCCGACGCCGTTCGGCGCGATGCTGGTCGTCCAGCTCGACAACGGCGTGTCGCTCGATTTTTACGAAAAAGAGGGGGAGATCACCGCTCAGCACTACGCGTTCCTGACCGACGAGGCCGGCTTCGACCGCGTGTTCGCGCGCATTCGCGCGCGCGGCCTGCCGCACTGGGCCGATCCGGCGAAGCGGCAGCCCGGTGAGATCTACCGCCATGACGGCGGGCGTGGTGTGTATTTCGACGATCCGGACGGTCACTTCCTCGAGGTGATGACGCGGCCGTACGTGCTGAACGGATAACGAAGCGCGTCGGCCGGTGTTGCACCGGCCGACGCAGCGGCGCGGGCAGCGCCCTCGGTCGGACGCCGTCCCGCCCGGACGCCCTCTGACGCCCGCTGACTCCGTTACTCGGCGGCGGCAGCCGTCTTGCGCGGACGGCGCGCGCGGGTCGCCGTCTTGCGGGCTGGCTTCTTCGGCTTGGCGCCGGCTGCTGCGTCGGCGGCCGCTTCAACGGTCGATTCGGCGGTCGGTGCGGCTTCGTGCGACGGCTGCGCGGCAGCCGCCGAGGCACCGTACTCGCCGGCCGTCGGCGCCGCGTGCTGCGCCGCGACGTGCCGGTCCTCGCCGTGCTCCGCGTCGCGATGTGTCGCTTCTGCATGCTTGCCTTCCGCATGCTTGTCGCCACCGTGCTTCGCACCGCCGTGCGCGGCCTCGTCCGGATTCGCCGCCGTGTGACGGCCGGCCCCCTTCGCATCGCCCGCCTGCTTCACGCCGGCCTTCTTCGCCCCTGCCTTCTTCGCCGCGGTCTTGCGCGCGCGCTTGCGGCCATCCTTCGCGTCACCGTGCGTGTCGGTCGCTTCATTCGCGTCGGCCGTCGCGGCCGGCACGAGCGCCGCTTCGTTCACGAAGTCGACGACGTCCGCGTCGTCGGCATCGGCCCGCACGCTTTCACCGACAGCCGCTTCCGCCTGCTGCCCGCGGCGTCGCGGCTCGCGCTCGGCCGTTGCGGCTTCCCCGTGGCGCCCGCCGTGACCGTGCTGCGCGCCGCCCGTATCGCGCGCCGCCGCCACCGGCTCGGCCGCCGCCGCGGACTGGCGCGGCCGCGACACGAACGCGCCCGACTTGTCGTCGCGTCCCACCTCGAGCAGGCCGCGCGCCTGCGCTTCGTCGAGCAGGTTGCCGAATGCGCGGAAACCGTAATACGACTCGTTGAAGTCCGGCTTGCGGCGCTTGATCGCGCTCTTGAGCACCGACGCCCAGATCTTGCCGACGTCGTCGCGCTCCGAGGCCAGCGCATCGAACGTCTCGACCGCGAGCGCGATCGCCTCGCTGCGGCGCACTTCCAGTTCCGGCTTGCGCGACGGCTCGTCGGCGCGCTTCGCGCCGCCGTTGCCGGTGCGCTGCTGTTCGCGCTTCGCCAGCGCGCGCTGCTGCTCGCGCACCAGGTCGTCGTAGAAGATGAATTCGTCGCAGTTCGCGACCAGCAGGTCCGACGTCGACTTCTTCACGCCGACCCCGATCACCTTCTTCGCGTTCTCGCGCAGCTTCGACACGAGCGGCGAGAAATCCGAGTCGCCGCTGATGATCACGAACGTATCGACATGCGACTTCGTGTAGCAGAGATCGAGCGCGTCCACGACGAGCCGGATGTCGGCCGAATTCTTGCCCGACTGGCGCACGTGCGGAATCTCGATCAGCTCGAAGCTCGCCTCGTGCATCGAGGCCTTGAAGCCCTTGTAGCGCTCCCAGTCGCAATAGGCCTTCTTCACGACGATGCTGCCCTTCAGCAGCAGCCGCTCCAGCACGGGCTTGATGTCGAATTTCTCGTACTTCGCGTCGCGCACGCCGAGCGCGACGTTCTCGAAGTCGCAGAATACGGCCATGCTGACGTTGTCCAGGGGTAATGCCATGTGTACTCCAACCGGTTGGTCGCCGCGTTGTATTGCCTGGCGGCGAAAAATGCATCGCGCACATGATAGCCGGTCGGCGGGGCGATTCCGCGATCCGTGCGCGCGAGCGCGCGGAGACGGGGCGCCGCGCCGGCCGTTTCGGTGCGGTACAGCCCCAATTACCCGAGCGCCGCCGCCCCGATCGACATACACTTGAGTATCGGTCGTCCGTCCCTATCTGGAAGGACGACGCATCGAGCAAGGAGCGGTTTCATGACGACGAAGGTATTGCTGATTGGCGCGACCGGCCGCACCGGCCGGGCCTGCGCGGATCTGCTGCTGGAGCAGCCGGAATTCGAGGTGACTGCGCTGGTGCGCCGGCACGGCTATGCGCTGCCGGGCGCGAAGGTCGTCGAGGCCGATCTGACGGGCGATTTCTCGCACGCGTTCCAGGGCATCACGCACGTGATCTACGCGGCCGGCTCGGCGGAATCGGAAGGCGCCGCCGAAGAGGAGCAGATCGACCGCGACGCGGTCGCGCGCGCGGCCGAGCATGCGCTCGCCTACAACGTGCAGAAGCTGGTCGTGATCAGTTCGCTGACCGCGTACTGGCCGGAGCGCAGCGGCGACGCGCTGCGCCACTACTCGCAGATGAAGCGCGAAGGTGACGACCGCGTGATCGCGTCGGGCATCGATTACGTGATCCTGCGCCCCGGCCCGCTCGCGGACGGCCCGGGCGTCGGCAAGATCGCGCTGACCGAGGAGCCGCTCGACGCAGCGCCGCCGGTGTCGCGCCAGGATGTCGCGTGGGCCGCGATCGAGGCGATCAAGCTGGGCATTTCGCGCAAGGTCATCGGCTTCGTCGGCGGCAGCGTGCCGATCGAACAGGCATTGCGCGCCTGACGCTTGCCCGGCCTGCCCGCGCCGCCACGGGGCGGCCGCGTGTCATCGCGCCTGCGGCCCGCGAAGCGGGCCGCTTTACGGCGGGCTGACCGCCTGCTCGTGGCTGCTTACGGCTTCGGATGCGCGTCGGCCCACGCCTTCACCGCGCCGAGCGTGTTCTCGACATGCTTGTCGGGCGACAGGCTCGTATATTCGTACAACACCTTCCCTTCCGGCGAAATCACGTAGGACACGCGGTTCGCGCGATCGAGCGCGGGCAGCTTCGCGTCGTATTCGCGGATGATCTTCGCGTCCGGATCGGCCGCGACCGGGAACTTGCTGCGGCACTCGCTCACCGAGAACTTCGTCAGCGTGTCGATGTTGTCCGCGGATACGCCGATCACCGTCGCGCCGTAAGCCTTGTAACGATCGACCGCATCCGCGAACGCATGCGCCTCGATGGTGCAGCCCTTCGTGAACGCGGCCGGATAGAAGTACAGCACGACCGGCCCGTGCTTCAGCGCATCGGCCAGCGAGTACGTGTAAGTCTTGCCGCCCAGCGACGCCTGCGTCGTGAAAGGGGGCGCCGCGTCGCCCGGCTTCAGTTCCGCCTGCGCGACCCGCGCATGACCGGCCACCAGCAGCGCCGCCGCGGCGCCCACCCATAGTTTTCGCTTCATCTGCGTCCTCATTTCTTATAAAGTCAGCCTCGATGTAGGCCGTATCGGCGTTCGCCTGTCGAACGCCGATGTGCGCGACCCGGTCCAGCGGCCGTGCCAGCCGCGGCCGGCCGGTTAAAGATTTTGCGCAGCCTGCCGTTATTTCTTCCGGACAACCAGTTCCAGCCCTTCACGTCAGCGAGACACATGGAAGCCAACAGGAAACAGACGCCACGCAAGGGCTCCTGGCGCAATGCCTTGCATACGCTGCGCCGCTTCGCCTGGTCGGGCGGCGCGCTGATGCCTGCGCGCGCCGGCGCGCCGCGCCGCGACGACACCGTGCGCAACTGGCTGGAACAGACGGTCGGCACGGTGGACTTCCTCGCCCATGTCGACCGCGAGCTGCGTTTCCTGTACGTGTCCGATGCGAGCCTGCGCTTCATCGGCTATCACCGCGACTACCTGCACACGCTGACGCTGCGCGACCTGATCGCGGAACAGGATACCGCGACGCTCGAAGGCCTGCTTGCACGCGCCGCGCGCTCCGGCCAGGTCGAGAAGGCGACGATGTGCATCGTCAAGTCGCTCACGTATCCGCTCGACGTCGAGGTCCGCGCGTTCAAGAGCCGCCACCACGGCGTCGACGGCTTCGCGATCGCGGCGTTCGACGTGTCGGCCTGGCGTGCGCTCGAGGCCCGCCTGACGTACGAGATGCACCACGACCCGATGACGGGGCTCGGCAACCTGTCCGCACTCGTGCCGGCGCTGATGCGCGCCCAGCAGGCCGCCGACGAAAGCGGCACCTGCGCCGCCCTGCTGCTGCTCGACCTCGACGACTACCAGCGCATCAACCGCGCGCTCGGCTACGACGCCGGCGACACGCTGTTGCGCGACACCGCCCAGCGGCTGCAGGGGCTCGTCGCGCCCGGCGAGCAACTCGCGCGTGTCGCGAGCGACAAGTTCGCGGTCGTGCTCACCGCACCGGACCGCGCACACGCGAGCAATGCCGCGGACGCGCTCGCGCGCCGGCTGCAGGCCGCGGTGCGCGAACCTTACGCGTACCAGGGGCAGACCGTCCACCTGTCCGCGAGCATCGGCATCGCCGTGTACCCGGACGAACGGGCTGCGCCCCATCGCGCGCAGCATCACAGCCCGCTGCTGCGCCGCGCCGACCACGCACTCGCGCAGGCGAAGGCATCGGGCGGCAACGCGCTCGCGTTTCACGCGCCGGTCGACGATCCGGCCGACGCCGAGCGGCTCAAGCTCGAAGCCGACCTGTACGACGGCGTGCGCAACGGCGAGTTCTCGCTCCACTTCCAGCCGATCACGCGCAGCCAGTCGGGGGCGGTGGACGGCGTCGAGGCGCTGATCCGCTGGCGTCATCCGGTGCACGGCCTCGTGCCGCCGGCAACCTTCATTCCGCTCGCCGAATCGATCGGCCTGATCAACTATCTCGGCAACTGGGTGCTCAAGGCCGCGTGCATGCAGCTCGTCGCCTGGGATCGCCAGGGGCTCGCGCTGCAGTACGTGGCGGTCAACGTGTCGCCGCAGCAGTTCCGCGACCCGCGCTTCACGCAGAGCGTGCGCGAGGCGATCGCGCTGACGGGCATCGATCCGCGCCGCATCGTGCTGGAAATCACCGAAAGCCTGCTGATGCACGACCCCGTGCAGGCAAAGGGGCTGCTCGAGGAGCTGACCGAGCTCGGCATCCGCTTCGCGATCGACGATTTCGGCACCGGCTATTCGAGCCTCGCCTACCTGCAGCGCTTCCCGCTCGCGAAGCTGAAGATCGACCGCAGCTTCGTCGAGAACCTGCTGACGTCGCGCAACGACCGCGCGATCGTGTCGGCGGTGGTCGGCCTCGCGCAGACGCTCGATCTCGAACTCGTCGCGGAAGGCGTCGAGACCGAGGCACAGCGCGAACTGCTGACCGAGATGGGCTGCAACCACATCCAGGGCTGGCTCGTGTGCCAGGCGCTGCCGTCCGAGGAACTCGCACGGCGCTTCGAGGCGCAGCAGCTGCGCCTGCACGCCGCCTGACGCGCGCGGCGAACCGGATAGATCCGTATGTCAATCACCGCACACCTGCCCCGCACGGCGCTGCTCGACAAGCTGTGGGCCCGGATGAACGAACGGGGCGACTTCCCGCTGCTGTCGGAGTCGCTGCGCGCGACGATGGCCGCGATGAAGAACGACGACCTCGACTTCACCGCGCTCGTGCGCGTCGTGCTGTCGGATTTCGCGCTCACGCAGAAAGTCCTGCGGCTCGCCAATTCCGCGATGTACATGGCGTTCGGCGGCAACATCACGACCGTCACGCGGGCGCTGATGGTGCTCGGCATGGACACGGTCGGCCATCTGGTCGTCGGGCTGAAGCTCGTCGACCACTTCCACCACAGCACGCCGCGCCGCATCGACGCGAAGCTCGAGCTGAACCGCGCGCTGCTGTCCGGCTGCGTCGCCCGCAAGCTCACCGAGCATGCGGAGCTGCGCGGCGGCGAGGAAGCCGTCGTCTGCACGCTGATGCGCCAGGTCGGCAAGCTGCTGGTGGTCTGCTATCTCGACAGCGAATGGGACCGGATCCGCCGTCGCGCCGCCGAGCTGGACGGCGACGATGCGGCCGCGTGCATCGACGTGCTCGGCGTCGGCTTCGACGAGATCGGTATCGAGGCCGCCGCGAACTGGCGGCTGCCCGACGTGATCCGCGCCGGGATGGCCGACGGCGACGGCAGTACCGCGCATGCCGCGAGCCTCGACGAGGACGATGACGACGCCGATCGCCAGCGCTCCCGCGACGCGTGCGCCGACGACAGCCCCGGCCGCGTACGCTGGCTGCGCGCGGTGAGCCGCTGCTCGACCGATGTCGCCGGTGCGCTCGCGATGCCCGCGGGGCCGCAGCGCGACGCGCACATCGCGGTGCTCGCGCAGCACTACAGCCAGGAGCTGGACATCGACGCCGACGCGCTGGTGGCGATCGCCGACCGGCTCGCATCCGAGGAAGCGAGCGACACCGTGATGCGCGAGATCGTCGAGTTGCGCGCGAACGCCGACGCGATCGCGCGGGCGCAGCCCGATCCCGAGGCATGCCTCGAGGCCGGTCTCGCGGACCTGCGCGCGCTGCCGTCCGAGCACGTGCTGACGCCGGTGCTCGCGCTCGCGTCGGAAAGCCTGCTCGCGGGCCTCGCGTTCACGCGCACCGTGATGTTCGTGCGCCGGGAAGACGGCGCGTTCGCCGCGCGTCTCGGCTTCGGCCCGGGCGTCGATGCGGCGCTCGACCGGCTGTGCTTCGACGAGCGCTTCGAGCCGGACGTGTTCCATCTCGCGATCACGAACTCGGTCGGCATCTTCATCGAGCAGGCGCAGGACCCGAAGATGGTGAAGCGCCTGCCCGCGTGGTATCTCGACGCGCTTCCGGACACGCGCGCGTTCGTGCTGCTGCCGGTGCGCGTCGGCGCGAAAACGGTCGGCCTGCTGTACGGCGACTGGGCCGGCGCGCAGCCGGCGCGCAAGATCACGCAGCAGGAGATGAGCGTGCTCAACGAACTCGCGCGCGAACTGGGGCGGTTCTTTCCCGCGTAATCGGCGTGATGCGGGCGGCGCCCCAAAAGCAAACCGGCCGCAAAAGCGGCCGGCTGCAGGTACGACGGATCGAAATGCTTACTTGAGCGTGACCGGCACGCTGAAGTACTTCTTCGCGAGGTTGTCGATCGTGCCGTCGGCCTTCAGTTCCTTCAGCGCCTGATCGAGCGCGGTCTTCAGCGCCGCGTCGTTCTTGCGCAGACCGAAGCCGACGCCCGAACCGAGGATCTCGGCATCGCTGACCGTGCCGCCCGCGAAGCCGAAGCCCTGGCCTTGCGGCTTCGACAGGAAGCCCTTCGAGCCCGCCTCCGAATCCTGGAACGCCGCGTCGAGACGGCCCGACTTCAGGTCGGCGTAGGCCAGGTCCTGCGTCTGGTACGGCACGACTTCGACGCCGGCCGGCGCCCACTTCTTCTTCGCGTACGCTTCCTGGATCGTGCCCTGCAGCACGCCGACGCGCTTGCCCTTCAGTGCTTGCGGGGTCGGCTGCAGGCCGCTGCCCTGCTTCGCGATCAGCTGGTTCGGGATCGTGTAGATCGGATCGGTGAACGCGATCGCGTGCTTGCGCTGGTCGGTGATCGTCATGTCCGAGTTGATCGCGTCGAACTTGCGCGCCTGCAGCGCGGGGATCAGGCCGTCGAAGTCGTTCTCGACCCACACGCACTTCGTCTTCAGCTTCGCGCACACCGCGTTGCCGATGTCGATGTCGAAGCCGGTCAGCTTGCCGTCGGGCGTCTTGTATTCGAACGGCGCGTACGAGGCCTCGACGCCGAACCGGATCTCCTTCAGATCCGCTGCCATCGCGCTGCCTGCCGCCACGGCCGATGCCGCCACTACCGCGTGCGCGGCCACTTTACGCCAATCCAACTTCATCAGGTGTTCTCCTCGATACTCGAATGTTCCGGAACTACGGGCGCATGCATCATCGCAGGGTCGGATGACGACGCCAATGCCGATGCCGCGCCTTGATGCGGCGCAACAGCCGCAAGGCCGCGATTGTACCAATCCGCGCGGCCCGGCACGGCAAAGCGGCCGCCGGCCCGCGATGCTGCGCTGCGTGCGCGATGACGGCAGGATGCGCCGTCGAACTTGCAAGACGATGTCGCAAATACGCAAGCGCGACGCACGGGCCGTCTGCGCGGCATGCGGGCGTCGATCGCAAAAAAGGGAAATGCGGCCGGACGATGCGCGTGCCGCGGCCCCCGCAGCCACGCGCCACCGGCCTTGGATCAGACGAGTGCGGCCAGCGTCTCGCGCGTCGTATCGACCACGAGCAGGCCCGCGCGCAGGCCCGGCTTCACGGCCGGATTCGGAAACACGATGCGCTCCTCGTCGTGCTGCACCGTGTAGCGGTAGTCGCCGTCCTGCGCGAGTACCGTGCCGCGCGCGAACGCGGTGAAATTCGCGACGTCGGCCGCGACGAACAGCTCGAGCGCATCGCTCTGCTTCGTGATCTGGTCGATCACGGTGAACACGCGCGGCAACGCGGCGTCGACGTCGCGCGGCGCACCGGACACGAGCTTGCGCACCGCACGGTCCGCCGGCGCGAAGCGCGACAGGTCGTTCTGGCCGAACGGCCGCACCTTGCCGAGTTCGAGCGTGCACGCGAGCGCGCCGCAGTGCTCGGCCGTGTAATGCGAATACGTGTTGCCCTTCGCGGTATGCAGCAGCACGGCCGCGATGCGCGCATCGCCGAGCCATTCGACCATCTTGCGGGCAGGCGGCGTGCCCGTGTGCGGCAGCAGCGCGAACTGTTCGAACACCGATGCGCGGATCGCCGTGTGCATGTCGACGTGCCAGCGCGCGCTGCCGGCCGGCGCGGCCGCGAAGAACGCGGCGGCCGCCGCTTCGAGCTGCACCGCGCGCGGCGCTTCGCGGCTCGCGGGTACTTGCGCGTGACGGCCGCTGAACAGGCGGTTCAGGTCGTCGTCGAGATAGCGTGCGCCCGCGCGCATGGCCGGCACGTTGCCGAGCACGACGAGCAGCCGGCACGCGAGCGGCAACGTGCCCGCCGCGAGATCGCGCACGAGCATCGACAGCAGCTCGATCGGCGCGGTCTCGTCGCCATGCACGCCGGCCGACACGAGCACGCTCGCACGCGCCGCAGCGCCCGCTTCATCCGCTGCCGGCTCGAGCGCGAGCAGCCCGTCGCCGAGCCAATGCCAGCGTACCGCGCCGTTCGCGCACGTGCCGACCTTCACGGCCGGCGCGTCGCCCGCGAGCGTGAACGCGAGGAAGTCGTCGAGCAGCACGGCGGCCGGCACGCGGGACTCAGCGCTGGAAGTCATACAGCGACCCGACGCGCAGGATCTGCGTGAGCTCGTCGAGCGCCGTGCGCGATTCGTCGAGCAGCGTCGGATCGGCGAGGTCTTCCGGTGCGAGACGGTCGCGGTAGTGCTTTTCGATCCACGCGTCGAGCGACGCGAACAGCGTGTCGTTGATCCACACGTTCGACGTGACGGCCGCACGCTCGGCGTCGTTCAGCACGACGCGCAGGCGCAGGCAAGCCGGGCCGCCGCCGTTCTTCATGCTTTCGCGCAGGTCGAACACGAGCACGTCGCGGATCGGGCCGTTGCCGGCCGCGAGCTGGTCGAGATAGGCGGCAACGTTCGCGTTCTCGCGGCATTCCTGCGGCACGACGAGCACCTGCGAGCCGTCCGCGCGCGACAGCAGCTGGCTGTTGAACAGGTACGACGTGACCGCATCGTTCACGCTCACGGCCGCATCGGGCACCTCGATCACGTTCAGCCGCGCGCCGCGCGCGTCGAGCGTGGCCGTCAGCGTGTCGTAGATCGCCTGCTTGTTGACGAACGCGCGCTCGTGCGTGAACAGCGTGTCGCGGTTGCCGACCGAGATCACGTCGTTGTGGAACACGCCTGCATCGATCACGTCCGGATCCTGCTGCGCATAGACCGTCGCCGTTTCGGCGAGACCGTGGCGATGCGCGACCGCGCGGCTCGCCTCGAAGGTCTGGCGCGCCGGGAAGCGCTTCGGCTCCACGCCGCGGCGGTATTCCGCGCGGCCGTACACGAAGAACTCGACGCCCGGCAGGCCGTATTCGGCGCAAAAGCGCGTGTGGTTGGCCGCGCCCTCGTCGCCGAGTGCCGGCGTGCCCGTCAGCGCCTCGTGCACCGCGAAGTGCGCGGGATCGGCGAACAGCGTCGACAGCGTGCGGCGCGTCGCTTCGTGCTCGATCGCGCGATGCAGCTTGCTGCACAGGTTGGCCGGCGTGAAGTGCACGCGGCCGTCGCTCGTGTCGGCCGACGGGCTGACGGTCGCCGCGTTCGCGGTCCACATCGCCGACGCCGAGCTCGCCGCGGCGAGCAGCTCCGGCGCCTGCTTCGCGGCCTTCGCGATCACGTCCGCGTCCTTGCCGGAGAAGCCGAGCTCGCGCAGCAGGCGCAGCGACGGGCGCTCCTGCGGCGGCAGCACGCCTTGCGCGAAGCCGAGGTCCGCGAGCTGCTTCATCTTGCGCAGCCCCTGCTTCGCGGCGGCCTTCGGATTCGCGGCCGATTTCTCGTTGTTGAGCGACGCCACGTTGCCGAACGACAGCCCGGCGTAGTTGTGGGTCGGGCCGACGAGTCCGTCGAAATTGGCTTCTTGTGCGTTCATCGTCGTTCCCTCGATCAGAAATGCAGGCCCGGCGACAGGCTCGCGGGCAAGGTCAGTTGGGTGCTTTCCACCGACGCCATCGGATACGCGCAATAGTCGGCCGCGTAGTACGCGCTCGGCCGATGGTTGCCCGAGCGGCCCGTGCCGCCGAACGGCGCGGCGGACGATGCGCCGTTGGTCGGGCGGTTCCAGTTGACGATCCCCGCACGAATCGTGCGGCGGAAGTGGTCCCATGCGTTGGCGTCGTCGGCGAGCAGGCCGGCCGACAGGCCGAACGCCGTGTCGTTCGCGCGCTCGATCGCTTCGTCGAACGTCGCGTAGCGGACGATCTGCGCGAGCGGGCCGAAGTGCTCTTCGTCGGGCAGGTTCGCCACGCCGGTCACGTCGATGATCGACGCGTTCACGAAGCCCAGGCGCGGATCGCGCTGCGTCATCGCGATGATCGGCTGCGCGCCCTGCTCGATCAGGCGCGACTGCGCGTCGACGAGCTTGGCGGCCGCGCGTGCCGAGATCACCGCGCCCATGAACGGCTGCGGATCGGCGTCGAACACGTCGGCCGTGATCTTCGACGTGACGTCGGCGAAGCGTGCGAGGAAGCGGTCGCCGAACGCGCCGTGCGGCACGAAGATGCGGCGTGCGCACGTGCAGCGCTGGCCGGCAGACAGGAACGCCGACTGGATCGTGTGATGCACGGCCGCGTCGACGTCCTCGACTTCGCCGATCACGAGCGGGTTGTTGCCGCCCATCTCGAGCGCGAGCACGATTTCCGGACGGCCGCCGAACTGCTTGTGCAGCAGCGTGCCGGTATCCGAGCTGCCGGTGAAGAACAGCCCGTCGATCTGCCGGTGATTCGCGAGCGCGATGCCCGTGTCCTTCTCGCCCTGCACGAGGTTCAGCACGCCGGCCGGCAGACCGGCTTCCTGCCACACCTCGACCGTCGCGCGCGCGACGCCCGGGGCGAGCTCCGACGGCTTGAACACGACCGCGTTGCCCGCGATCAGCGCCGGCACGATATGACCGTTCGGCAAATGGCCGGGAAAGTTGTACGGACCGAACACCGCGACGACGCCGTGCGGGCGATGGCGCAGCACCGCGACGCCGTCGGCCATGTCCTGGCGCTTCTCGCCGGTGCGTTCCTGGTAGGCCTGGATCGAGATGCCGACCTTCGCGGCCATCGCCGCGACTTCGGTACGGGCTTCCCACAGCGGCTTGCCGGTCTCGCGGCCGATCGCGGTCGCGATCGCTTCCTTGCGTTCGGTGAGCAGCGCGGCGAAGCGCTTGACGATTTCGCAGCGCGCTTCGAAGTCGAGCGCCGACCAGCCGGCGAACGCGCGGCGCGCGCTCGCGACCGCGCGGTCGACGTCGGCCGCCGACGCGCTTTCGCCCTGCCATGCGATCGCGTCCGTGCCCGGGTTGCGCGAAGCGAAGACGGGGCCCGAGCCTGCGACCCAGGCGCCGTCGATGAAGAGTTCCGTCATGATTCGTTTATCCCTGTTTGACTTTGAGCGGCAGCACGCGGACCGGATCGCCGGCCTTCACGTCGAGCGCGGCGGCATCGTCGGCCGACAGCACGAACGACCCGTTCACGACCACGCCCGGCGCGACGCCGACGCGGAAATCGCCGAGCGACGTGTTCGATACGAGCGACTTCGGCATATCTTCCCGCACGTCGGGCACGCCGATCGCGACCGGCACGACGACGCTCTCGCGCACCGTGCGCAGGTCGTTGATGTGGCATTCGAGCACCGGGCCCGCGTCGAAGATGTCGACGTGGTTCTGGTAGCGCAGCCCTTCGGCCTCGAGCATCTTGCGGGCCGGCAGCGTGTCGCGGTGCGTGAGGCCGACCGCGTCCTGCGCGTCCTGCGGCAGCAGGTCGACGTACACCGGATAGCGCGGCATCAGTTCCGCGAGGAACGACTTGCGGCCGTGCGAGCTGAGGTAGTCGGCCGCGTTGAAATCGATCTGGTAGAAGTGCGAACCGACCGCGCGCCAGAACGGCGACGTGCCGTCCTCGTCGAAGTGGCCGCGCAGTTCCGCGCAGATGCGTTCCGGGAAGCGTTCGCGGAACTGCGCGATGAACATGAAGCGCGAGCGCGACAGCAGGCCGCCGACGCCGCCCGTGCGGTAACGCGGGCTCAGGAACAGCGAGCACACTTCCGCGTAGCCCGTCAGGTCGTGCGAGATGTTGAGCGCGGACATCCGCGTCCACACACCGAGCTCCTGGCTCGCGTGCACGACCGTGCTCACGCGATAGTTGTAGAACGGCTGTTCGAGGCCGACCTGCGTCTCGATCCCGCACACGCCCGCGATGTCGCCCGTCTTCGATTCTTCCATCACGAAGAAGTAGCCGGCCTCGCCCGGCGCGGCCTCGCCGTCGAGCGTGCGGCGCGTGCGTTCGATGCGCGCGGCGAGCGCGTCGCGATCGGGCTTGAACGTGGTCAGGCCCGGCCCGGTTTCCTTAGCGAGCGACACGAGCGCGTCGACGTCGCCCGTTTGTACGACCCGAACGACGATCATGCTGCGTCTCCCTTCATGTCTTCATCGTCGCGGCGGTGCAGCGGCACGCAGCGCACGACATCACCATCCTTCACATCGAGCGCCGCGCGCACGTCGCCGGCGAGCGGCGCGTCGGCCGTATCGCCCGGCAGGTCGGCCAGTACGCAGCGGAACGATTCGCCGCTGCCGGTCGACACCATGTACGCGACGTCGCCCTGCTGATGCGCGGCTTCGCGCACCGTGCGCTCCGCGCCGTGCTTCACGCATGCGGTGCGGTCGACCTGCGCGGTCAGCACGGGGCCCGCGTCGAAGATGTCGACGAAGCGGTCCGGCTCGAAGCCTTCCTCGAGATGGATGTCGTACGCGAGCAGCGCCGTTTCGTTCGGCTCGCCGAGCACGCGCTGCGCGGCTTCCGGCAGCAGCGGCACGTAGAGCGGATACGCCGGCATCACTTCCGCGATGAACGTGCGGCTGCGGCCGCCCGACGCGATGTCGACGTCGGTGAAGTTGCGGCCGAAGAACTTGCGGCCCACCGCTTCCCAGAACGGCGATGCGCCCGTGCTGTCGCTCACGCCGAGCAGCAGCGTGAACACTTCCGGCGTGAAGCGGCGGCGGTTCGCGGCGATGTACATCATCCGCGCACGCGAGATCAGGTGCGCGGCCGCGTCGCCGCGCAGCGACGGATCGACGTAGAAGCCCGCCAGCCGGCTCTTGCCGGTCAGCTCGTGCGACATCGTGAGCGCGTGGATCTTGCGGTTCACGTGCAGCTCGCGCGACGCGTGGATCAGTGCATCGTTGCGGAATGCGTAGAACGGTTCCGAGTAGCCGGCCGCGGCCACGATGCTCGCCGTGCCGAGCAGCTTGCCCGTCGACGAATCCTCGAGCACGAAGAGATAGAACTCCTCGCCGGCGAAGTCGACGTCCGCGCGAAACGAATCCTCGGAGAGCGCCACGCGCGCTTCGAGCGCCGCGCGATCGTGCGGCAGCGAGTGCAGGACCGGCTGCGCGGTGCGCGCCATGTGCGCGAGCGCATCGAGATCCGTGAGTTTGCCGGGGCGAACAAATAGCATCGTCGTTCCTGTCTGCGATGGGCGCGCCGATCAGCGCGCGGTGGCTTCCTGGGCCGCGAGCACCTGCTCGACTGCCTTCTCGAAGCGCTTCACGCCTTCGTCGAGCAGGTCGAACGGGATCACGAGCGACGGCACGAAGCGCAGCACGTTCGGGCCCGCGATCAGCATGATCAGGCCGTTCTCGGCGGCGGCGGTGACGAAGTCCTTCGCGCGGCCGTCGAATGCGGCGGTGAGTTCCGCGCCGACCAGCAGGCCCTTGCCGCGGATGTCCTTGAAGATGCCGAAGCGTGCGTTGATGCGTTCCAGCGCGCCCTTCAGGCGCACGCTGCGTTCGCGCACGCCTTCGAGCAGCGCCGGGTCGCCGATCAGCTCGACGACCTTGTCCGCGATCGCCGACGCGAGCGGGTTGCCGCCGTACGTCGTGCCGTGCACGCCGACCTTGAAGTGGGCGGCCAGTTCGTTCGTCGTCAGCATCGCGCCGATCGGGAAACCGTTGCCGAGTGCCTTCGCGGTCGTGAGGATGTCCGGCGTGACGCCCGTGTCCATGTATGCGTAGAACTGGCCCGTGCGGCCGACGCCCGTCTGCACTTCGTCGAAGATCAGCACTGCGTCGTTGGCGTCGCACGCTTCGCGCAGTGCCTTCAGGAAGGCCGGATCGGCCGGGATCACGCCGCCTTCGCCCTGCACCGGCTCGACGATCACCGCGCAGGTTTGCGGGCCGATCGCGGCCTTGGCCGCTTCGATGTCGTTGAACGGGAGGTGCTTGATGCCTTCCGGCACCGGGCCGAAGCCTTCCGAGTATTTCGGCTGGCCGCCGACGCTGACCGTGAAGAACGTGCGGCCGTGGAACGACTGGACGAACGACACGATTTCGTACTTGTCGGCGCCGTGGCGGTCGAATGCGACGCGGCGCGCGAGCTTGAGGGCGGCTTCGTTCGCTTCCGCGCCCGAGTTCGCGAAGAATGCGCGGTCGGCGAAGGTCAGCGCTTCGAGGCGCTTCGCGAGGCGCAGCACCGGCTCGTTCGTGTAGCCGTTGCCGATGTGCCAGAGCTTGCGGCCTTGTTCGTCCAGGACCTTCAGCAGTTCCGGGTGGCCGTGGCCGAGCGACGTGACGGCGATGCCGCAGGCGAAATCCACGTATTCGCGGCCGGCCGTGTCCCACACGCGCGAGCCCTCTGCACGGTCCGGCACGAACGGCGCGGGGGAGAATACCGGCACCATCACTTCGTCGAATGTCTGGCGGGTCACGGTCGAGGTCGTCATGGTCGTTCCTTTCGGTTTCGTAAGAGGGTTCAACAGGATCAAGTTTAGGTAAGGGTGACGCAAGCGTCTTGCGGAATTGCGACGGGTTCTATCGGAAGCGGATAGGGCGCTTTATTTTGCCTCTCCCCGGCGGGGGGCGTGGCGTTTTGTGCTTGGTTGCTGTTTTCGCGGTTTTTTTGGCGGTGCGCTTGCGTTTGACGTGAAGCACCTGTGATCGTGTCGGTCTATTAGCGTCGCCCCTGCGCGGGGCGGCGGTTACTTTTCTTTGTCTTGCCAAAGAAAAGTAACCAAAAGAAAGGCGCCCGGATAACACATGACTTCCCGGTGCCGTAGTCCACCAAGTGGCCCTCGCCTAAGTGTCCGCGCCAGTCGGGAACCCGGAGTGGTTCGAGCAATGGTTCTGACACCACTCCCTACGCAACGGAGCGGTATACCGCCCGCTAGCTCCATCCTCGCTATGCTCGGCTGCAAGGTTCTTCGGCCGCAATTCATCCGCCCGCGCCACACATGGACACCCACTGATCAGTTCCCCAAATCACTGAGGTGCCGCTGCACCGCAACGACGATTTCAATTTATTGAATTCATGCGTCGCTGGCCGCAATTGTGCAAATCAATCGACCGACAGCTTTGCGAAGCGGGACGTGTGGACCTATCGACCGAGCGAAGCGAGGGCGGAGCTAGCGGGCGGTATACCACTCCGCGGGGTGGTGAGTGGTGTCGGAACCATTGCTCGAACCACTCCGGGTTCCGGACTGGCGCGGACACTTAGGCGAGGGCCACTTGGTGGACTACGGCACCGGGAAGTCATGCGTTATCCGGGCGCCTTTCTTTTGGTTACTTTTCTTTGGCAAGACAAAGAAAAGTAACCGCCGCCCCGCGCAGGGGCGACGCTAATAGACCGACACGATCACAGGTGCTTCACGACAAACGGCGAGCGAACCACCAAAAAACAGAATCAATCCTTAGCACCGCGCTCAACAAGCGCGCCCCCGCGAGGCTCCCCCCCACCGCCGGTCTGCTTCTCGAGCCAGGCTCTCCGATCCTCCCGAGGCGTGACCCCAAACCTTTCGCGGTACGCATTAGAAAAGTGCGCAGCAGAAGAAAACCCGCAGGCGAGGCTGACCTGAACGACCGACTTGCTGGTCCGCTGCAACTGCGTGCGAGCCTTGAGCAACCGGAGATTGAGGTAATACTTGGAGGGCATCGCCCCGAGATACTGCCGAAAGAGCCGCTCGAGCTGCCGCCGCGACACGCCGACGAGCCCGGCGATCTCATCGGTCGTCAAAGGATCCTCGACATTGGCTTCCATCAAAAGCAACGCATCGTTCAGCCGAGGATGCCGCTCACCGGGCGCGGTGACAAAAGGAATCCGCTGCCGCTCCTCGCCGCTGCGCAGCGTGCCGGCCCCGAGCGCATCGGCAATGCGCTCACCCAGATCCGCCCCGTGTTCCCGGCCGATCATGGCCAGCATGAAATCGACGGTCGCCTGCCCGCCCGCACAGGTCGCCCGATCGCGATCGATCTCGAAGATCTGCTGCGTGACGATCGACCGCTCGAACTGTTCGGCGAACTGCTGATACGTCTCCCAGTTCACGCTCACGCGATATCCGGAAAGCTGCCCGGCCATCGCGAGCCACCACACGCCGTGGTGAATCCCCGTGACGACCGGCGTGCGCTGCCCCACCCGCGCGAGACTCGCGAGAAACAACCGATAGTCGGCAAACTGCTGAAACCGCTCCGACACGACGATCAGCCAGTCGCACGCGATCGCATCGTTGAACGCCGCATCGGCATGCCACTGCGCGCCGCCGGCGAGCGGCACCGGCCGCCCGTCCCACGAACACACCTGCCAGCGATACAGCAAGCGCCCGTCGATCTCGTTCGCGAGATGCAACGCATCGACGATCGGACCCACACCCGACATCGACACGGGCGGCAATGCAACGATCGCCACCTGCGTCGTGCGGGTGGCGCCTGCGGGACGAGACACCGGTACCACGTATGAAACGCCCTTCGCGTTACTTGAGGCTACCCGACAGGAACTGCTTCAGACGCTCGCTCTGCGGACGCACCAGCACCTCCTTCGGATCACCCTCTTCCTCGGTCCGCCCCTGATGCAGGAACATCACGTGATTCGACACGTTGCGCGCGAAACCCATCTCGTGCGTGACGACGATCATCGTGCGGCCTTCCTCGGCCAGCTTCTGCATCACCTTCAGCACCTCACCGACGAGCTCCGGATCGAGCGCCGACGTCGGCTCGTCGAACAGCATCACGTCCGGATGCATCGCCAGCGCCCGCGCGATCGCGACACGCTGCTGCTGGCCACCCGACAAATGCGACGGATACTGCTTCTCGACGCGCGGCGGCAAACCGACCTTCTCCAGGTACTCGCGCGCACGCTCCTCGGCTTCCTTCTTCGCAATGCCGAGCACGTGCACCGGCGCTTCCATCACGTTCTCGAGCACGTTCATGTGCGCCCAGAGGTTGAAGTGCTGGAACACCATCGCGAGCTTGGTGCGGATGCGCTGCAACTGCTTGTGATCGGCCACCTCGAGCGCACCGGCGCGGTCGGTCCTGGTGCGCACGGCCTCGCCGTCGACGACGATCTGCCCCGCATTCGGCCGCTCGAGAAAATTGATGCAGCGCAGGAACGTGCTCTTGCCGGAACCGCTGGCGCCGATGATGCTGATGACGTCGCCGGCCTTCGCGTTCAGCGACACGCCCTTGAGCACCTCGTTGTCGCCATAGCGCTTGTGAATGTCGACCGCGGCAAGCTTGGTGGAAGCGGACGCGCTCGTTTGAGTGATCTCGGCCATCTGGCTCTCCTCGAATGAAATCAATGACGGCCGGCCGCGAGATACGCGAGCCAGTGGCGCTCCGCCCGGCGAAATGCCGCGACGAGTGCGAACGATACCGCAAGATAGATCAGTGCGGCGATCCCGAACGACTGGAACGCCATGTAGGTCGCGGAATTGGCGTCACGCGCGACCTTCAGGATGTCGGGCACGGTCGCCGTGAACGCAACGGTGGTCGCGTGCAGCATCAGGATCACCTCGTTGCTGTACAGCGGCAGCGCACGGCGCAGCGCCGACGGCAGGATCACCCGGCGGTACATCGTGAACGGCGACATCCCGTACGCACGCGCCGCCTCGACCTCGCCGTGCGGAATCGCACGAATCGCACCCGCGAAGATCTCGGTCGTGTACGCGCAGGTGTTCAGCGCGAACGCGAGGATCGCGCAGTTGAAGCCGCTGCGGAAGAACGCGTCGAGCAGCGAGTGCGAGCGCACGAACTCGAGGCTGTACATGCCCGTGTACAGCAACAGCAGCTGCACGTAGAGCGGCGTGCCGCGGAACACGTACGTGTAGAACCGCACCGGCATCGACAGCCACTTCTTCTTCGACACGCGTGCGACCGCGAGCGGCACCGCGCACACGAAGCCGAGCGAAATCGACGCGACGAGCAGCCACAGCGTCACCGCAAGGCCGGAGAGGCGCTGGCCGTCCCAGTAAAGGAACGCCTGGCCGAATTCCTGGAGGATCTCGATCATAGTTCTGCGTGGCGCACGCCCGTGGAATAACGTTTCTCGAGCTGGATCAGCACGAGGTTGGAAACGGTCGTGATCGCGAGGTAGATCAGCGCCGCAACGAGGATGAAGAAGAACATGTTGAACGTGCTCTTGCCGGCGTCCTGCGCCGCCTTCACGACGTCCGCGAGACCGATGATCGACACCAGCGCGGTCGCCTTCACGAGCACCTGCCAGTTGTTGCCGATGCCGGGCAGCGCGAAGCGCATCATCTGCGGAAACATGATCCGCACGAACACGCGCAGCCCGCTCATCCCGTACGCCGAGCCGGCCTCGAGCTGGCCGCGCGGCACCGACAGGAACGCACCGCGGAACGTCTCGGTGAAGTACGCGCCGTAGATGAAGCCGAGCGTCAGCACGCCGGCGACGAACGGGTCGATGTCGATCTGGTCCCAGCCGACGAGGTCGGTGAACTGGTTCAGCCAGATCTGGATGCTGTAGAACAACAGCAGCATCAGGACGAGATCGGGCACCGAGCGGATCAGCGTCGTATAACCGGTCGCGACCGCTCGCAGCACCCGGTTGTGCGACAGCTTCGCCACCGCGCCGATCAGCCCCAGCGCCACCGCAGCGGCGAGCGACAGCACCGACAGCTCGATGGTCTGCACGGTGCCGGCCCAGAGGACAGGACCAAAGCCGTAAAGGAACACGCGCGTCTCCAGTGTTGATGTGAACACCGGCGCGCTCACTGTCCGGCGCCGGGCTGACGCGGATAGTCGCAAGCGAAATTGTTTGCCTCAAATCACCGTGCGCGCGATTGCTGCGTCGCAGCAATTCGTCCCACCATTTGCAGGCACGGCCTACCGCGCTGTTTCAAAAGGAAAAAAGCCGCTTCCTGACAGTCGGATGACACGCAGGGAAGCGGACTTTTTGCAATTTTCCGGTCGCTTTTTCGATATAGCGCCGCAGGCGGTCTCACCGCCCTTTCAGGATGTCGGAGCGCGAAGTCGTATAGACAAGCCCGTCCGGGCCGAAATGGACGTTGAAGAACGCGTCGGTGTTGACGCCGTCCTCGAGCCAGCGCCAGCTCCATACGGTCTCGGGCTTCAGCGGATACTGCGCGACGTCGCCCGGCTTGCCGAGCAGGCGGCGCACCTCGTCCTCGGTCATCCCCGGGCGCACCTTCGCGAAGTTCTCGGCGGTCAGCACCTGCGTCGCGCCCGTGTAATACCCGCCCGGGTCGAGGTCGACGAACCAGGTCTGGTTGCCCATCGGGCCGCGCGGGTATTCGAGGCGCTTCGAGCCGTCGGTGAACGCGCGCTCGGTCTCGGGCTTGCCCATCGTGGCGCGCACGTCGGCTTCGGTCGAGACGCCGGCCTTCAGCCCCTTGAGCAGCAGCGGCGCCGGCTTGATCGCGTTGAAGAAGTCCCTGATACGTTGCACGTCGAGATTGCCTTGCTTGTCGTCGCAGCCGGTCAGCGCCAGCGCGGCGGCCAGCATCGTGACGGGAAGCAGCCGGAAACGGAAGATCATCGGAAGAAATGCGCGTCGAGAAAACACGCGGCAAGGATACCCGCGCAACGCCAAAAGCGCGAGACGGACCGCGCGGCCCGTCTCGTGATCAATGCGTCGTTTCGGTTTGCACCTGGGCCTCGCGGCCCGCTTGCGGGGCGCGCGGCCCGGCCGGCACCGCCTTGATCCGGCGGCGCGTGCGCACCAGCTCGGCCAGTTGCCACGACCCGAGCGCGAGACAGCCGAACAGCACCTCGCGGCCGCGCTTGACCAGCGCGAGCGACAGCGCCGTCTCGCGATCGACGCCGAACATCTGCGCGAGCAGCACGACGGTCGCCTCCTGCACGCCGAGACCGCCCGGCACCATGAACGCCGCATGCCGCACGGCCTGCGTCATCGCCTCGATCGCGATCGCGCCGCCGATCGAGACCGGATGACCGAGCAGCGCGAGCGCCCAGTAGATTTCGAGCGCGCCGAGCACGTAGCCGGACAACTGCCAGAAGAACGCACTGAACAGCAGCGGCGTGCGCGACATCAGCGCGTCGATGTCGCCGTCGAGGCGGCGGCCGTCGACGCCCTGCAGCAACCGGTGCGAATCGCCGAGCAGACGCCCCGCGAACCGCTCGATCGCATGGAAGATCCCGCCGCGCCGCATCAGCACGACGCCGAGCACCGGCAGCGGCAGGGTCAGCAGCAGCGCGAGGCCGATCATGCCGCCGCCCATGTCGTGCGTCGTCGCGAGCAGCAGCACGAGACCGAGCGCCGCGAACGCATACTGGACGACGATCGTCACCAGCACCTCGACGATCACCGACGCGGTCACGCGGCTCGCGTCGGGCACCTGCCAGCGCGCCATCCGGATCCCGACCAGCTCGCCGCCGATCCCGACGACCGGCAGCAGCCGGTTCACCGCTTCACGCACGGTCGCGACCCACCACAGGAACGACAGCGACGCGCGCCGGTCGAGCAGCTGGTGCCACGCATACGCGTCGAGCAGCAGCGGCAGCGCATGGAACGGCACGAGCCACAGCAGCGCGAAGCCGGCGCGCTCGAGCATCCGCGTCACGTCGCCGATGCCTTCGTGCAGCCCGAGCGCGAGCAGGATCCCGATGCCGATCGGCCAGCCGAGCCATTTGATCCACTTGGTCATGACGGCTGCGCCCCCGCTTCGCGCGACGCGTGCGTGCCGCGCCGCGCCGCCGGCTGGCCGAACACGTCGGCAAAACCGCCGGTCGCGACGCCCGCGGCCTTCAGCGCGGCCGCGACGCGCGGCGACAGCAGCGCATCCAGTTCGTCGACCGGCCGGTAAGCGGCCATCGTCGGCGTGATCGGGCCGTCCCCGGCTTCCGCCGGATGACAGTAGATCTCGCCGACCCCGGGCGGCAGCGCCGCGAGCGCGTCGAGCAGCACGCGCTCGTCCATCGCGCCCGTATGCTCGATGCCGACCACGTAGTCGTTGTGCGCGAGCCCCGCACGGTCGAGCCGCGCGCGCACCAGCGCGATCCACGGCTTGAGCAGCGCGGGCGCGCGCGTTTCGTACGGCAGCCGCACCGCACGCAGCCCGTAGTCGCGGCCGATCTCGATGATCATCGACAGCACGGTCGGATGCAGGTGGAAATGCTTGTGCGCGTTCACGTGGTCGAGCGGCAGGCCGCTCGCCGCGAACGCGTCGAACTGCGCGCGGATCTCGCGGCGCAGCTGCGCACGCACGTGCGGCAGGAAGAAGAAGCGACAGCCGTCCTTCGCCATCGCATCGCCGAAGCGCCCGTCGCGGCCGACGAGCGCGGGTATGTCATGCGCGGGCAGCGTGGCCGGCCCGTCCGCGAGGACGAGATGCAGGCCGACCGCGAGCGACGGCAGGCGCCGCGCGCGTTCGATCGCGTCCTGCGCCGCGGGCGCACCGACCATCAGGCTCGCGGCGTTCAGCACGCCGTCGCGATGCGCGCGCTCGACCGCCGCGTTAACGCGCGGATGCAGCCCGAAGTCGTCCGCGGTGAAGATCAGCGCCCGCGCCGCCCGCTGCGTCGCCACGAATCAGGCCTCGTGCGCGCGCAGGAAGCGGAAGAACTCGACGCCTTCGCGCAAGCGACGCTTCATCATGTCCCAGCTCGTCAGCATCTCGCGGACGATCTCCCAGATCTTCGACGGGCGGAAGTAGAACTGGCGATAGAACTGCTCGAGATGGTGATAGATCTCGTCGCGCGACAGGTGCGGATAGCCGATCGCCGCGAGCTGCACGCCTTCCTTGCTGACCAGGTTGATGGTCTTGTTCTCTTCCATCCAGCCGTTCTCGACGGCCTGCTTGTAAAGCGTCGTGCCCGGATACGGCGCGGCGAGCGACACCTGGATCGTGTGCGGATTGATTTCCTTCGCGTACTCGATCGTCTTCTTGATGGTGTCCTGCGTCTCGCCCGGCAGGCCGAGGATGAAGGTGCCGTGGATCTTGATCCCGAGCTTCTTGCAGTCCGCGCTGAAGCGGCGCGCGAAATCGGTGCGCACGCCCTTCTTGATGTTCACGAGGATCTGGTCGTCGCCGGATTCGAAGCCGACCAGCAGCAGGCGCAGGCCGTTTTCCTTCATGATCTTCAGCGACTTGTACGGCACGTTCGCCTTCGCGTTGCACGACCACGTCATGCCGAGCTTGCCCAGGCCGATGGCGATCGCTTCGGCGCGCGGCAGGTCGTCGGTGAAGGTGTCGTCGTCGAACATCAGCTCCTTCACTTCCGGCATGTTGTCGCGGATCCACTTCGCTTCCGCGAGCACGTTCTCGACCGAGCGCGTGCGGTAGCGGTGGCCGCTGACCGTCTGCGGCCACAGGCAGAACGTGCAGCGCGACTTGCAGCCGCGGCCCGTGTAGATCGACACGTACGGGTAGTTCAGGTAGCCGATGAAGTAGTTGTCGATCTTCAGGTCGCGCTTGTAGACGGGCGCGACGAACGGCAGTTCGTCCATGTTCTCGAGGATCGGACGCGCTTCGTTGTGCTCGATCGAGCCGTCCTTCGCGCGCCAGCTCAAGCCCTTGATCTCGGGGAACGGCTTGCCTTCGGCGATTTCCTTGCAGGTGTAGTCGAATTCCTCGCGGCACACGAAGTCGATCGCGTCGCTCGCCGTGAGCGAGTTGTGCGGATCGACCATCACCTTCGCGCCCACCATGCCGACCAGCATCGACGGCTTCATCTTCTTCAGATCCTGCGCGAACATCGCGTCGGTCGGGAACGACGGCGTGCTCGTGTGGATGATCACGAGATCGTAGTCGTTGGCGATCTTCAGCGTTTCCTCGACCGACAGGCCGTCGGCCGGCGCGTCGACGACGCGGCTGCCCGGCACGAGCGCGGCCGGCTGCGCGAGCCACGTCGGGTACCAGAAGGAACGGATTTCGCGCTTCGCCTGATAGCGCGAGCCGGCTCCGCCGTCGAAGCCGTCATACGAAGGGGCCTGCAAGAACAGCGTTTTCATGAATGCTCCGGTAGCCTGCATAGTTCGATTCGTTTCAACGATTCAGTCAATCAACCGCGGGCCGCCCTGCCGGCGCCCGCCTCTCTGTCATGTCGCGTCGCGCGGCGTGGCCGCGCAACGCGTCTCGGCCTTCGGGCCGGATTCGATCGGGACCGGGCGCATCGCCGGTTCCCTTCGGGGAACGTACGTCAGCGGCCGTCCCCGCCCTCCACGATCACCGTCGCGCGTTCGCCGCCGACGACCGTCATCCGCGCGCCGCGCCACACGACGTGCGTGCCGAACACGGCCGCGAGCCATTCGAGCGCGAGCAGCGTGTCGCGCACCGCGACGAGCGGCAGGTCGCGCCAGAACGCGCGCCAGCCGTCCTCGCCGCGCGCGTGCAGCACCAGCCGCCCGAACGCGCCCACCACGGCCGCGCCACCCGCCAGCGTGCCGGCGACGGTGCCGTCGAGACGCAGCGCGAGCGCCGCGCCGATCGCGAGCCACGGCACGGTAAACGTGATGAACAGGAACGCGAAGCCGGCCGGGTTCAGCGAACGGATCGTGCGCAGCCAGCGCGTCTCGCGGTGCCAGAGCGGCCCGAACGACGGCTCGATCACGTCGGTCGCGACCTCGACCTCGGACAGCACGGTGCGCCGCCCGAGGCGGCGCGGCAGCTCGGCCAGCCAGAAATCGTCGGCCAGCTCGTCCTTCAACGCGAGAAAACCGCCGATCCGCTCGAGCGTGTCGCGCGTGAGCGCCAGCGTCGCGCCGAAGCCGAAGCGGCTCGAGCGGCCGAGGTGCGTGATCCGTACCGACGGCGCGAACCACGCATCGACGAACTGCGCGCCGATCCGCGTCCAGAACCCGCCGACGCTGCGCGCATGATACAGGCACGTGACGACCCCGACCGACGCGTCGGCGAGCGGCGCCGTCACGCGCTCCAGATAGTCCGGCTTCACCGCGATGTCGCTGTCCGCGATCACGATGCGGCCGTACTTCGCGCGTTCGGCGAGATTGATCAGGTTGCTGACCTTCAGGTTCTTGCCGTGCACGCGCGCGTCGATCACGAGCGTGATGTCGCATTCCGGATAATCGGCGCGCAGCCGCTCGACCACGGCGACCGCCGGATCGGATGCCGACGCGACCCCGAACAGCACTTCATGGCGCGGGTGGCGCTGTTCGCAGAACGTCGCGAGGTTCTCGTACAGGTGCGGCTCGGCGCCGCAGAGCGGCTTGAGCACGCTGACGGGCTCGAAACCGTCGCGCGCGGCGGTGCGCGGCGTGCGCGGGCGCGGCGCGAACGCCGCGACGAACGCATAGCCGGCCGCAGCCAGCGTGAACACGGTCAGGAGCCAGTCGAGCAGCGTGACGGTCGGCGTCATGCGCGACGCCCTCCGGCGACGCGGGCGCCCTGCCGACCGATCGAACCGGGTTGAACGTGATTGGGTATTCCGACAGCAACGAACGCGGGCACGACCCGACTCCTTGTTCCAGCAGCGTCTGTGTAATGGGGAGGCACGGCCCATTTCCCCGAAAGCGGCCATGCCCGGCATCGCGTGGCACATCCTCGCGCGATGCCCGGACGGGATGCGGGAAGATTCTAATGGCTACCGTCGGCACAACATGGACAGGCGCCGGATTTTAGCAGCCCGCGCCACCCCGCGCTTGGCACCACGCGAAACGGACTACTGCGATTTCGGCAAAGCTGTGCGGCCGGGGAACCATTCCGGTGCCACCTCGTTCACGTTAGCGTAAGCACTTTGCAGGCGGATTGCAGTCTTGAAAATCAAACGTTTCGTGGAAATTTGTATGTCGATGCGAAGACACGGCCAATCGCCGTAAAGATCCGTAATTATTCAGTGATTAGATTGATTTTTGCAACAGTTGCCCGCGCCACCTTGCACCCCTGAAAGGCGCATGGGTATCCGCGCGTCGCCAGCGCGTTCCGGAACCCTTTGGCAAAATCATCGCAATCTGTTGCGCATCCGCATCACCGCGCCCCTCCCTTCCGAAGGCCACCCGATGATTCCGTTTTCCGTACTCGATCTCGCCCCCATTCCCGCCGGCGCCGACGCCGCGCAGGCGTTCCGCAACACCGTCGATCTCGCGCAGCACGCGGAGCGCCTCGGTTATCGCCGCTACTGGCTCGCCGAACATCACAACATGCCCGGCATCGCGAGCGCGGCGACGGCCGTCGTGATCGGCCACGTGGCGGGAGCGACGAAGACGATCCGCGTCGGCTCGGGCGGGATCATGCTGCCGAACCATGCGCCGCTCGTGATCGCCGAGCAGTTCGGCACGCTCGCGTCGCTGTATCCGGGGCGCATCGACCTCGGGCTCGGCCGCGCGCCCGGCACCGACCAGACCACGTCGCGCGCGCTGCGCCGCGACCTGATCGGCAGCGCCGACTCGTTTCCGGACGACGTCGCCGAGCTGCAGCGCTACTTCGCGGAACCGGTGCCCGGCCAGCGCGTGCGCGCGGTGCCCGGCGCGGGGCTGGACGTGCCCGTGTGGCTGCTCGGTTCGAGCCTCTTCAGCGCGCAACTCGCCGCGATGCTCGGGCTGCCGTTCGCGTTCGCGTCGCACTTCGCGCCGGACTACCTGATGCGCGCGCTCGAAGTCTATCGCGCGCAGTACCGGCCGTCGGCCGCGTGGCCGAAGCCGCATGCGATGGTCGGCGTCAACGTGTTCGCGGCCGATACCGACGACGAGGCGCGGCGCCTCTTCACGTCGCTGCAGCAGCAGTTCATCAACCTGCGCCGCGGCACGCCCGGCAAGCTGCCGCCGCCCGTCGACGCGCTCGAGGCGAGCGAGTTCGAACTCGCGAACGTCGCGCATGCGCTGTCGTTCGCGGCCGTCGGCTCGCGCGACACGGTGCGCGACAAGCTGCGCGACCGGATCGCGCAAACCGGCGCTAACGAGGTGATCATCACCGCGCAGATCTACGATCACGCCGCGCGCGTGCGCTCGTTCGAGCTGGCCGCGCAGATCCGCGACGAACTCGCGAACGAAACCCGCTGACCCGGCGGGCGGCCCACCCAGGAGGGTGCGCCCGCCTGCGCGTCACTGCGGGTGCACCGCCCCCATCCCGTCGAGCAGCGCCTTGTGGAACGCGTCCGGATCCTGGATCTGCGGCGCGTGCCCGAGCGCCGGGAATTCGACGAGCTGCGCGCCGGGAATCGCCGCCTGCGTGCGTTTCGCGAGTTCCGGGTAACGGCCGAGCTTCGCGTGCACGTCCGGCGGCGCCACGTCCTTGCCGATCGCGGTCGTGTCCTTGTCGCCGATCAGCAGCAGCGTCGGCACGCGTATCGCGCCGAGTTCGTAGACCACCGGCTGCGTGAGGATCATGTCGTAGATCAGCGCCGAGTTCCACGCGACCGCGTCGCGGCCCGGGCCGCGATACATGCCGGCGAGCATCTGCACCCAGCGCTCGTATGACGGCGCCCACTTGCCCGCGTAGTAGGTCGCCTGCTCGTAACGGCGGATGCCGTCCGCCGTCGTCTTCTGCTCGCGTGCGTACCAGTAGTCGACCGACAGCGGCGGCACGCCGAGCGCCTTCCAGTCCTCGAGGCCGATCGGGTTCACCAGCACGAGCTGCTCGGTCGCCTTCGGGTACATCAGCGCGTAACGCATCGCGAGCATCCCGCCCGTCGAATGGCCGACGATCGTCGCCGATTTCACGCCGACCGACTCGAGCAGCGCATGCGTGTTGCGCGCGAGCTGCTGGAAGCTGTACTGGTAGCGCTCGGGCTTCGACGACTTGCAGAAACCGATCTGGTCCGGCGCGATCACGCGATAGCCGGCGCGGCTCAGCACGCCGATCGTGTCTTCCCAGGTCGCCGCGCAGAAGTTCTTCCCGTGCAGCAGCACGACGGTGCGGCCGTTCGGGTGCGCCGGCTGCACGTCCATGTACATCATCTCGAGGGTGTCGCGCTGCGACACGAACGCGTAGCGATGCACCGGCTCCGGATAGGCGAAGCCTTCCAGGCGAGGGCCGTACGCGGGCCCGTCGTTGCCGGCCGGTGCCGGGACGGCGACCGCGACGGACGTCGCGCATGCGGCGGCGACGCCCGCGCCGAGCACGGCCGCGCGCGCGAGGGAGAACATCTTGCAATTCGAAGGCATGGCGCTCACGGTAATGGGAAATGCACGCGGTCAGCCGGGCGGCTTCACGCCCCGCGATTCTACGCGGTCGGGCTGACGACGGCGCGCAACACTCGTCGGCCGAGCGACTTCCGCGCACGCGACGAACTCGGGTATCGTGTGACGAGACCCTGAAACGCCTGCAGGCGAACGCTCATGAAAAACGTCCTCAGCATTCAGTCGCACGTCATCTACGGACACGCCGGCAACAGCGCGGCCGTGTTCCCGATGCAGCGCCTCGGCGTCAACGTCTGGCCGCTCAACACCGTCCAGCTGTCGAATCACATGCAGTACGGCCACTGGGCCGGCAGCGCGATCGACGCCGCGAAGATGGAGCAGCTGGTCGACGGCGTCGCCGCGATCGGCGCGCTCAAGCGCTGCGACGCGGTACTGTCCGGCTTCGTCGGCTCGCCGGCGCAGGCGCGCGCGACGGTCGAGATCGTGCGCTCGGTGAAGGCGATGAACCCGAACGCGTGGTACTTCTGCGATCCGGCGATGGGCCAGACGGGCGGCATCCGCCCCGAACCCGGCGTCGAGGAATTCATCGTCGCGGAGATGCCGGCGCTCGCGGACGGCATGTCGCCGAACCACACCGAGCTGCAGAAGCTCGCCGGGCGGCGCATCGAGACCGTCGCCGAAGCCGTCGACGCGTGCCGCGCGCTGATCCGCCGCGGGCCGAAAATCATCCTCGTCAAGCACCTGCACGACCGCAGCAGCCCGGCCGACCGCTTCAACATGCTCGCCGTCACCGAGACCGAAGCGTGGATCGGCCAGCGCCCGCTGTATGCGTTTCCGCGCCATCCGGTCGGTGTCGGCGACCTCACCAGCGCCATTTTCGTCGCGCGCCGGTTGCGCGGCGACTCGGTGCGCGCCGCGTTCGAGCACACGCTCGCGGCGGTGCACGCGGTCGTGAAGGCAACCTACGACGCACGCCGCTACGAGCTCGAACTCGTCGCCGCGCAGGACGAAATCGCGCGCCCGAGCGAATGGTTCGGCGCGTGGGTGACGGACGCCTGACGCCGCTGCATCCGCATCGCCGGCGCGCGTCAAGCGCCATCTGCTGTCCTGCTGTCCTGCTGTCCTGCTGTCCTGCTGTCCTGCTGTCCTGCTGTCCTGCTGTCCTGCTGTCCGCTTTCCCGCTGTCCGCTGTCCGCTGTCCGCTGTCCGCTGTCCGCTGTCCGCTTTCCCGCTATCCGCGTCCCCGCTGCCCGTTGCACCGCGACCGTCGGCCGTTGTCCGTTCAACGCCGCGCCTGCAAACGTTTCCGGACTTCACATGAATGACACCGATTTCTCGCTATGCTCGCGGCGGCACGACCCGGCGCAGCCGCATCCTGCGCCACGGGGCGCGTCCATTTTCCGCATGTCCCGCCAACCGGCTCCCCCCTTTAACGCACGATAACGACCATGACCCGATCGAACCGTCGTGACTTCCTGCGCGTCGCCGCCGGCACCGCCGGCGCAGCCGCGCTGAACCTGTTCCCGCCCGTGATCCGCGATGCGCTCGCCATCCCCGCGAACCGCCGTACCGGCACGATCCGCGATATCGAACACATCGTGATCCTGATGCAGGAGAACCGTTCGTTCGACCATTACTTCGGCACGATGCGTGGTGTCCGCGGATTCGGCGACCCGCGCCCGCTGCGCCTCGCGAACGGCAAGTCGGTGTTCCATCAGCCGGTCGGCCCCGCCGAGCTGCTGCCGTTCCACCCGGGCGCCGACAAGCTCGGCCTGCAGTTCCTGCAGGACTTGCCGCACGGCTGGCAGGACATGCACGCCGCCTGGAACAAGGGCCGCTACGACCAGTGGGTGCCGAACAAGGGCACCACGACGATGGCGTACCTGAAGCGCGACGACATCCCGTTCCACTACCAGCTCGCCGACGCGTTCACGATCTGCGACGCGTACCACTGCGCGATCCCGAGCTCGACCGACCCGAACCGCTACTACATGTGGACCGGCTACGTCGGCAATGACGGCACGGGCGGCGGCCCGGTGCTCGGCAACGAGGAAAAGGGCTACGGCTGGACGACCTATCCGGAAGTGCTCGAGCAGGCCGGCGTGTCGTGGAAGATCTACCAGGACGTCGGCACGGGGCTCGACGCGAACGGCTCGTGGGGCTGGACGCAGAACCCGTACATCGGCAACTACGGCGACAACGCGCTGCTCTACTTCAACCAGTACCGCAGTGCGCTGCCCGGCACGCCGCTGTACGACAAGGCGCGCACCGGCACCAACATCAGCGCCGGCGGCACGCTGTTCGACGTGCTGCAGCAGGATGTGAAGAACGGCACGCTGCCGCAGGTGTCGTGGATCTGCGCGCCGGAAGCGTACTCGGAGCACCCGAACTGGCCGGCGAACTACGGCGCGTGGTACATCGAGCAGGTGCTGAAGGTGCTCGTATCGAATCCGGACGTGTGGAGCAAGACCGCGCTCTTCATCACCTACGACGAGAACGACGGCTTCTTCGACCACGTGCCGCCGCCGTTCGCACCGCAGTCGCGCGACAACGGGCTGTCGACGGTCGCGACGACCAACGAGGCATTCGCCGGCGACGCGTCGCACATGGCCGGCCCGTACGGGCTCGGGCCGCGCGTGCCGATGCTGGTGGTGTCGCCGTGGACCAAGGGCGGCTGGGTCTGCTCGCAGACCTTCGATCACACGTCGCTGCTGCAATTCATCGAAGCACGCTTCGGCGCGCAGTACGCGGTCACCGCGGCGAACGTGTCGCCGTGGCGCCGCACGGTGTGCGGCAACCTGACGTCCGCGTTCGACTTCGCGACGCCCGACGCAAGCTGGCCGCAGCTCCCGGACACGAGCGGCTATGCGCCGCCCGACCGCAACCGTCACCCCGACTACATCCCGGTGCCGCCGGTCGTCCAGCATCTGCCGAAGCAGGAGGCCGGCCTGCGTCCGGCGCGCGCGCTGCCGTACGAACTGTTCGTGCACGGCCGGATCGACAATGCGAGCGGCCAGTTCCGGCTGACTTTCGCGAACACCGGCACTGCGGGCGCGGCATTCCAGGTCCAGGCGCGCAATCGTGTCGACGGCCCGTGGACCTACACGGTCGACGCCGGCAAGCGGCTCTCCGACCTGTGGAGCCCGGCGCCGTCGCTCGGCCTGTACGACCTCGACGTGTACGGCCCGAACGGCTTCTACTGCCACTTCCGCAGTCCCGCGGCGATGGCGGTCGGCCCCGCGAGCATCAACCCCGAGGTGATCTACGGCTACGACGTCGCGAACGGCAACATCACGCTGCGCCTGATGAACCGCGGCCACCAGGCCGTGCGGCTCAAGGTGACGAGCGCATACGGCCACGGCCATGCGCGCGAGTTCGACCTCAAGCCGGGTACGCACGTCGACGACTACTGGGATCTGCGCGGCAGCCACGGCTGGTACGACCTGACCGTCAGCGACGGCCGCCCGCTCGGCTTCCTGCGCCGTTTCGCGGGCCACGTGGAGACCGGCCGCCCGAGCACGAGCGACCCGGCGATCCGCACGAACGCGTCGCATGACGACGCCGAAGCCGCGTCGGACGCCCTGTCCGACTGACGACGGCGAACGCGGCGCGGCCCCCTCTGGGGGTTGCGCCGCCCGCCCGCACCCGCCTCCCGTCCATTCGTGACGGGAAACTCCCGATACCAGCCGCCCGCGCTCGCGCGGAAGCTGTGCGCAAATCCGCATCGAATGCGCGGCAAATTGCCAAGACCCGCGCATATCGGCGACCTATATATCGAGACGATCGGGGCTCCTCGCAGAGCCTGACGGGAGGTCCTTTCCGGGAAGCATCAGCAAGCCGACCTCCACGTCCGATTCCGAGAAGCGGTCGAACCGCCCGCCCGTCGCACGCGCCCGGCCCGCCGGCTGCGTGCGGTACCCACCCGCTGGTGTTAGAACAAGAGGAACGAACATGACATTCCGTCATTCCCTGTTGTCGGTATCGGTCGTATCCGCGGTAGCCCTTCTCTCGCAACACGCCGCCCAGGCCGCCGACGCGTCCGACGTGAAGGTCGGCTTTGCCGCGCCGCTCACCGGCGTGAACGCCGGCTACGGCAAGGATCTCCAGAACGGCGTGCAGCTCGCGCTCGACGACGCCGCCGCGCAGAAGGTGCAGATCGCCGGCAAGCCCGTGCATTTCGACCTGGTCGTGCAGGACGACCAGGCCGACCCGCGCATCGGCGTGCAGGCCGCGCAGGCGCTCGTCGACCAGAACGTGTCGGTGGTGGTCGGCCACTTCAACTCGGGCACGACGATTCCGGCGTCGGTGGTCTACGACAAGGCCGGCATTCCGGTGATCGACCCGGCCGCGACCAACCCGACGCTCACGTCGCGCGGGCTCGCGAACATGTTCATGGTGATCGCGACCGACGGCCAGAACGCCGGCAACGCGGGCAAGTACGCGGTCGACGTGACCAAGGCGAAGCGCATCGCGATCATCGACGACCGCACCGCGTTCGGCCAGGGTGAGGCGGACGAGTTCGAGAAGGCCGTGAAGGCGGCCGGCGGCAACATCATCGGCCGCGAGTTCACCAGCAACCAGGCGGTCGACTTCCGCGCGCAGATCACGAGCCTGAAGGGCAAGAACCCCGACCTGATCTTCTTCGGCGGTCTCGACTCGCTCGCCGCGAACTTCATCAAGCAGATGCGCCAGCTCGGGCTGAACGCGCAGTTCGTCGGCGGCGGCGGTGTGAAGGACAACGAGTTCATCAAGATCGCCGGCCCGGCCGCGGAAGGCGCGATGGCGTGGGAATACGGGCGGCCGCTCGACGAGCTGCCGCAGGGCAAGGATTTCGAGCAGCGTTTCAAGAAGCGCTTCGGCGTCGACGTGCTGTCGTACGCGCAGTTCGGCTACGACGCGGCCTGGGCGGCGATCAAGGCGATGCAGGCGGCCAACTCGACCGACCCGAAGGTCTATCGCCCGGCGCTGAAGAAGGTCGACTTCGAAGGCGTGACCGGCCGCATCTCGTTCGCGAACGACGGCTCGCTGAAGAGCGGGATGTCGACGCTGTACCAGGTGAAGAGCGGCGCGTGGAAGACCATCGTGACGAAGGGGGGCTGATCGGGCAGGATCGGCGGTCCGGGTAGGGGGCCGCCCCGGGGCGCGGGCGACGGCGGGAACGCCGCCCGGCGCCCCTCGCACGATGCGGGTGACCGGACGATCCGCAGCCGGCGCTCAAACGATCGGCACAATCGCATCGATCTCATACGATGACCGATGTCGAGGCGATATTCGTCAAGGCCTGCGGCGCCGCGCAGGCCATGTCAGCGGCCACGCGTCAGCTGGCCTGCGTGTCGCGTTCCGCCTCGGCCGCTTCGTGCGCACGGCGCAGCCGCTCGCGGCTGTTGGTCAGGTGCGTGCGCATCGCGGCGCGCGCGGCTTCCGGGTCGTGACGCGCGATCGCCTCGTAAATGTCTTCATGCTCGTGATTGAGCCGGCCGACATAGCGCTCGAGGTCGTCGCCGGCGAAGCGCGCCGAATTCACGCGCGTGCGCGGAATGATCGACGCGCCGAGCTGCGTCATGATGTCCACGAAATAGCGGTTGCCGGTGGACTGCGCGATCTGCAGGTGGAACTGGAAATCGAGTGGTGCCGTGTCACGGCCGCCGCCCGCCCCCGACGCGATCGCGTCGAGCGCGCGCCGCAACGCGGCGAGGTCGGTATCGTTCGCGCGCTGCGCGGCGAGGCTCGCGCATTCGCTTTCGAGGCTGATGCGCAACTCGAGCACCGCGAGCACGTCGCGCAGCGTCGTGATGGTCGCGGGATCGATGCCGAGCGTCTGCCGGCGCGCCGGCTCGAGCACGAAGCTGCCGATGCCGTGGCGCGTCTCGACGAGGCCGCTCGCCTGCATCCGCGAGATCGCTTCGCGCACGACCGTGCGGCTGACGCCCTGCGCCGCCATGACTTCGGTTTCGGTCGGCAGCTTGTCGCCGGGACGCAGCGTGCCGTTTTCGATCTGCGCGGTCAGCGCGTCGACGACATCTTGTGCGAGGCTGCGTGCGCGACGGCGCGGCGCTGCGGGAAGCGTGGGCACGGACATGAGGCCGGTTCCTTTTTGAATGATCGTAATGTGAGCCGAGGGTTTACGCGGGGTTTGAGCGAACGCCGATGATTCATTATACTGCGTCACAAGTCATCCGACGACTGATGATCGCGACACGGATCTCCTGTCGACCGAGGCTGGCGCTCCAGCGCTGCCCGGTCCCGTGGTTCACGATCGGCCGGCATTCGCGCTTCTGCGCGGCTGCCGGCGCCCGGTTTCGCGACCGATCGAAGCGCGCTTGCGCGCGTGCTCCGGCCTGTCGCGACACCGGCATCGAGCGGGTCGCCCCCATCCTTTCGGGTTGCTGTCGACATGCGGGGCTTGCGCACCGCGCACGTCGGTTGTCGAATGATCGCACCTCCCGCCGCGCGCAGCAAAGATTTTGCCGCACGGCATTGCCCACTCTTTTGCCATCGCCGCCATGAACGCCGTCACTGCCTCGCCTTCCCACGACACGCCGCGCATCGTCGACCTGCAAGCCATTCCGGTCGCCGGCCACGACAGCATGCTGCTCAACCTGAGCGGCGCGCACGGCCCGTTCTTCACCCGCAACCTCGTGATCCTGAAGGACAGCGCGGGCCGGACCGGCGTCGGCGAGGTGCCGGGCGGCGAAAGCATCCGCCGCACGCTGGAGGACGCGCGCGCGCTCGTCGTAGGTCAGCCGGTCGGCAATTACCATGCGGTGCTCAACGACGTGCGGCGCACCTTCGCCGACCGCGACGCGAGCGGCCGCGGCCTGCAGACCTTCGACCTGCGCACCACGATCCACGCGGTCACCGCGCTCGAAGCCGCGCTGCTCGACCTGCTCGGCCAGCATCTCGGCGTGCCCGTGGCGGCCCTTCTCGGCGAAGGGCAGCAGCGCGAGCGCGTCGAGATGCTCGGCTATCTGTTCTACATCGGCGATCGCACGCAAACTGCGCTGCCCTATCGCGACGGCCGCGGCGCGACCGACGACTGGACCCGCGTGCGCGACGAAGCCGCGCTGACGCCCGAGGCGGTCGTGCGCCTCGCCGAAGCCGCGCATGCGCGCTACGGGTTCAACGACTTCAAGCTGAAGGGCGGCGTGTTCGAAGGCGCGCGCGAGGTCGAGGCCGTGACGGCGCTTGCCGAGCGCTTCCCCGAAGCGCGCGTGACGCTCGATCCGAACGGCGCATGGTCGCTCGACGAGGCCGTGCGGCTGTGCCGCGACCTGCATCACGTGCTTGCGTATGCGGAAGATCCGTGCGGCGCGGAGAACGGTTATTCGGGCCGCGAGGTGATGGCCGAATTCCGCCGCTCGACCGGGCTGCCGACCGCCACCAACATGATCGCGACCGACTGGCGCCAGATGGGCCACGCGGTGCAGTTGCAGGCGGTCGACATCCCGCTCGCCGATCCGCACTTCTGGACGATGCAGGGCTCGGTGCGCGTCGCGCAGATGTGCCGCGACTGGGGCCTCACGTGGGGCTCCCATTCGAACAACCACTTCGACGTATCGCTCGCGATGTTCACGCACGTCGCGGCCGCCGCGCCCGGCCAGGTCACCGCGATCGACACGCACTGGATCTGGCAGGACGGCGAACGGCTGACGCGCGAGCCGCTGAAGATCGAGAACGGGCTCGTGGAAGTGCCGAAGCGTCCGGGCTTCGGCATCGACATCGACATGGAGGCGGTCGCGGTCGCGCACGAACTGTACAAGCAGCACGGGCTCGGCGCGCGCGACGACGCGGCCGCGATGCAGTATCTGATTCCGGGGTGGACGTTCAACAACAAGCGCCCCTGCCTCGTGCGCTGAGCGCGGGACGAAACGGGCGGCGGGTCCGCCCGGTCGACATGCGCGGCCGGCCGGGCCTAGTCGGCCAGACCTAGCCGGCCGCACCTACCAGGCCAGACCTAGCCGGCCGCCCCAATCCCCCGCGCCATCCCCGACGCGGCGAGCACGATCACCATCACGAGCACGGCCTGCCAGTGGCCGATCCGCACATAGGTCCGTGCGCGGCCCAGATCGGGCATCTGCTGCTGCCGCGCGGCGATGCGCCAGCGGATCAGCCCGAGCATCGGCACGATCTCGAGCAGCAGGATCAGCACGAGCGCGGTCATCTTGAGGTGAAAGAGCGGCTCATGAAGGTAGTACGCCGAGCCCTTCTCGAAGCCGCCGAATGCGCGCGTGAGCCCGGTCGCGATCAGTACCAGCGCGGACAATCCCCAGGCCGCGTCGGCCTTGAACACGCCGGGCAGGTCGGCGGCCTGCGCCGACGCGATGACCCGGCGCAGCGCACGGTTGCGTCCCGCGATCGCGGCGAACGCGACGCCGAATGCCATCAGGTGAACGGCTGCCAGCAACCAGCGGACGATCATTGCGCCTCCTTGTCGCCCGCGCGCCGCGCAGGCCTTGTCAGACGATCTGTTTGAGCGCCGCGTCGAGCGCGAGCACCGCGACGCGGTCGCCCTCGGTCGCGAGCGGCGCGCGCATCACGATCTGCCGGTTATGGCCGACGGCCGCCGGCGAATCCCACAGCAGTTCCACCTTCGGCCGCCGGAACAGGCTGCCGCGACGCGGCGGCACGGCGGCCGGCTGCGCACCCTGCTCGCCCGCGGCGGGCGCGACCCGGCCGGGCCAGCGCACCGACAGTTCGCGCGCGTCGTACTGACCGACCTTGCGGCTCTCCATCCAGACGATCGCGGTACGCGTGAGCGTATCGAGCGAGATCGCGTAGCGGCCGACCGCGAAGCGGCGCGCGGCCACGTTGGTGCGCCACAGCGGCCGCGGGCGGCACATCCAGACGATCGCCGCATACAGCGCCGGCGCGGCGACGAGCCAGCCGTTGGTCGCCGTCACCGCGTGCAGCGCGCGGCGCCAGCCGGCCGCCCACGCGAATGCGCCGATCGACCACACGGCGAACAGGAAACCGATCAGCGCGAAGACCCGCAGCGCCTGGCGCAGCCACTGCGGCAGCGGATGGAACGGCCGCTCGGCGCGCGCGACGGCGCCCGGCAGCGCGAGCAGCAGGAAGATCAGGACGAGATAGACGAACGCCCAGGGCGACGACACCATCGCCGACAGCGACGCGCGATAACCCATCTGGGACATCGAGAACAGCCAGCGCGCGAGCAGCACGAGACCGATCGCGCGCAACGCGAAGATCACGCCGGCGCCGGGGGCCGGTGCTGCGCGCGTGGTTTTCGTTCTCGCCAAGACTGCTCTCCTCTCGATGTTCGTGCGGGGCCGGATTTCACGGCACGGCCATTATAGGGACATTACCGTCTGGACAGACGGCCGGATGGCGTGCCGGACCGCTTCCGCGGCCGTTCGCGGCGCCGGGCGCGGCGAGAATACAACAGATCCGCGCCGCAGATGTGACAACGCCCCGCCGGAGACCCGGACGGGGCGTCGATGACGGGGCCTCAGCCGCGGTGCGGCCGGCGGCCCGGCATCAGCCTGCGTTGACTTCGCGCAGGACGGTGCGGCGCTTCTGGCGCAGCAGTTCCTCGTAGCCCTTCACGTAGTTCTGCGCCATCACCTTCGACGAGAAACGGGCTTCGAACGCGGCGCGCACCTTCTCGCGCGGCAGCGTATCGAGGCGCTTGAGCGCCGCGACGGCCGACAGTTCGTCTTCGACGACGAAGCCCGACACGCCGTTCTCGATCACTTCCGGCACCGAGCCGCGCTTGAACGCGATCACCGGCGTGCCGCACGCCATCGCCTCGATCATCACCAGGCCGAAGGGCTCCGGCCAGTCGATCGGGAACAGCAGCGCGTGCGCGTTGCCCAGGAATTCGGTCTTTTCCGACTCGCTGATTTCGCCGATGTACTCGACGTGCGGCAGCGCGAACAGCGGCTTGATCTTCTCTTCGTAGTACGCGCGGTCAGCCTTGTCGAGCTTCGCGGCGATCTTGATCGGCAGGCCGGCCTGCTCGGCGATGCGGATCGCGGTGTCGACGCGCTTTTCCGGCGAGATGCGGCCGAGGAACGCGAGGTAGCTCGGCTTCACGTTCGGGATCGGCGTCAGCAGGTTTTCCGGCAGGCCGTGGTACACGGTCGACAGCCAGTTCGCCTGCGGCAGCGGGATACGCTGGTTGTCGGAGATCGACACGACCGGCACGTCGCTGAACGCATTGAAGATCGGCTGCAGTTCCGGCAGGTCGAGACGGCCGTGCATCGTCGTCAGATGCGGGACCGGCTGGCGCGAGAACAGCGAGAACGGGTAGTAGTCGATGTGGCAGTGCAGGACGTCGAACTCTTCCGCGCGGCGGCGCACCTGCTCGAGGAGCAGCATGTGCGGAGCCATCACGTCGCGGATCGTCGGGTCGAGGCGCAGTGCCTGCGGCCAGCACGCTTCGAGCTTCGCCGACGTTTGCGAATCGCCGCTCGCGAAGAGCGTGACGTCATGCCCCATCTCGACAAGTGCTTCGGTGAGGTAGGACACCACTCGCTCGGTACCACCGTACAGTTTCGGGGGCACCGCTTCGTGCAACGGAGCGATTTGGGCGATTCGCATGCGTAACTCCTAAAAAATCGGCTAAAAACCAGGTATGGGTCGGCAACCTGCCGGCGGTCCGGGCTGGATGCATTTCATCCGAAAAATCGGACGAATCAGCCTGCCGGGGGCGTCGAACCCGCGCTGCTCAAGGAGCGTCGGCGACGCGACAGGCATAGAACGTTTGAAACGAAGACCCGTTGACAGGGGTTCGTAAAAACCTGGAATCGAACCCGGAGCCGATTATCTAGGGTTAATCCCGATACGGCGCACAACATTTCAAACTCTTTGCTTTGTTACAAAGGCGCAACACTTTGCAACCCGCGGACTTGGGTGTCCGTTCTAGAGTGGAAGGCTCTTTTTGGCGTTCCGAGTCATCCGCCACGGCCGGCATCGTGATTCCGGTGCACGCGGCAGGACGGATGCCGGATTTTATCTCAAAATTGATCGCGCGCCCCTGACCAAGGCAAGATTCGCGCTGCGCAATGCACGGCCTTGTTTACAATGCCGGATTATTCAGTCCGGGCGGCCGTGGGCTGCGATCCTGACGATCCGCTCAACCACCGAATCACCGCACGCATATTTTGGAATCTCTCACCCCTGCCCAGCGCAACGCCCACAACGCGAAGCTGTCGAGCTACGCGCATCGGCCGATCGCGTTCCTGTTCCGCTACATCCGCCTGCATCCGGTCGCGCACCTGGTCGTGCTCTGCAGCGTGCTGGCCGCCGTCGGCTGCGCGCTCGGCTCGCAATACGCGATCAAGCACCTGATCGACGTGCTCGCGACCGGGCGCCATCATCCGGGCCCGCTGTGGAGCGCGTTCGCGCTGCTCGTCGGCCTGATCGCGGCCGACAACCTGCTGTGGCGCGTCGGCGGCTGGGCCGCCGCGCACACGTTCGTCGCGGTCACCGGCGACCTGCGGCGCGACCTGTTCCAGTACCTGATCGGCCATTCACCGACCTACTACTCGGAAAAGCAGCCGGGCACGCTCGCGAGCCGCATCACCGCCACGTCGAACGCCGTCTATACGTCGGAGAACACGATGGCGTGGAACGTGCTGCCGCCGTGCATCGCGGTGATGGGCGCGATCCTGATGATCATCGTCGTGAACCCGCTGATGGCCGCCGGCCTGCTCGGCTGTTCGGCCGTGCTCTCCGTCGTGCTGTTCAAGCTCGCCGGGCGCGGCTCCGCGCGCCATCACGCGTTCGCGTCGAAGGCCGCCGCGGTCGACGGCGAGCTCGTCGACGTGATCGGCAACATGGGCCTCGTGCGCGCATTCGGGATGACGCTGCGCGAACAGAAGCGCTTCGGCGCGACGGTGAAGGCCGAGATGGACGCGCGCCAGCAAAGCCTGTTCTACCTCGAGAAGCTGCGCCTGCTGCACGCGGTGATCACCGCGATGCTGTCCGCCGGCCTGCTCGGCTGGGCGCTGTGGCTGTGGGACCAGGGCCGCGCGACCTCCGGCGACATCGTGCTCGTCAGCTCGCTCGGCTTCACGATCCTGCACGGCACCCGCGACCTCGCCGTCGCGCTCGTCGACGTCACGCAGCACGTGGCACGCCTGTCCGAAGCCGTGAAGACGCTGCTCGAGCCGCACGGGATGCCGGACCGCTCCGACGCGCAGCCGCTGTCGGCCAAGGGCGGCCGCGTCGATTTCGAACGCGTGACGTTCGCGTATCCGCATCGCCGCGCAATCCTCGACCACTTCGATCTCCATATCGAACCGGGCCAGCGCGTCGGCCTGATCGGCAAGTCGGGCGCCGGCAAGTCGACCGTGCTCGCGCTGCTGCAGCGCTTCTACGACACGCAGGACGGCGCCGTGATGGTCGACGGCCAGGACGTGAAGGCGATCACGCAGGACAGCCTGCGCCATGCGATCGCGCTCGTGCCGCAGGACATCTCGCTGCTGCACCGGACCATCTACGACAACATCGCGTACGGCCGCCCCGAGGCGACCCGCGAGGAAGTGCTCGCCGCCGCGCGCGACGCCCGCTGCTCGGAGTTCATCGAGGCGATGCCGGAAGGCTATGACACGATCGTCGGCGACCGCGGCGTGAAACTGTCGGGCGGCCAGCGCCAGCGCATCGCGATCGCGCGCGCGATCCTGAAGGACGCGCCGATCCTGCTGCTCGACGAAGCGACGTCCGCACTCGACAGCGCATCCGAGGAAGCGATCCAGAGCGCGCTCGACCGCCTGATGGTCGGCCGCACGGTGATCGCGATCGCGCACCGGCTGTCGACGCTGCGCAACTTCGACCGGATCATCGTGATGAGCAACGGCAAGGTGATCGACGACGGCAGCCCCGACGTGCTGCGCAATCGTCCGGGCCTGTACCGCGACCTGCTCGCAAAGCAGCACGGCCGCCATCACGCCCCCGACGGCACCGCGCCGACCGGCGAACGCGTGGCCTGACGCCGCCCAGGCAGCATCCCGTCCTGGCAGCCGATAAAAAAACCGCCGTGCGCGAAGCACGGCGGTTTTTTTCATGGCGCCGCGCGACCGTCGCCGCGCGGCACGCGGATCACACGCGCTGCAGGTCGCGCAGGAAGTTGTCGCGCCACACCGACACGTTGTTCTCGCGCAGCTGCGCGATCATGTCCGCATAACGCGCGCGCCGCTCCGCGAGCGGCATCGTCAGCGCCTGCGACAGCGCATCGGCCATCCCGTCGATGTCGATCGGATTGACGATCAACGCGCCCGTCAGCTCGCGCGCGGCGCCCGCGAAGCGCGACAACACCAGCACGCCCGGATCGTCCGGATTCTGCGCGGACACGTACTCCTTCGCGACCAGGTTCATCCCGTCGCGCAGCGGCGTCACGAAGCCCACGCGGGCGAGGCGATACAGTGCGGCCAGCACCTGCCGATCGTACTGGCGGTGAATGTAGAGGATCGGCGCCCAGTCGAGCTCCGCATAGCGGCCGTTGATGCGCCCCGACTCCGCTTCGAGCTGCAGGCGGATGTCCTGGTACGCGCGCAGGTCGGCGCGCGTCGACGGCGCGATCTGCAGGAACGACACGCGGTTGCGGATCGAGGTCTGGTGCTCCAGCAGCTTCTCGAACGCGCGGAACCGCTCGACGAGCCCCTTCGAATAATCGAGCCGGTCGACGCTCATGATCAGTTGGCGCCCGCGCAGCGACGTGGCCATGCGCGCGGCCTTGCCGTGCTCGCCCGCCTGCGCGAGCGACGCGATCTCGTCCGGATACACGCCGATCGGATAGGCGGCCGCGCGCAGCGTGTTGCCGAACGCGCTCACGCGCACCGTGTGCCCTTCGCGCGCCACTTCGCCGCCGGCCTCGAACTCGATGTAGTCGCAGAACGCGCGCAGGTCCGGCTCGGTCTGGAAGCCGAGCAGATCGAACGCGCACAGCGATTCGACGAGCTCGCGATGCGGCGGCACGTTGACGAGCACCTGCGCGGCCGGAAACGGAATGTGCAGGAAAAAGCCGATGCGGTTCTTCACGCCGGCCGCACGCAGCGCACGCGCGAACGGGATCAGGTGATAGTCGTGCACCCAGATCACGTCGTCGTCCCGCAGCAGCGGCACGAGCTGCTGCGCGAGCCAGACGTTCACTCGGCCGTAGCCGTCGAACTCGTAGCGGTCGTACTGGATCAGGTCCGCGCGGTAATGGAACGCGGGCCACAGCGTCGCGTTCGAGAAACCGCGGTAATACTGGTCGTAATCGCGGCGCGACAGCCCGACGGTCGCGAACGTCACGGGGCCGCGCTCCTCGATGCGGATCTGCGGCGCACCGGACGCGACCACCTCGCCGCTCCAGCCGAACCACATGCCGCCCGTCTCCTTCAGCGCATCGTAGACGCCGATCGCGAGACCGCCCGCCGCCGGCTCGCCTTCCGAAATCGGGGCGACGCGGTTCGAAACGATGATGAGTCGGCTCATGCGCCCTGCAGCTCCGCGCCAAGCCAGCGGGCGATCTGCGCGTGCAGCGCGTCGACGGAGTCGAGCCGCGTGCGGGCCGACGTCTCGCCCGCGCCGACCTTGATCGACAGGCCGCCGCGCGCGTTGACCACCGCGAAGCCCTTCTCGTCGGTCAGGTCGTCGCCCGCGAACAGCGGCACGCGGCCCGCGAACGGCGGCTCGTCGAGGAACGCGGCCAGCGCGCGCCCCTTGTCGACACCCTTCGGCTTGATCTCGAACACCATCTTGCCGGGCTGCAGCACGTACGCATCCGCATATTCGGCGACGAGGCGCTCGGCCGCCGCGCGCGCGGCCGGCTCACGCTCGGGCGCGTTGCGGTAGTGCAGCGCGACGGCCGCCCCCTTGATTTCGAGCAGCATGCCCGGATGACGGTCGACGACGGCCGCGAGCTCGCGCTCGATGCGCAGCAGCCGTTCGTCGTTGAAGCCGATGCGCTGCGTGTCGCCGTTCGCGTCGCGCCGCTCGGCGCCGTGCAGGCCGGCGATCGGCAGGTCCGGCATGTTCAGGAACGTGTCGAGGTTGTCGATGCCGCGACCCGACACGATGGCGACTGCACCGTGCGAACGGCGCCGCAGTTCATCGAGCAGCGTCAGCAGCGACGCCGGCACGTGAATGCTGTCGGGCGTCGGCGCCAGCTCGACGAGCGTGCCGTCGAAGTCGAAAAAGAACGCGGTATCGGTCAGGGACAGGGAAGCCGGAACGGATTGCATCGATTCGATGGTCTGAGAGCGGCCTGCCAACGCGGGGGCCGCCGCTGCGAGAATGGAATTGTGCGCATCTTACCGCGCCTGCGTACCGAGATGGGCGAAACCGGTGCGGGGCTTGCCTCGCGCCGCCGCCCGCGTCAACTGCGACATATTGCCCCGCTCGCCCGTGCCGTACGGGTTTCGAAAGGACGCGGGCGCGGGAATTGCGCTACAGTCGGCAACCGCCGGCCGCGCGACGCATGGCGCCGCGCCGGCCGACGACCGTTCCGTCCGATCGAGCCCCAGGATGTCGTCTGCCCGTCCCGCGCCGCACTGGCGCTTCCTCAGCCTGACCCGCCTCGTCCGCGCGGCCGCGGCCCTGACCGCCGCCGTCGCGCTCGCGGCCTGCACGCACGACGAGCCGGGCTGGCGCCTGACCAACGTCACGGGCCACCTGCCCGACCTGTCGTTCACGCTCACCGGCGGCGACGGGCGCACGGTCGACGCGAACGCGTTTCGCGGCCGCATCGCGCTCGTCTACTTCGGCTACACGCACTGTCCCGACGTCTGCCCCGAAACGATGGCGCGGCTGATGGAAGTGCTCGCGAAGCTCGGCCCGCAGGCGAACGGCGTGCGCATCCTGTTCGTCTCGGTCGATCCCGCGCGCGACACGCCGCAGGCGATGCAGTCGTACGTCGCCGCGTTCGATGCCGCGCACGCGCGCGGCCTGACCGGCACCGACGGCCAGATCGAATCGCTCGCGAAACGCTATCGGGTCGCGTACCAGATGGAAAAACGCGACCCGTCCGGCGGCTACGAAGTCACGCACAGCTCGGCCGTGTACATCTTCGACGCGACCGGCCGCGCGCGCCTGCTCGCGACCGACCGCGATTCGCCCGACGCGATCGCCGCCGATGTACGCCGGATCATCGACACTGCCTCCACCACCTCCTGAATTCCGAACTCCGACATCTCCGACATGAAGACGACCCTCAAGACGCTCGCCCTCCTCGCCGCGCTGTGCACCGCTGCGCAAGCCTGTGCCGCGGGCGCGATCACCGCGCAGAATGCATGGGTGCGCTGGCTGCCGAACCGGCTGCCCGCGGGCGGCTACGTGACGCTCGTCAACACGGGCGACAAGCCGGTCGACCTGGTCGACGTCGACAGCCCCGACTACGGGATGGCGATGCTGCACCAGACCGTGTCGAACGGCTCGACGCAGAAGATGGAAATGGTCGACAAGCTGACGATCCCCGCGCGCGGCAAGGTCGACATCGCGCCGGGCAGCTATCACTTCATGCTCGAGGAACCGAAGCACGCGATCAAGCCCGGCGACACCGTGCGCCTGCGCCTGAAGTTCTCCGACGGCGAAACGGTCGACACGCCGTTCGCCGTGAAGTCGCCGGCCCAGGCGAAGTGATGCGCGCGCGATGAACGTCCTGTACTGGCTCGATCCGTGGGAACCGTCGCCGACCGTGGTCATGGCGGTGCTGACGGCCGCCGTGCTGTTCGCGCGCGGCGTGAAGAAGGCGAAGGTGTCGCCGCTGCGGCAGTTCTCGTTCTGGCTCGGGCTGACGGCGCTCTACATCGCGCTGCATACGCGGCTCGACTACTTCTTCGAGCACGAATTCTTCCTGCACCGCGCACAGCACCTGGTGCTGCATCACCTCGGGCCGTTCTTCATCGCACTGGCCTACCCGGGCGCCGCGATCCGCGCGGGCATTCCGTTTCGCTGGCGGCAGCGCTTCGTGCGCCCCGCGCTCGCGTGGGCACCCGTGCGCGCGACGCTCGACGTGGTGTTCCATCCGGTCGTCGCGGTCGTGCTGTTCGTCGGGCTGATCTATTTCTGGCTGCTGTCGCCGATCCACTTCGTCGCGATGCTCGACTGGCGCCTGTATCGCGTGATGAACTGGAGCATGGTGATCGACGGGCTGCTGTTCTGGTGGCTCGTCGTCGATCCGCGTCCCGCGCCGCCCGCGCGGCTGTCGCCGGGCCGCCGGATCCTGATCGTCGTCGCGGCGATTCCGCCGCAGATCGCGCTCGGCGCGCTGATCTTCTTCACGCCGCACGAGCTGTATCCGATCTACTCGATCTGCGGACGCGCGTTCACGTGGCTCAGCCCGCTGCGCGACCAGCAGATCGGCGGCCTGCTGCTGTGGATTCCGGGTTCGATGATGAGCGTGATCGGCGCGCTGATCGCGCTGCGGCACTGGTTGCGGTTGTCCGCGCGCGGCCGCTTGATCGAAGAGCGGGCTGCCGCCCTGCACGCGGCACGCCCGCCGGTGACGCGCGCCGCCCACTGACGGCGCGCCGCGCGTCAGCCGCGCGCGCTGGTCATCCACACGTGCGGGATGCCGTCCTCGTCGTGCACGTCCGAACTCGGCGTGAAGCCGAATGCCCCGTAGAAGCGCTGCAGGTGCGCCTGCGCATGCAGGCTCACCTGCGCATCCGGCCACTGCGCGCGGATGTGCCCGATCGCGCGAGAGAGCAGCGCGTTACCGAGGCCGGCGCCGCGAAACGCGGCGGTCGTCAGCACGCGGCCGATGCGCACGTCAGGGTGCTGCGCATCCGGCAGCAGCACGCGCAGGTAACCGGCGAGACGGCCCGCGGGATCGTATGCGGCCAGGTGCCACGCAGCCTGGTCCGCACCGTCGATGTCGCGATAGACGCAGTTCTGCTCGACGACGAACACGGCGCTGCGCGCGTCGAGGATCGAATAGACTTCGCGCGCCGTCAGCGCGTCGAAGAATTTCCAGTGCCAGTCGAGATCGTCGGCATGCAGGGATGCGGCGGGTGCGGAAGCATTCATGGTCGGTCCTGATTCGGGCGCGCCGGCCGGCGCGCGGCAACCGTCGATTATGCCTCGAAGCGCACGCGGCACGCGTGCCGCCCTTCCGCGCGCGAAAAAAAGGCCCCGCATTGCGCGGGGCCTGTCCGTCATGCCGGCATCTGGCCGAAGCGGCCGTTGTTGAAATCCTCGATCGCGGTCCGGATTTCCTCTTGCGAGTTCATCACGAACGGGCCGTAACCGACGACCGGCTCATCGATCGGCTCGCCGCTCAGGATCAGCAGCTTGGCGTCGCCGTTCGCTTCGATCTCGACGTCGCGGCCGTCGCGGCTCAACTGCACGAACTGCGCTTCACGGGCGACCGTCTCGCCGTTCACCAGCAGCGTACCGCTCAGCACGACCACCGCGAGCGTGCGCCCTTCGGCGATCGGGAACCGCGCACGGCCGCCGGCTGCGAGCCGCACGTCCCACACGTCGATCGGCGTGTGCGTGCGGGCCGGGCCGCGCCGGCCGTCGAATTCGCCCGCGATGATCCGCGCGCGACCTGCGCCGTCCGGCAGTTCGACCACCGGGATGTCCGCGTCCAGAATCGTCTGATAGCCGGGCGCACCCATCTTGTCGGCGGCGGGCAGGTTCACCCACAGCTGCACCATCTCGAGCGGGCCGCCCCGCTTCGTGAACGCTTCCGAGTGGAATTCCTCGTGCAGGATCCCGCTCGCGGCCGTCATCCACTGCACGTCGCCCGGGCCGATCACGCCGCCCGCACCGGTCGAGTCGCGGTGCGCGACTTCGCCGTCATAGACGATCGTCACCGTTTCGAACCCGCGGTGCGGGTGCTGGCCCACCCCGCGCGGTGCCGAAGCCGGCTCGAAGTTCGCGGGACCCGCGTAGTCGAGCAGCAGGAACGGGCTCAGGTGCGTCCCGTGAGACTGGTAGCTGAACATCGAACGCACCGGGAAACCGTCGCCGACCCAATGACCGCGCGGCGCACTGTACACACCCTGGATCTTCTTCATTTGCCTTCTCCGAATTGCGGCGAAACACGTGTTTCGCAACCTGAGTAGGAATATAGAGGTGGAACGATCGATCCGGTAGACTGCCAAAATCGCACTCAGCGTTCTATTTCATGAACGATAACGAACGGGATCTGAACGATCTCTATTACTTCGTGCAGGTGGTCGAGCACGGCGGCTTCGCACCGGCCGGGCGCGCGCTGAACATGCCGAAGTCGAAGCTGAGCCGCCGCATCGCGCTGCTCGAGGCGCGGCTCGGGATGCGGCTGATCCAGCGTTCGACGCGCCGTTTCACCGTCACCGACGTCGGCCAGACCTACTACGCGCATTGTCGCGCGATGCTCGTCGAGGCGGACGCCGCCGACGAGGCGATCGCGTTGCTGCACGAGGAGCCGCGCGGCATCGTGCGGGTCAGCTGCCCGGTCGTGCTGCTCGATTCGCTGGTCGGCACGATGATCGCCGCGTTCATGGTCGCGTGCCCGCGCGTCGAGATTCACCTGGAAGCGACCAACCGGCGCGTCGACGTGGTCGGCGAAGGGATCGACGTCGCGATCCGCGTGCGCCCGCCGCCGCTCGAGGACAGCGACCTCGCGCTGCGCGTGCTGGCCGAACGCGGCCAGTGCCTCGTCGCGAGCCCCGCGTTGCTGCGCGAGCGCGGCGTGCCGGCCGTCCCCGCCGACCTGACCCGCCTGCCGAGCCTCGACCACGGCGTGCCGCAGGCCACGCACGTGTGGCGGCTGCGCGGCCCCGACGGCGCGCAGGCGGAAATCCACCATCAGCCGCGGCTCGTCACGGGCGGCATGCTCGCGCTGCGCGCGGCCGCCGTCGCGGGGGTCGGCGTCGTGCAGCTGCCGACGATGATGGTGCGCGACGAAGTCGCGCGCGGCGAACTGACGACCGTGCTGCCGGACTGGGCGCCGCGCCGCGAGATCGTGCATGCGGTGTTCGCGTCGCGGCGCGGGCTGCTGCCCGCGGTGCGCGCGCTGCTCGATTTCCTGGCCGAGCGGTTCGCCGAACTCGAGCCCGATTGAGCGGCATCGCCACGGCGGTTACCCCGCGTTCGGCGTTTCGGCGTGTGCGTCGCGAACCGGACGCTGCAGACCGGCCGCGCGTGCCGTAGACTGCGGGACGCGCATCGCGCTTTTCACGCCGTTTTCACAACCCCGCTGTTCACAACCTCTTTTCGCCTTTCAGCCATGTTCACGCTGTCCACCGACCCTCACGCCTCCAAGGCCGAACTCTATGCGACGCTCGTCGAGCAGGCACGCGCGCTCGTCGAATCGGAACGCGACCTGACCGCGAACGCCGCGAACTTCTCCGCGCTCGTCTATCACTCGCTCGACCGCCTGAACTGGGCCGGCTTCTACTTCTTCGACGGTTCGGAACTCGTGGTCGGGCCGTTCCAGGGCAAGCCCGCGTGCGTGCGGATCGCGCTCGGGAAGGGCGTGTGCGGCACGGCTGCGCAGACCCGCGAGACACAGGTCGTGCGCGACGTGCATGCATTCCCCGGCCATATCGCCTGCGATGCCGCGTCGGAATCGGAAATCGTCGTGCCGCTGGTCGCTGCCGACGGCACGCTGATCGGTGTGTGGGACGTCGACAGCCCCGTCGCCGCGCGTTTCGACGACGAGGACCGCAACGGAATGGAAGCGCTGTGCCGCGTGTTCGTCGAACACGCGTGGCAGAAGGCGCGCGGTCGAGCCGCGTGACGCTGCCAGCGGCGGCTGCGGAGACCGCAGCCTGCTGATCGCGCCGCTTGGCCGCCAACGAAAACGGGCCCCGCTCATTCATGCGGGGCCCGTTTTCGTTGCGTCGCGGCGCGCGGCGCGCCGCGTGTCAGGCCGCGTGCGTGCCGGAAAGCGCCGCGAACGCCGGCGGCTTCACGTCGTCCGACAGGATCTCGAAGCCCTGCTCCGTCACGACGACCATGTGCTCCCACTGCGCGGACAGCGAATGATCCTTCGTGACGACCGTCCAGCCGTCCGCCAGCACGCGCGTATCGCGCTTGCCCGCATTCAGCATCGGCTCGATCGTGAAGATCATCCCCGGCCGCAGCGGCACGCCGGTGCCCGGGCGACCATAGTGCAGCACCTGCGGCTCGTCGTGGTACACGTCGCCGATCCCGTGCCCGCAGTACTCGCGGACCACGCTGAATCCCTCACGATGCGCGACCTGCTGGATCGCATAGCCGACGTCGCCGAGCGTCGCGCCGGGACGAACCGCGCGGATGCCCGCATGCATCGCCTCATAGGTCGTCGCGACGAGGCGCCGCGCGAGTTCGCCCGGCTCGCCGACGAAGTACATGCGGCTCGTGTCGCCGAACCAGCCGTCCTTGATCACCGCGATGTCGAGATTCACGATGTCGCCGTCGCGCATCGGCCGCGACGACGGAATGCCGTGACAGACCACGTGATTGACCGACGTGCACAGGGTTTTCGGATAACCGTGATAGCCGATGTTCGCCGGGATCGCGCCGAGCACGTCGACGATATATTCGCGGCAGCGCACGTCGAGCTCGTCGGTGGTGACGCCCGGTTTCACGTGTTCGGTGATCATCGTCAGCACCTGGGACGCGAGCTTCGCGGCCTCGCGCGACTTGGCGATTTCCGCGGCACCGCGGATCGGGATTTCGCGCCTCGCCATTACGCCACCTGCTCGATGCCGTGGGCGACGACCGATTCCGTGCCGCCGGCATCGCCGCCGCGCGCTTCGGTCTCGATCAGCAGCCGGCAGATATCGCCGTAGGACAGAGACGGATTGAGTTCCGCCAGCATCCCGACGCGCAGCCAGTGCTCCGCCTGCGCATTAATCGAACGGCTAAGCGCGGTACTGGTCGAACGCAGCCGTTCGTGCATGTGCTCGGATATCTTGATGATTCCCATATGTCTCTAATTAAACGAAATGTAGTCGTTTCGTATATTACGCTCACCCCGGTCGCCCGGCAAGCGCCCGGCTGCCGGCGAATCGCCGATCCGGGATCCCGTTGACATCGAATTCCAACTTGCTGGAAAATAAATCCATCATGAAAGAATCAATCGACGCCCCTGGCGACGACACCGGCATCAACGAACGCATCGCCCGGCGCGTGCGCGAGCTGCGCACGCTACGAGGCTACACGCTCGATGCGCTCGCCGCGCGTTCCGGCGTCAGCCGTTCGATGATCTCGCTCATCGAGCGCGCGTCGGCGAGCCCGACGGCCGTCGTGCTCGACAAGCTCGCGGCCGGTCTCGGCGTGTCGCTGGCCGGGCTGTTCGGCGGCGATCGCGACAACGCGCCCGCGCAACCGCTGGTGCGGCGCGCGCAGCAGGCGGAATGGCGCGATCCGGCGTCCGGTTACGTGCGGCGCAACCTGTCGCCCCCCGGCTGGCCGTCGCCGATCCAGCTCGTCGAGGTCGATTTCCCGCCCGGCGCGCGCGTCGCGTACGACTCCGGCGGGCGCGAAAGCGCGCTGCATCAACAAATATGGGTCATCCACGGGCGCGTCGACGTCACGTGCGGCGACCAGCTTCACGAACTTCACGAAGGCGACTGTCTGGCCATGCGCGTCGATCAGCCGCTGATTTTCAGCAACCCGTCGTCGCGCGTCGCGCGCTATGTCGTCGCGATCTGCGATGTCCCCGCCGCCGCCGGCGCGCGGAGTGTTTCATCCGTTCAAGGCCGACAGGCGCAGGAGCCCGCATGAATTCCCCGAAACCGCGCGAAGACGTGCGCCTGATCGATTGCAGCGAGGCCGAGCATGCCGCGGCCATCCTCGACATCCTGAACGACGCGATCGTGAATTCGACCGCGCTGTACGACTACCGGCCGCGCCCGCCGGAAGCGATGGTCACGTGGTTCGCGACGAAGCGCGCCGGCGGTTTTCCGGTCGTCGGCGCGGTGGATGAATCGGGCACGCTGGTCGGCTTCGCGAGCTGGGGCACGTTCCGCGCGTTCCCCGCGTTCAAGTACACGGTCGAACACAGCGTGTACGTCCACCGCGACCATCGCGGCCGCGGGCTCGGCGAACTGCTGCTGCGCGAGTTGATCCGGCGTGCGCGTGAAGCCGAAGTGCATGTGCTGGTCGGCTGCATCGATGCGACCAACGGCGGCAGCGTCGCGCTGCACACGCGCCTCGGCTTCGTGCACTCGGGCACGATCACCGAAGCGGGCTTCAAGTTCGGCCGCTGGCTCGATGCGGCGTTCTATCAGCTGAGGCTCGACACGCCGGCTCGGCCGGTCGATGGCTGATCGGCATCGCCGAATGTTTGGCACACGCATGATGACGCGGGCGGCCGCAGCCGCGGTCCGGAAAACGGCATCGACACCCCGTCGGATCTCGAATCGGAAATTCGCAAACAGGTTTTAGACGAACCGGCCGACGGCAACAATCCGAATCGCAGGACGATCATGCTGCCGATCCTGAACAGCAAGGGCCGGCATCTGCTCGCGATTTACGACTATGGCGGCAAGAGCACGTCGAAGTGCGAGCGGGTGACGCTGACGTATCCGGCGGAGTAGCCGCGCGGATCGAGCGCAGAAAAAAGAAAAGCCCCGCCGAAGCGGGGCTTTTCTTTTCTTGCTGGAGGCGCGAGCCGGAGTCGAACCGGCCTAAACGGCTTTGCAGGCCGCTGCATAACCGCTTTGCTATCGCGCCAAAATCGGACTGTCCGGATGCCGTTGAGGCAAGCGACAGATTTCTTATTCGAGGACCGTCGGTCCATCAAATAAAAAGGGAAGCGTGGCTTCCCCATGACTTGGAGCGGGAGACGAGTCTCGAACTCGCGACCTCAACCTTGGCAAGGTTGCGCTCTACCAACTGAGCTACTCCCGCATTGTCCTGCACCTGCAGCGCTTTGCCTTACAACACGCTGCCAGAAAAATCTGGAGCGGGAGACGAGTCTCGAACTCGCGACCTCAACCTTGGCAAGGTTGCGCTCTACCAACTGAGCTACTCCCGCATGTGTCCTGCATCTGCAGCGCTTTGCCGTACAACACGCTGCCAGAAAAAATCTGGAGCGGGAGACGAGTCTCGAACTCGCGACCTCAACCTTGGCAAGGTTGCGCTCTACCAACTGAGCTACTCCCGCGTATTGCTGCGCTACTGCTTCCCCGTCACACACTTACTTCGTCGTGCAGCGGAGAAGCGAGATTATGTCGAAGGCACATTCGTGTGTCAAGGGCTTTTCCAGCCCTTTTTCCAAAAAACTGCGAACCGACCGTGCAGGGGCCGGTCACGCACCGCCGCGCTCGCGAATCTGCGGCCATGCGAGCTTCATGTAGTACAGCATCGACCAGATCGTCAGCACCGCGGCGAGGTACATCAGCCACTCGCCCCACACGCGCGTGTCGATCGTCGCGATGCCGAGCGGCAGCGGGCCGTAGTACAGCAGCATCGGAATCGCGACCATCTGGCACGCGGTCTTGAACTTGCCGAGCTGGTTCACCGCGACGCTCTTCGACGCACCGATCTGTGCCATCCATTCGCGCAGCGCCGAAATCGCGATCTCGCGGCCGACGATCACGAGCGCGATCGCCGCGTCGACCCGCGAAATCTGCACGAGGATCAGCAGCGCGGCCGTCACCATCAGCTTGTCCGCGACCGGATCGAGGAACGCGCCGAACGACGACGTCTGGTTCCACTTGCGGGCGAGAAACCCGTCGAACCAGTCGGTCAGCGCGGCGAGGATGAAGATCGCCGCCGCCGCGAGGTTGCGGTGCGCGCCGCCCATCACCGTGTCCGGCAGATAGAACACGCCGACGACGAGCGGGATCAGCACGATCCGTACCCACGTCAGGAAAATCGGGAAATTGAACGGCATGGCATGCGGGTCAGTAAAGGATTCGCAATTGTGCCGTGTCGACCGGCCTGCCACAAGAACGCGAGATCGCGCTCAGGCGCGGCCGGTCGCACGGCCGGATCAGTGAAGCTGCTTGTAGATCTGCTCGGCGAGCGCGTGCGAGATGCCGTCGACGCTCGCCAGCTCCTCGACGCTCGCCGCGACGACACCGCGCAGCCCGCCGAACCGCGCAAGCAGCCGCTGCCGGCGTTTCGCACCGACCCCTTCGAGCTCCTCGAGCCGCGAGGTCTGGCGCGCCTTCGCCCGTTTCGCGCGCATCCCGGTGATCGCGAAGCGGTGCGCCTCGTCGCGGATCTGCGCGACGAGCATCAGCGCGGCGCTCTCCTTGCCGAGTTCGAGCGGCGTGCGGCCGTCCGCGAACACGAGCGTCTCGAGGCCGACCTTGCGCCCCTCGCCCTTCGCGACGCCGACCAGCATCGACGTATCGAGCCCGAGCTCGGTGAACACCTGGCGCGCGATCTCGACCTGCCCCTTGCCGCCGTCGATCAGCACGATGTTCGGCAGCAGGCTCGATGCCTCGGCCTGGCGCGTCGATTCGCCGTCGATGCCGGCCGCATCGTCGGCGGCCGCCGCCTGCGCGGCCTGCTCGACCATCTTCTCGTAGCGGCGCGTCAGCACCTGCCGCATGGCCGCGTAATCGTCGCCCGGCGTGATGCCGGTGATGTTGTAGCGACGGTACTCGCCCGACTGCATCTTGTGATGGTGATAGACGACGCACGACGCCTGCGTCGCCTCGCCCATCGTATGGCTGATGTCGAAACATTCGATCCGCAGCGTCGCGAGATCGTCGCTTTCGAAGCCGAGCGTTTCCGCGAGCGCGCGCGTGCGCGCCTGCTGCGAACCCTGCTCGGACAGCAGCCGCGCGAGCGCGATCTGCGCGTTCTGCTCGGCCATCGACAGCCACGCGCGCCGCTGCCCCTGCGGCTGCCGCACCAGCGAGACCTTGTGACCGGCCTGCTCGGACAGCAGCTCGAGCAGGTCGCGGCTCGCGGGCGCATGGCTCACGACCAGCACGGGCGGCACGCGATTGCCGAGATAGTGCTGCGCGATGAACGCATCGAGCACCTCGGCCTCCACCGACGCGCCCGCGTCACGCGCGGCGGCAGCGTCTTCCGCGGGCCGCTCGGGCAACGCCGCAGCGGTGTCGTCGGCAGCCTCCGCTGCCTCGCCCTCGGCCTCGTCGCCGAGCCCGCCTTCGGCCAGCGTCAGCGCACTTTCGACGTGCGCCGGGAAATAGGCCTTGTCGCCGAGATGCCGGCCGCCGCGCACCATCGCCAGGTTCACGCACACGCGTCCGCCCTGCGCGACCACCGCGAGGACGTCGACGTCGCTGTCGCTGCCGACCTCGATCGCCTGCTGGTGCAGCACCGTCGCGAGCGAGCTCATCTGGTTGCGCACGGCGGCTGCCTGCTCGAACTTCAGCTCGGCCGCGAACGCGTGCATCTTCTGCTCGAGTTCCTTCATCACTTCCGATTGCCGGCCGAGCAGGAAGCGCGCGGCGTTCGACACGTCGATCGCGTAGTCGTCCTCGGAAATCGCGCCGACGCACGGCGCCGTGCAGCGCCCGATCTGATGCAGCAGGCACGGCCGCGTGCGATTGTTGAAGACCGAATCCTCGCAGGTGCGCAACTGGAATACGCGCTGCAGGATCTGGATGCTCTCGCGCACGGCCCACGCGCTCGGGAACGGCCCGAAATACTGGTTCTGCTTGTCGACCGAGCCGCGGTAGTACGCCATGCGCGGAAAGCGGTGCGCGGTGAGCTTCAGGTACGGATACGACTTGTCGTCGCGAAACAGGATGTTGTAGCGCGGCGCGAGCGCCTTGATCAGGTTGTTCTCGAGCAGCAGCGCCTCCGCCTCCGAGCGCGTGACGGTCGTCTCGATGCGCGCGATGCGCGTGACCATCATCGCGATGCGCGGCGACAGCTGCGTCTTCGTGAAATAGCTCGAGACGCGCTTCTTCAGGTCGCGCGCCTTGCCGACGTAAAGCACGGCGCCCGCCGCATCGTAGTAGCGGTAGACGCCCGGCATGTGCGGCAGTTGCACGAGGATCTTCTTCGGTTCGAACGGGGTGTCGGCGGCTTCTGGGGATGTCATGCGCGATTCGGGTGCCTTGTGGCGCGGAACGGGTCCATTAGAATCGCCAGTTTAGAGCATTCACCGGTCCGCTTCGATGCCCCGCACCGCCCCCGCCTCCCCTGCCTCCGCTGCGCCGCTCGCGCCCGACGAACCGATCGCGTGCGACCTCTTCTGCACCGTGATCGACAACTTCGGCGACATCGGCGTGTGCTGGCGCCTCGCCCGCCAGCTCGCGCACGAGCACGGCTGGCAGGTGCGCCTGTTCATCGACGACCTGCGCACGTTCGCGCGGCTGCTGCCGGGGGTCGATCCCGATGCCGGGCGGCAGACGCTCGACGGTATCGTGATCGAGCACTGGCATGCGGAAGTCGGCGACGCACTGGAGATCGCCGACGTCGTGATCGAGGCCTTCGCGTGCGAGCTGCCCGGCGCCTATCTCGCCGCGATGGCGCGCCGCGCGCGCCGCCCGGTGTGGATCAATCTCGAATACCTGAGCGCCGAGGACTGGGTCGCCGATTTCCATTTGCGGCCGTCGCCGCATCCGCGCTATCCGCTGCTGAAGACGTTCTTCTTCCCGGGACTGTCGGCCGGCACGGGCGGCGTGCTGAAGGAACGCGACCTCGACGCGCGCCGCACCGCCTTCGAAGCCGACGCGGCGGCGCGCACCGCCTGGTGGCGGCATGCGACGGGCGACGCGCCACCGGCGCCGGGCACGACCGTCGTCAGCCTGTTCGCGTATGAGAATCCGGGCGTCGACGCGCTGCTCGCGCAGTGGCGCGACGGCGCGTCGCCCGTCGTCGCGCTCGTGCCCGCCGGCCGCGTGTCGCCGGCCGTCGCCCGCTTCTTCGGGGTCGAATCGTTCGGCGCCGGCGCGCGCGCAAGCCGCGGCAATCTGACCGCGTACGGGCTCGCGTTCGTCCCGCAGGCCGACTACGACCCGCTCCTGTGGGTGGCCGACGTCAACTTCGTGCGCGGCGAGGACTCGTTCGTCCGCGCGCAGTGGGCGCGCAAGCCGTTCGTATGGCACATCTACCCGCAGGCCGACGATGCGCACCTGCCGAAGCTCGACGCCGCGCTCGCGCACCTGTCGGCCGGCCTCGCCGACGCACCGCGCGCGGCACTCGGGCGCTTCTGGCATGCATGGAACGGCGCCGGCACGCCCGACTGGGCCGATTTGCTGCAACACCGTGCCGCACTGGATGCCAACGCGGCGTGCTGGGCCGACGCGCTGGCGAGCGTCGGCGATCTCGCCGGAAAGCTGGCGGAATACGTAAAATCTCAGTTAAAATAAGCGGTTATCCGACGGCTGACCACGCAAGCGCTCGCGTTTGGGGCTCTTGGCACCTACCGGAACGCACCGCCGCTTGCGCCGTCAGCCGTTGCGCAACGCTCAGGCACCTATTTATTTGATTGGATCAGGACAGTTTTTATGAAGACCGCACAGGAACTCCGCGTAGGCAACGTCGTGCAGATCGGCAGCGAAGCATGGGTCATCGCAAAGGCGGAATACAACAAGTCGGGCCGCAACTCCGCCGTCGTCAAGATGAAGATGAAGAACCTGCTGACGAACGCAGGCCAGGAATCGGTCTACAAGGCTGACGACAAGTTCGACGTCGTCGTGCTCGACCGCAAGGAAGTGACGTACTCGTACTTCGCCGATCCGATGTACGTGTTCATGGACGCCGACTACAACCAGTACGAAGTCGAAGCGGAAATGATGGGCGAAGCGCTGAACTACCTCGAAGACGGCATGGCGTGCGAAGTCGTGTTCTACAACGAGAAGGCGATCTCGGTCGAACTGCCGACGATCCTGGTTCGCGAGATCACCTACACGGAACCGGCCGTCAAGGGCGACACGTCGTCGGGCAAGGTGCTGAAGAACGCCAAGCTCGCAACGGGCTTCGAACTGCAAGTGCCGCTGTTCTGCAATACCGGCGACAAGATCGAAATCGATACGCGTACGAACGAATATCGCAGCCGCGCGTAATCGCCTGCGATTTCCGGATCGAACAAAGCGCCCTTCGGGGCGCTTTTTGTTTGTCTGGCGTCAACAGCAGCGGGCGTCGGCACCATGGACAGCACGAAATCCAGCATTAAAGGTATTCAATTTGTATCATCGGTAACTGTTTTATAGCGTGAAAGAAATAATGCACGTCAGGCGTTCAGCGGGGCATAAAATCAGTTTTTAATCTGACATGCGGCTGCGGCCGGCTCGATGGCCGACAGCCCGCCTCTCTTGACTCGACTCGCGTCCACCATGCCACACGCCCTGATTGTCGAAGACGATCCCAACAGTCTGTCCGGCCTGACCGCGCTGCTCGCCGCAGACGGCTTCTCGGTCGACACGGCCACGTCGCTCGCCGAGGCACGCACGGCGCTCGGCCGCTCGATTCCCGATGTCGTCCTGGTCGACCTGAACCTGCCGGACGGCAGCGGGTTCGACCTGCTCCAGCACCTGCCGCAGCAGCAACCGAACGGCTCGCTGCCGGTGATCGTGCTGACGGGCAACGCGACGGTCGAGAGCGCGATCGAAGGCCTGCGTCACGGCATCTGGGACTACCTGCTGAAGCCGATCAACATTCCGCGCCTGCGCAGCCTGCTGGCCCGGATTCCGCGCCCCTACGAACTGATCGACGAAGTGCGGACGCTGCGCGCGTCGCTGCGCCACCTCGGCCGCTTCGGCGCGCTGGTCGGCCGCAGCGAGGCGATGCAGCACGTGTACGACATGATCGAGCACAACGCGGGCACCGAAACGGCCGTGCTGTTCACCGGCGAAGCCGGCACCGGCAAGAAGCTGGCCGCGCGCACGCTGCACGACCTGAGCCGGCGCCGCAAAGGGCCGTTCGTGTCGTTCGACTGCCGCACGATCGCCCAGGCCGGACGCCACGGCGCGTCGCTCGACAGCGTGCTGTTCGGCCATGAGCGCGGCGCGTTCGACGGTGCCGAGCGGCGCGAGTCGGGCCTGTTCGAACAGGCCGGCGGCGGCACGCTGTTCCTCGACGAGATCACCGCACTGCCGCTCGTGCTGCAGGAGGCGCTGCTGCATGCGCTCGACTCGCAGAACTTCATGCGGATCGGCGGCACGAGCTCGATCGCGAGCGACTTCCGGCTGATCGCGACCACGCGCCGCCCGGCCCGCGAGGCGGTCGCGAACGGCATGCTGCGCGAGGATCTGTGGCTGCGTCTCGATGCGGCGTCGATCACGATGCCGCCGCTGCGCGAACGCGACGGCGATGTCCTCGCCATCGCGGACGCGCTGATCGACGACCTCAACCGCGAAGCGCGCAGCACCGGCCGCAGCACAACCGACAAGCGCGCAGCGCCGGGCTTCGTGCGCGAATGCGTGTCCTACGAATGGCCCGGCAACGTGCGCGAACTCCAGGAGCGCGTGCGCTTCGCCTATGACGCATCCGGCGATTTCATCGAAACGCTGCGCGCGGGCGAAGCAAGCTTCGCGGCCGGCGCCGCGCTGAACGGCAGCAGCGTGCAGATCAAGGTCGGCACCCCGCTGTCCGACGTCGAGGATCTGCTGATCCGCGCGACGCTCGACGCGGTCGGCGGCACGCGCCATCGCGCAGCGACGCTGCTCGGCATCAGCCCCAAGACGCTGTACAACAAGTTGCAGCGGATGAAGGTCAACTGACCGGGCGGCCGTTGTTCGGGGCGCCGGCCGGAGCTGACGGTTAGTTGCGCAAAGGCGTGTGGCCCCATGCTTCGCCGTCAAAGCAAAAAAGCCGCGCAAAGCGCGGCTTTTTTGCTTTCGGCAACGGAACAGGCGGCCTCGCGCCGCCCTTCCCGCTTACGCCAGTGCGCTGCTCAACAGCGCCTGCGCCTGCAGATACTCAGGCTGCGCGATCAGCTTGTCCCACTTGAGCGGCTTGCCGCGCGCCCGCATCCGCTTGATGCGCCGCACCGACTCGGCCGACGCCTGCGCCTTCAGGCCGTTCAGCACGACTTCGGCCGCATCCGGCTGGTTGCAGACGAGCACCATGTCGCAACCGGCGGCGAGCGCCGCGTCGGCCGCCTGCGTGAGCGTGCCGCCCTCGCGTGCTGCCTCCATCGACAGGTCGTCGCTGAAGATCGCGCCCGTGAAGCCGAGCTGCCCGCGCAGGATGTCCTGCAGCCACACGCGCGAGAAGCCGGCCGGCCGCTTGTCGACCTGCGTGTAGATCACGTGTGCGGGAATCACCGCGGTCAGCGCCAGGCCGAGCCAGTCGTACGGCGCAACGTCCTGCTTGAGGATCGCGTCGAGCGGCCGGTCGTCGGTCGGCAGCGCGACGTGCGAATCGGCTTCCGCGAAGCCGTGCCCCGGGAAATGCTTGCCGCAGTTCGCCATGCCCGCGAGCGACAGCCCATGGTTGAGGCTCTTCGCGAGCAGCGTGACGACGCGCGGGTCGCGATGGAACGCACGATCGCCGATCACCTTCGAGTGCCCGTAGTCGAGATCGAGCACCGGCGTGAAGCTCATGTCGATGCCGCATGCGCGCAGCTCGGACGCCAGGATGTAGCCGACCGCGGTCGCGACCTTCGTCGCGAGCAGCACGTCGCGGTCCCACAGTTCGCCGAGGCGGCGCATCGCCGGCAACACCGTGAAGCCGTCGGTGCGGAACCGCTGCACGCGGCCGCCTTCGTGATCGACGGCGATCAGGATGTCCTCGCGCACCGCGCGGATCGAGTCGGTCAGCGCGGTGAGCTGCGCACGGTTCTGGAAATGCCGCGCGAACAGGATCACGCCGCCGGTGTTCGGATGCGCAAGGCGCCGCGCATCGTCGCGCGACAGGGCCGTGCCGACGACGTCGAGCATGACCGGGCCGGGAGTCGTTTTCATCGAATCGGAAAGTCCGTCAGGGAGTGGTTCGGGAAACAGGTGCGGGTGCAGGCGGCGCTGCGTCGGTCTCGGCGACCACGAACGACACCGCGTAGTCGCGTTCGTCGCTGACCGTCACGCGCGCCGTGATGCCGCGCGCGGCGAGCCAGTCGGCCAGCTCACCCGACGCGACGACGTACGGCTCGCCGCTGCGCTGGTTGAGGGTCTGCAGCGCGCGCCACGTCATCGGCCAGTGCATGCCGAGCCCGATCGCCTTCGAGAACGCTTCCTTCGCGGAAAAGCGCGTCGCGAGAAACGCGATGCCGCGCGCCTCGGAGCGCGCGCGGCGCGCATGGAACACGCGCAGTTCGTCGGGGCCCAGCACCTTCTCGGCAAACCGGCCGCCCGTGCGCTCGAGCACGGCCGCGATGCGGCTCACCTGGACGATGTCGGTACCGATGCCGTAGATCGCCATGTCAGCGCCCGCCGTGACGCACGGACGACGCCGGGTGACGAGCGAAGCGCGCGCGCACGGAATGCATCGTCAGCGCGCGCCGCCGTGCAGCGCGGCCACACGCGCGGCGACCATGATCGCCTTCATCTCGCGCACCGCGTTGTCCCAGCCCGCGAAGATCGCGTGCGCGACGATCGCGTGGCCGATGTTCAGCTCGACGATGCCGTCGATCGCGGCGATCTGCTGCACGTTCGTGTAATGCAGTCCGTGACCGGCGTTGACCTTCAGGCCCAGTTGCGCGCCGGCCTGCACGCCCGCGACGATGCGTTCGTATTCGCGCTGCTGCTCGGCTTCGTCGTGCGCATCGGCGTAGCGGCCGGTATGCAGCTCGACCACCGGCGCGCCGGCTTCGTGCGCGGCGCGGATCTGCGTTTCGTCCGGATCGATGAACAGCGACACGCGCACGCCGGCGTCGGCGAGCTGCCGGCATGCCGCACGCACGGCCTCGAAGCGGCCGGCGACGTCGAGACCGCCTTCGGTCGTCAGTTCCTCGCGCTTCTCGGGCACGAGGCACGCGTCGTGCGGACGCACTTCGCATGCGATGTCGAGCATCTCGGCCGTCACCGCGCATTCGAGGTTCATCCGCGTCTTCAGCTGCGGGCGCAGCGTGCGCACGTCGGCGTCGACGATGTGGCGGCGGTCCTCGCGCAGGTGCAGCGTGATCGCGTCAGCACCGGCCTCTTCGGCCGCGAGCGCCGCGCGGATCGGATCGGGATAGGCCGTGCCGCGCGCGTTGCGCAGCGTCGCGACGTGGTCGATGTTCACGCCGAGGTCGATGACGGTGGGCGTTGTCAGGAAGAAGCTCATAGGTTTTGCAGGTCGATCAGGATCTGACGCGTGGCAAGCGGCGTACCGCCGAGATAGGTGTTCAGCAGGAAGCGCATCAGCGTCTTGCTTTGCGCGACCGTCTGGGCTCGATGGTAATCGTCCTGCTCCATGTCGAGCAACGTCTGTCCGGTAATCACCGGCCAGTGCGACGGCACGTCGTCGTCCGCATTGCGCACGCCGCGCTCGGGATCGAACACGTAGCGGCGATCGGGCTCGACCGCCCGGCGCGCGACCGTGCGGTTCAGCGCCATCGCATAGCCGGTCTCGCGCAGCAGCACGCGCTCGAACGAGCGTAGCACCTGCACCGCGGGCTCGCCGTGCGCGAGACGCGTCAAGGTCAGCACGTAATGATTGAAGAGCGGCGGCTGCGGATCCTCGCGCGCGCAGAATTTCACGAGCAACTCGTTCGCGTAGAAGCCGCACAGCAGCCCGTCGCCGCCGAGCGGCAGCATCCCGCCGACCCACTCGGCGCCCGTCAGCGTGCGCACTTCGGATTTGCCCGACCAGGACAGCAGCAGCGGCTGGAACGTCTGCAGCACGCCGCGCAGCGCGGAGTGCGGGCGCTTCGCGCCCTTCGCGACGAGCGCGAGCCGGCCGTGATCGCGCGTGAGCACGTCGATGATCAGGCTCGTTTCCCGGTACGGATAGCTGTGCAGCACGAACGCCGGCTGCTCGGCGACGCGGAAATCGGACGTGCGAGAGGTCGCGCGCCGCGCCTTGCGACGCGGCGGTTCGGGCGGTGCCGGCAATGGCGCGTCGTTCGCGCCGGCGGTCACCGCATCTTCGGTCGACGTCAGCGCGTCATTCGTACCCATAGGCGCGCAGCCCCGCCTCGTTGTCGGCCCAGCCGCTCTTCACCTTCACGAAGGTCTCGAGGTACACGGGGCCGTCGAACAGCTTCTCCATGTCCATCCGCGCCTCGGTGCTGATCTGCTTGAGCTTCTCGCCCTTCTTGCCGATCACCATCGCCTTGTGCGAATCGCGTTCGACGAGGATCGTCGCGAAGATGCGCTTCAGGCGCCCTTCCTCCTCGAACTTGTCGATCAGGACGGTGCTCGTGTACGGCAGTTCGTCGCCGGTCCAGCGGAACACCTTCTCGCGCAGGATTTCGGCCGCGAGAAAGCGCGAGCTGCGGTCGGTCAGCTCGTCCTCGCCGTAGATCGGCTCGCCTTCCGGCAAGTACGGCTTGATCGTGTCCAGCAGGCGCTTGATGTCTTCCGGCTTCTGCGCCGACAGCGGCACGAGCTCGGTGAATTCGCGCAGTTCGCTCACCTTCTGCATGAACGGGAACAGCGTGGCCTTGTCGTTCACGCGGTCGATCTTGTTCGCGATCAGCAGCGTCGGCATGCCGGGCGGGATCAGGTCGAGCACCTTCTGGTCGTCGGGCCCGAAGCGGCCGGCCTCGATCACGAACAGGATCACGTCGACCGACGTGAGCGTCGACGTGACCGCGCGGTTCAGCGAGCGGTTCAGCGCGGTGCTGTGACGGGTCTGGAAGCCCGGCGTGTCGACGAACACGAATTGCGCGTCGTCGAACGTGTTGATGCCGGTGATGCGATGGCGCGTGGTTTGCGCCTTGCGCGACGTGATGCTGATCTTCTGGCCGACGAGTGCGTTCATCAACGTCGACTTGCCGACGTTCGGGCGGCCCACGATCGCGATCATGCCGCAACGGAAACCGGTAGGAGCGGGAGTGTTCATATCGTTTGGGAGACAGGTTCGGAAACGGCCGCGCGACGCGCGGCACGATCGATGGGCAATTCAGTGATCGGCATCGGCCACGCGCGCCTGCGCGGCAGCGAGGCTTGCGCCGCCCTGCGGCGCCTCGGGGCCGGGCGCCGCGGCGTCGCGGGCGCGCGGCGTCGCACGCGAAGCGGCGTCGGAACCGGCAGCAGGCTTGTCGGCGGACGACACGGCCGGATCGGTCGCCTGGCCCGCCGGCTTGTCGGCTGCACGGGGCGCGCCTTCGGCTGGCTTGTCAGTGCGTTCGGCTGGCTTGTCCGCCGCGCGCGCGCCGGGTTCGCTGCGATCCGCCGGCTTGTCTGACGGTTTGTCGGTCGCCTTGTCGGCAGGTTTCTCGGCAGGCTTGTCGGCCGTCGGCTTCGCGGGCCGGTCGGCCTTGTCCGCGGCTGTATCGACATGCGCCGCGCGAATCGCGGCCATCGGCGCCTGCGCCGGCCGGTCGCCCGGCTGTGCGCCGGCATCGGCCGCTGCGGACGCGGCAGCGGCCGCCTTCGCGTCACGCGCCGCCGCACGCTCCTTGCGCTCCGGAGAACGCAGGTCGAGCGCTTCCTGCACACCCTTCACGCCCGGCACGATTTCAGGCTCGACATGCTTCGACCCGCGTGCGTTCTTCGAACGCTTCGGCTTCGAAGCGAGCATCGGCGCGGCCGCCAGCACCTCGTCGAGCGCCTTCTTCGCGGCGGCCTGCTCGGCCGCCCGCCGGCTCGCGCCGGAGCCCGACACCTTCACGTCGAGCTTCGGCACCGTGCATTCGACCTCGAACTGCTGATTGTGCGCCGCACCATGGGTCGCGACGACCGTGTAGGTCGGCAGCGCGATCTTGTGCCCCTGCAGGTATTCCTGCAGCAGCGTCTTCGCGTCCTTGCCGAGCGTGCGCGGATCGATGTGGTCGAGAATCGGGATATAGAGGCGCTTGATGACCCCTTGGGCGGCTTCGAAGCCGCCATCGAGGAATACCGCCCCGATGATGGCTTCGAACGCGTCCGCGAGGATCGACGGGCGACGGAAGCCGCCGCTGCGCAACTCGCCCTCGCCCAGCCGCAACCCTTCGGAAATATTCAGGGCCTGAGCGATTTCATACAGCGACTGCTGCTTGACGAGATTGGCGCGCACGCGCGACAGGTCGCCTTCGTCCAGCTTGCTGAAACGCTGGAACAAAAGGGCGGCCACCGCGCAATTCAGAACGGAATCGCCGAGAAACTCGAGCCGTTCGTTGTGCGTGGCACTGTGACTGCGATGGGTCAAAGCCTGGCGCAACAATTCCGCATTGCGAAATTCGTAGCGCAGCCGGCTTTCCAACTGGGATAGGGGCATGTGCAGGAGTATAACGCGGGCGCCGGTCGGGCCGAAACGGCACGGCCGGACGCGAAAAGGCGTGACGAGGCGGTGTTACCGCCGGTTCTTAAAGTAGTTCGGCAATACGCGACGCGGCCCGTGCGTCGCGTATTGCGTGTGAATCGAATACGGTCAGTTGAAGGAACCGATGCGCTTCAGGTCGCCGAAGTTCATCCAGATGAAGAACGCACGGCCGACGATGTTGTTGTCCGGCACGAAACCCCAGTAGCGGCTGTCCGCGCTGTTGTCGCGGTTGTCGCCCATCATGAAGTAGTGACCGGGCGGCACCTTGCAGATCACGCCGCGGCTGTTGTACGTGCAGTTGTCGCGATACGGATAGTCGTAGGCGCCCATCACGAACGGCGGCACGGCGGGATTGTTGAGGATCGCGTTCTTCTTCGTGCCGATCGTTTCCTCGAACTGCTTCGCGTAGTTCTGGCGCTCGTCGTCGAAGAAATCCGGCAGCGGCGTTTCGGGCACCGGCTGGCCGTTGATCGTCAGTTGCTTGTCCTGGTAAGCGACCGTGTCGCCCGGCAGGCCGATCACGCGCTTGATGTAGTCGACCGACTCGTCCTTCGGATAACGGAACACGACGACGTCGCCGCGCGACAGCGGGCTGCCCTGCGTGATCTTCGTGTTCGTGATCGGCATGCGCAGGCCGTATTCGAACTTGTTGACGAGGATGAAGTCGCCGACCAGCAGCGTCGGCACCATCGAGCCCGACGGGATCTTGAACGGCTCGACGATGAACGAACGCACGACGAACACGGCCAGGATCACCGGGAAGAAGCTCGCGGTGTACTCGAGCCACCACGGCTGGCGCAGCTTTTCGTCGCGCAGCTTCGAACGCGTCTGCCCCGCGTTTTCGTCCGCGAAACGCTTGTCGATACGCGACTGCTGACGATCGAACTCCTCGATCGCCGCGTCGGCCGCCTTGCGCCGCTGCGGCAGGAACACCAGTTTGTCCAACACCCACGCTACGCCCGTCACGACGACGAGCACAAAAAGAATCAGCGCAAAATTCATAAAAGGATCAGTCCTGTTATTTGTCTTCGACGCGCAAGATCGCGAGGAACGCCTCCTGCGGGATCTCGACCGAACCCACCTGCTTCATGCGTTTCTTACCTTCTTTCTGCTTCTCGAGCAGTTTCTTCTTTCGCGTGATGTCGCCGCCGTAGCACTTCGCGAGCACGTTCTTGCGCAGTGCCTTGATGTTCTCGCGTGCGACGATGTGCGCGCCGATCGCGGCCTGGATCGCCACGTCGTACATCTGGCGCGGAATGATCTCGCGCATCTTCGCGGCAACCTCGCGACCGCGGTATTGCGACTGCGACCGGTGCACGATGATCGACAGCGCGTCGACCTTGTCGCCGTTGATCAGCATGTCGACCTTCACGACGTCCGACGAACGGTATTCCTTGAACTCGTAGTCCATCGACGCATAGCCGCGCGACACCGACTTCAGGCGATCGAAGAAGTCGAGCACGATCTCGGCCATCGGGATTTCGTACGTGAGCTGCACCTGGCGGCCGTGATACTGCATGTTGATCTGCGAGCCGCGCTTCTGCTCGCACAGCGTGATCACGGAACCGACGTAGTCCTGCGGCATGTACAGGTTCACGGTGACGATCGGCTCGCGCACTTCGGCGATGCGGCCGGGCTCCGGCATCTTCGCCGGGTTCTCGACCATGATCGTCGAGCCGTCGCTCTGCACGACCTCGTAGACGACCGTCGGTGCGGTCGTGATGAGGTCCATGTCGAACTCGCGCTCGAGTCGCTCCTGCACGATTTCCATGTGCAGCAGCCCGAGGAAGCCGCAGCGGAAACCGAAGCCGAGTGCCTGCGACACTTCCGGCTCGTACTGCAGCGATGCATCGTTGAGCTTCAGCTTCTCGAGCGATTCACGCAGCGCGTCGTACTGGTTCGCCTCGACCGGATAGAGGCCCGCGAACACCTGCGGCTTCACTTCCTTGAAGCCCGGCAGCGGTTCGGCGGCCGCCTTGGTCGCGTGCGTGACGGTGTCGCCGACCTTCGCGGCCGTCAGTTCCTTGATGCCGGCGATGATGAAACCCACCTGCCCCGCCGACAGCGAGTCGAGATTGCGCGACTTCGGCGTGAACACGCCGACGTGCTCGACCGGATACTGCGCGCCGGTCGCCATCATCTTGATCTTGTCCTTCGGACGCAGCGTGCCGTTGACGATCCGCACGAGCATCACGACGCCGACGTAGTTGTCGAACCACGAGTCGATGATCAGCGCCTGCAGCGGCGCGGCCGGATCGCCCTTCGGCGGCGGCACCTTCGCGATCAGCGCTTCGAGCACGTCCTCGACGCCGAGACCCGTCTTCGCGCTGCAGCGCGTCGCGTCGGTCGCGTCGATGCCGATCACGTCCTCGATCTCCTCGATCGCATTCTCGGGGTTCGCGGCCGGCAGGTCGATCTTGTTCAGTACCGGCACGACCTCGACGCCGAGCTCGATCGCCGTGTAGCAGTTCGCGACCGTCTGCGCCTCGACGCCCTGGCTCGCGTCGACCACGAGCAGCGCCCCTTCGCACGCGGACAGCGAACGGCTGACTTCGTACGAGAAGTCGACGTGCCCCGGCGTATCGATCAGGTTGAGGTTGTAGACCTTCCCGTCGCGAGCGCGATAGGACAGTGCAGCCGTCTGCGCCTTGATCGTGATGCCGCGCTCGCGCTCGATATCCATCGAGTCGAGCACCTGCGCTTCCATTTCACGGTCGGCGAGGCCGCCGCATACCTGGATGATGCGATCCGCGAGCGTCGACTTGCCATGGTCGATGTGCGCGATGATCGAGAAATTGCGAATATGATCCATTCAGTGCCGATCAAGCGAAAAAGGCGCGCTCGACGACTGCGGAGCACGCCTTGTAAGTCGGTGAAAAAACGGCTTATTTTAGCCGAAAAGGCCTTTGCCGGGCGGTAATTTGGGACGCCCGGCCAGGGACGCCCCGCCGGAGGCCCTGGCCGGCGGGTCCGCCGCCGGAAGCCCCGCGCAACGCGCGGCCGGCCGGCAGCAGAGCCGGGTTCAGCGCCGAGCCGCGAGCGCGCCGCGCACCCTCGCCTCGTCGAACCGGTGGCGGCACACTTCCGTGCCATCCAGCAACAGCACCGGCACGTCCTCGTCGTAACGCGCAACGAGTGCCGGATCCGCATCGATGTCGACGTAGTCGACCGCGACGCCGAATTCGGCCGCCAGCGGCGCCAGCGCATCGCGCAGGTCGTCGCACAGATGGCACCAGCCGCGGCCGTAGAGCGTGAACATCGGCGCGTTACTTCTGAATCGGGCGCGGGCGCACCGGCACGAACTGCGTGTTGTCGCCGCGCCGCACCAGCACCGCGACCGCCTTCTGCGGATCGAGCTGCGCGGTCACGTCGGCGAACTGCTTCGCGCTCGTGATGTCGGTGTCGCCGACGCGCAGCACGATGTCGCCGCGCTGCAGCCCCGCTCGGGCCGCCGGGCCGTCGACGCCGTCGATCTGCACGCCGTTCTTCAGCTTCAGCGACTTCAGCTGATCCGCGGAAAGGTCGCTGACCGTCAAGCCGAGCGAATTCGCCTGGCGCGGCTTCTGCGGCGCGCTCTTGCGCTGCTCGGCCTTCGCCGTCGTCTCGGCCGGCGTCTCGGCGATCGTGATCGGCAGATCGCGCGCCTGACCCTTGCGCCATACGCTGACGGTCGCCTTGGTGCCCGGCTTCGTGTCGCCGACCATGCGCGGCAGATCCGACGCCGTATCGACCGGCCGGCCGTTGAACTTCAGGATGATGTCGCCCGGCTGGATACCGGCCTTGTCGGCCGGACCGCCCGGTTCGACGCTGCTGACGAGCGCGCCTTCCGCCTTCGGCAGCCCGATCGAGTCGGCCACGTCCTTCGTCACCTCGCCGATCGCCACCGCGATGCGGCCGCGCGTGACCTTGCCGGTCGCCTTCAGCTGGTCGGCCACGCGCATCGCCTCGTCGATCGGGATCGCGAACGAAATGCCCATGAAACCGCCGGTGCGGCTGTAGATCTGCGAGTTGATGCCGATCACCTCGCCCTGCATGTTGATCAGCGGGCCGCCCGAGTTGCCGGGGTTCACCGCGACGTCGGTCTGGATGAACGGCAGGTAATCGCCCGTGTTGCGGCTCTTCGAACTCACGATGCCGGCCGTCACGGTGTTGTCGAGGCCGAACGGCGAACCGATCGCGACGACCCACTCGCCGACGCGCACCTTGTTCGAATCGCCGATCGCGACGACCGGCAGGTTCGACGCCTGGATCTTGACGACCGCGACGTCCGTGCGGTCGTCGACGCCGATCAGCTTCGCCTTGAATTCGCGCTTGTCGGTCAGCGTCACGTAGATGGTGTCCGCGTCGTCGACGACGTGCGCGTTGGTCATCACGTAGCCGTCTGCCGACACGATGAAGCCCGAACCGACACCGCGGTTCTGTTCGGTGTCGGGCGGATTGTCCGGCGCCGGCGCGTTCTTCGGATTGCCATTACCGCCGCCACCACCGTTGCCGGGCGCCTGCGGCAGCGGAATGCCGAAGAAGCGCCGGAAGAATTCCGACATGTCGCCATTATCGAAGCCTGGCGGGAGCACGCCGCGCGGGCCGGGCGTCGGCACGTTCGCGGTGGTCCGGATGTTCACGACAGCCGGCCCGACCTTTTCGACCAGATCGGCGAAATCGGGAAGGCTGGCAGCGGGAGGCGTGACCGCGGCCGCGGTATGCGGGGCGAGCGGCAGGCAGGCACACAGCACCGCCGCCGCGAACACTTTGCGCAGCGTGAGTTTCGTCATGTCGGAAGCCGTAGCGTTACTTGGAAGCCTTGTATTCTATGGCAGACGCGAACTGCTGCAACGTGGCCGGCGGCACTTCGCCGAGCACGGTGATCCAGTAGTCGCCGCGACGCTTCACGAGCACGTGGGTCGCGCCGGTGCTGCCCGCGCCTTCCTTGCGCGTATTCTTTTCGGCCGGCTCGATGAAGACGGAGATCGTCGCGAGGCCGTCCGTGAAGACGGCCTGGTCGACCGGAATCGGAGGATCACCGGCGTCGCGCGCGGCCATCGGCCGGCGCACCTCGCGAATCTTCCGGAAGCCGGCGATGGTCGGCGCGATCTGCCAGCCCTGCGCCTCCATGTCGACCGCCGCGACCGGCGGGCGGACCACCGTCCAGCCGCTCAGGTTGCGCATGCCGGCCGCGATCGCGGATTTGTCACCGGTCGCGCCGCCCGTCTGCAGCTGCGAAAACGCGACCTGCTCGAGCACGTGATCGCTCGCATCGAGCGTCTGTGAACGCAGCAGCAGCCCGGTGCGGGTGTCGGCCCACAGCTTGTAGGTGAAGCGGTACGCGTCCTTCGGCACGAGCTCGACCACCTGTGCGTCGATCCCGGCCACACGGTCCTTGCCGAGCAGCTTCGCGTCGTAGACGGACATCACGTGCTCGCCGCCGGCACCGAGCAGCGCGGGGAACGAATCGCGCGTCTGGCGGCGCTCGACCACGCACAGCTTGCGCTCGGGCACGAACGTGTACAGCTCGTCGTTATGCCGCAGCACCTTGCGCGGCTTGCCGTCGAGCGACTCGATCCGCTCGAACTCGCCGTCGCGGGACGCCACATGCGCGATGCGCGACGACTGGACATACCCGCCGCGCTGGTAGACGAACGTACCCTCGTAGCTCTGCTGCTGCGCCGCCTGCTGGATGCGGTCGAGCCAGTCCGCCGCACCCTTGCGGGTCGCGACGGGATCGTCCGGTTGCTGGGCGCTGGCAGGCAGGGATTGAACGGACAACAGGGCGGCTGCGCAAAGCAGGAGAGCCGGCAGCCGCTTCCATCCGGAGATGGCGTGATTCAACTGCAATGTCCGCATCGGGTTTATTGGCCTGGCGTGGTGGTCACGGCAGCGCGGATCAGCGGCATCGAGCCCGTGACGACGGGCTGCTGCGCGAATTGCTGATGCGCTTCAAGGTATTGGTCGAGACTTGCGTCGCGGATGATGTTGACGTCCTGCAGGCCCGGCTGCGCGGATGCCTGTGCAACCGTCACGCGCTGCAGGTTGCCGCTCTGCGGCGCGCCTGCCGATGCGACCTGGACGGCGCCCGGCACACCCGCCGTCTGCATCTGCGGGACGACGATCCACGTCAGCGTGGCTGCCGCGGCGGCCACCGCGAACGCGGGCACGACACGCCGGCGCAGCGACAGCAGCTTGCGCGCGACCGGCGCGGCGGCCGGCGCGAGCAGGTGCGGCTCGCTTTCGAGCGCGGCGGACATGCGCGCGGTGAACGCGACGCTCAGCGCGGGCGACAGCGCGAGCTCGTCCGAGCGCAGCGCATCGCCGATCAGGTGGTAATGGGCCCACGCAGCGCGATCCGCGCGGTCGAGCTCAGCCAGAAACTGCCCGTGATCCGGGCCGTCGAACAGTTCACCGTCGACCAGAGCGGAAAGGCGCTCGCCGCGCGAGCACGCTTGCGACTGCGTATTGACCGACCCCATGATGCTCCCCATCTTGCACACACCCCGTCGTGATTTCACGACTCTATCCGTAATAGACCCCGACCCGCGTCGTTGCGCCCGCCGCGCTTACCAGCGCTTGCCTTCGGGCGTATCGAGCAGCGGACGCAATTTCGCAGCGATTGCCTCGCGCGCCCTGAAGATCCGCGACCGGACCGTCCCGATCGGACAATCCATCATTTCCGCGATCTCTTCGTAGCTCAAGCCTTCGATCTCGCGCAGCGTAATCGCCTGGCGCAGCTCTTCGGGCAGGACGGCCATTGCAGCGTTGACCGTCTCGGCAATCTGCTTGCTCATCAACATCGACTCAGGCGTGTTGATATCCCTTAGTTGGTCTGCGTCGGAGAAAGTTTCCGCTTCCTCGGCATCGGCCTCGGTGGAGGTCGGTGCCCGCCGGCCCTGCGTCGCAAGGTAGTTCTTCGCCGTATTGACGGCAATCCGGTACAACCACGTGTAGAACGCCGACTCGCCGCGAAATTGCGGCAGCGCACGATACGCCTTGATGAACGCGTCCTGGGCCACATCCTCGACCTCGGCGGGATCCCGCACGAGGCGCGAGATCAGCCGAATGATCTTGCGGTGGTATTTGGAGACCAGGAGTTCGAACGCTGCCTTGTCGCCTTTCTGTACGCGCTCGACCAGAGCCTGATCGATTTCTTTTTCACTCACCTGACAAATCCGTTAACTAGGGATGCAACGCGGAGCGTTATTGTAGCGTTCCGGCGCCGGCCGCTGGTTACGGCTGGTAACCGCGCCGCCGTCATGCCCGCCCCGCCGTGCCCGCGGTACGCGCCAGCACGGACAGCGCGCTGAACGACGCGGTGTCGAGCGCATCGGCCGGAATCAGCAACGGCCGCGCGCGCCGGGCGCCCTGCCCGACCGACAGCACGAGCAGCAGGCTGCTCCAGTGTGCATGACCCGTCACGCGGCCCCGGGCCAGCAAGCGCCCGGTGCGGCCAAACGCCGCAATCTCCCCGAATGCATCGATCCGCAACTCGGCCGGCAGCCGGCGGGCACAGGCTCGCGCGGCGCACACGGCAAGCAGCGCGGCCGTCGCCGCCGACACGCACGCGCCGGCAGCGGCACCGGCCCGCGGCGCCCAGAACAGGTACGCGGAGACGGCCGCCGCCGCGACGAACGCGGCCAGCACCACATACGACACGGCCGAGGCCCGCAATGCAAAGCATTGCGGACGCCCGGCCGGAGCATCGAATGGACTCGTCAAGCGATTTCAGCGTCAGACGCGCTTGAACACCAGCGTGCCGTTGGTACCGCCGAAGCCGAAGTTGTTCTTCACGGCCACGTCGATCTTCATGTCACGCGCGGTGTTCGCGCAGTAGTCGAGATCGCACTCGGGGTCCTGATTGAAGATGTTGATGGTCGGCGGCGACACGTTGTTGTGCAGCGCCAGCACCGTGAACACCGACTCGAGGCCGCCCGCGCCACCCAGCAGGTGACCCGTCATCGACTTCGTCGAGTTCACCACGAGCTTGTACGCGTGCTCGCCGAATGCCGCCTTCACCGCATCGGACTCGTTCTTGTCGCCGAGCTGCGTCGACGTGCCGTGCGCGTTCAGGTACTGGACCTCGTCCGCGTTCACGCCGGCGTCGCGCAGTGCCGCGACCATGCAGCGGCGAGGACCGTCCATGTTCGGCGCGGTCATGTGGTACGCATCGCCCGTCATGCCGAAGCCCGAGACCTCCGCATAGATCTTCGCGCCGCGTGCCTTCGCCGCCTCGTATTCCTCGAGCACCATCACGCCTGCACCCTCGCCCAGCACGAAGCCGTCACGGTCCTTGTCCCACGGACGGGACGCGGTGGCCGGATCGTCGTTGCGGGTCGACAGCGCGCGCGCGGCCGCGAAACCGCCGATGCCCAGCGGCGACACCGTCGATTCGGCGCCGCCCGCGACCATCACGTCGGCGTCGCCGGCCTGAATCAGGCGCGCCGCGAGGCCGATGCTGTGCAGACCGGTCGTGCAGGCCGTCACGGCCGCGAGGTTCGGGCCCTTCAGGCCGAACATGATGCTCAGGTGACCCGAGATCATGTTGATGATCGAACCCGGCACGAAGAACGGGGAAATCCGGCGCGGGCCGCGATCGACGTAGGTCTGGTGCGTGTCTTCGATCATCGGCAGGCCGCCGATACCGGAGCCGACCAGCACGCCGATGCGTTCCGCATTGGCTTCGTTCACTTCGAGGCCGCTGTCCCGGATCGCCTGGACGCCGGCTGCGATGCCGTAATGGATGAACGTATCCATGTTGCGGGCTTCCTTCGCCGGGATGTACTCCTCGGCGCTGAAACCCTTCACTTCGCCCGCGAAATGGCAGGCGAGGTTCGACGCATCGAACTTCGTGACGGTGGCGATACCGGACTTGCCGGCGACGAGATTGGCCCAGCCGTCGGCAACATTATTGCCAACAGGCGAAATCAGCCCCAGGCCTGTAACAACAACACGACGGCGGCTCACGGTAACCTCTTTTCCATTATTGGATGACAAAAACAAAAGCCACAGTGGCCACAGGAACCAGCCCTGCGAGCCCTGTGGCTGTTAGTCCGTCCGGCACGAAGCCGGCAGGATGGCGCGTCAATCGCGAAGATCGCGGCGACGTGGCGGACAAGCGCGAAAGGCGCTTACGCCTTGACGTTTGCGCGAGCGTAGTCGATCGCTTGCTGAACGGTCGTGATCTTCTCTGCTTCTTCGTCCGGGATTTCCATGCCGAACTCGTCTTCCAGAGCCATCACCAGTTCGACCGTGTCGAGCGAATCCGCGCCCAGATCGTTCACGAACGATGCTTCGTTCTTGATCTCGGCTTCCGCGACGCCCAGTTGCTCAGCGACGATCTTCTTGACACGTTGTTCGATGTTATCCATTACCCCTCCGAGGGAAAGTTCAGATTTACAAGTGCGCGCATTTTATCAGGTTTGCTGACGGCAAAACGCGCGTTGGCTTGATGGTCGATCAAGCACCGATCCGCCTGAAAAACGGGATACGGCGCGGATGGTAAACGAAAACCGTTACGACATGTACATGCCGCCGTTCACGTGCAGCGTCGTGCCGGTGATATAACCGGCCTGCGGCGATGCGAGGAACGCGACGGCATGGGCGATGTCTGCCGGGCTGCCGAGGCGGCCGAGCGGAATCTGGGTCTTGAGCGCGGCCTGCTGTTCTTCCGGCAGCGTCTTCGTCATGTCGGTGTCGATGAAGCCCGGCGCGACGCAGTTCACCGTGATGCCACGGCTGCCGATTTCACGTGCAAGCGCACGCGTCATGCCCGCGACGCCGGCCTTCGCGGCCGCGTAGTTGACCTGGCCCGGGTTGCCGGCCGAGCCGACCACCGACGTGATGTTGATGATGCGACCGCCGCGGGCCTTCATCATCGGGCGCAGCACCGCGCGCGACAGGCGGAACACCGACTTCAGGTTGGTGTCGATCACCGCATCCCAGTCCTCGTCCTTCATCCGCATCGCGAGCTGGTCCTGCGTGATCCCCGCGTTGTTGACGAGCACGTGGAGCGCGCCGAATTCCTTCACGGTCGCGTCGATCAGCGCTTCGGCTGCCGCCGCGTCGTTGACGTTCAGCAACGCGCCGCGGCCCGTCACGCCCGCTTCCGCGAACCCGGCGGTAATCGCGGCGGCGCCCGATTCGCTCGTCGCCGTGCCGATCACCGTCGCGCCCAGGCGCGCGAGTTCGAGCGCGATCGCCCGGCCGATGCCGCGCGATGCGCCGGTCACGATCGCGACCTGTTTATCGAGAGTCTTTTCCATGAATCGAATATCCGTCTCTTGAGGAAAGGCGCCGCGTCAGGCGGTCGCCAGCTTCAGTGCTTCGTCGAGCGAAGCCGGATCGAACACCGATGCGCCGACCAGGTTGCCGTCGATGCGCTTCGTCAGGCCTGCCAGCACCTTGCCCGGACCGCATTCGATCACGTGCGTGACGCCCGTGCCCGCGATGTGCCGCACGCATTCGACCCAGCGCACCGGGCCCGCGGCCTGGCGCACCAGCGCGTCCTTGATCGCGGCCGGATCGCTGACCACCGCGACGTCGATGTTGTTGACGACCGGAATCTGCGGCGCCTTCACGTCGACGTTCGCCAGATAGTCGCGCAACTGGTCCGACGCCGGCTTGAGCAGCGACGAATGGAACGGCGCCGATACCGGCAGCGGCAGCGCGCGTTTCGCGCCCTTCGCCTTCGCGATCTCGCAGGCCTTCTCGACGGCCGCCTTCGCGCCCGCGATCACGACCTGCGCCGGCGCGTTGAAGTTCACCGCTTCGACGATGCCCGCTTCCGCGGCTTCGGCGCACACGGCGCGCACCATGTCGTCATCGAGACCCAGGATCGCCGCCATGCCGCCCTGGCCGACCGGCACGGCCGTCTGCATCGCCTGCGCGCGGAAGCGCACGAGCGGCACCGCGTCCTTGAACGCGATCGCGCCCGCGGCGACGAGCGCCGTGTATTCGCCGAGGCTATGGCCCGCGACGATCGACGGTGCCGGACCGCCGGCCTGCTGCCATGCGCGATAGCACGCGTAGGCGGCCGTCAGCATCACGGGCTGCGTGTTGGTGGTCAGATTCAGCTCTTCGGCCGGACCTTCGGCGATCAGCTTGCCGAGATCCTGATTGAGTGCATCGGATGCTTCCTGGAGCGTCTCGCGCACGACGGCGAGATCGGCGAATGCGTTGAGCATGCCGACCGACTGCGAGCCCTGCCCCGGAAAAACGAATGCGAATTTCATATCGTCCCCAATTGAATCGATTCGGACGGCGCGCACGAACGGCGCGCCGGTTCGGGATCCGCGCGCAGCAATTGCGCGCCGCGGATCAGTAGCGGAAGACGGACGCGCCCCACGTGAAGCCGCCGCCGACGCCTTCGATCAGCACGTGCTGACCGCGCTGGATGCGGCCGTCACGCACCGCGGCGTCGAGCGCCAGCGGGATCGACGCAGCCGACGTGTTGCCGTGCTGGTCGACCGTCACGACCATGCGCTCCTGCGGCAGGCCGAGCTTGCGGCAGGTGCTGGTCATGATGCGGATGTTGGCCTGGTGCGGAATCAGCCAGTCGACCTGCTCGGGCGCGAGATTCGCCTTGGCGAGCGCCTCGATCGCGACCTTTTCGAGCACGTTGACCGCGAGCTTGAACACGGCCTGCCCATCCATGTACAGGAACGCGCTGCCGTCGATCACACCGCGATTGACGTTGCCCGGCGTGCAGAGGATGTTCGAATAGCTGCCGTCCGCGTGCAGCGCGCTGCCGAGCACGCCCGGCTCTTCCGAGGCGGACAGGATCACCGCGCCCGCGCCGTCGCCGAACAGCACGCAGGTCGTGCGGTCCTTGAAATCGAGAATGCGCGAGAACGTCTCCGCGCCGACGATGAGCGCCGTGCGGTGCTGGCCGCTGCGGATGAAGCTGTCGGCCGTCGCCATCGCATAGGCGAAGCCCGAGCACACGGCCTGCACGTCGAATGCCGCGCCGCCGTTCTTGATGCCGAGCTTGTTCTGCAGCAGGCAAGCCGTGCTGGGGAACACGAAATCGGGGGTCGAAGTCGCGACGATGATCAGGTCGATCGACTGCGGATCGATATCGGCCGCCTCGATCGCACGGCGCGCCGCTTCGAGCGCGAGATCGCTCGTCGTGACGTCCGGTGCGGCGAAATGGCGCGCATGGATGCCCGTGCGCGCAACGATCCACTCATCGCTCGTCTCGATGCCTTCCTTCGCGAGACGGTCGGCGAGCTGCTGGTTCGTGACCCGGTCGGGCGGCAGGTAGCTGCCCGTGCCGAGCACGCGGGAATAGAGAGTCGATTGGGCCATTTATGCTTTAGAGGATTGCGCAGCGGAAGGTTCGGCGTGGTGGCCTGCGGCCGGGCTCGTCGGGCCTGCGCCGCCCGCGTCGTGTTCGCCGTCGCCGAGCGACACCGAATTGTCCGCCATCGCACGCGTGAGGCGCTCCAGCACGCCGTTTTTGACGGCATCATAACCCCGTTTGATCGCCCACTCAAACGCGTAGGCGTCGGCCGAACCGTGGCTTTTGATCACGAGGCTCTTCAGCCCCAGCAGCGCCGCGCCGTTGTACTGGCGGTGATCGACGCGCTTCTTGAAACGCATCAGCACCGGCAGCGCGAGCAGCGCCATCAGCTTCGACATCAGCGACCGGCCGAACTCCTCGCGGATGATGTCGGACAGCATCTGCGCGAGCCCTTCGGACGTCTTCAGCGCGACGTTGCCGACGAAGCCGTCGCAGACGATCACGTCGACCGTGCCTTTGTAGATGTCGTTGCCTTCGACGTTGCCACGGAAATTCAGCGTGCTGGCGCGCAGCAGTTCGCCGGCGCGCTTGATGGTCTCGTTGCCCTTGATGACCTCTTCGCCGATGTTCAGCAGGCCGATCGTCGGACGCTCCTTGCCTTCGAGCGCGGCGACGAGCGCGTGCCCCATCTCCGCGAACTGCAGCAGGTGCTGCGGCTCGCAGTCGACGTTCGCGCCGAGGTCCAGCATCATCGTGTAGCCGGTCGGGTTCGGCAGCGCGAACGCGATCGCAGGCCGCTCGATGCCGGGCAGCGTCTTGAGCACATAACGGGAAACGGCCATCAGCGCGCCGGTGTTGCCGGCGGAAATACAGGCCTGGGCCGCGCCTTCCTTGACGTGGTTGAGCGCGACACGCATCGAAGAATCCTTCTTCTTGCGCAGCGCCACTTCGACAGGGTCGTCCATCGCCACGACTTCGGTGGCGGGCACGATGGTCAGCGCGGGATCGTCGAGGGCTTTCAGCTTTTTCAGCTGAGCGCGGATCGCGCTTTCGATGCCGACGAGCATCAGGTGCGCATCGGGATGCGCGCGGACGAACTTGACTGCCGCGGGAACGGTCACGGACGGGCCGTGGTCGCCTCCCATGCAATCGATTGTGAGCTTTACGGTCATGGAATGCGACGAATTTCAGGCACAAAAAAGCGGCAGTTGAATGCCGCCTTTTTGTTGAGCCAGGAAAGTGTCAAGCGAACCAGTTGTCACGCGAACGGCGATCGTAGCGCGCAACGCGTGACTTGACGCTTAGTCGTTCTTCGTCTTGACGACTTTCTTGCCGCGATAGTAGCCGTTCGGGCTGACGTGGTGACGCAGGTGCACTTCACCCGTGCTCGGCTCGACTGCCAGCGGCGCTGCCGTCAGGAAATCGTGCGAACGATGCATGCCGCGCTTCGACGGCGACTTCTTGTTTTGCTGGACTGCCATGACTAACTCCTAAATAATTTTCCGGATTCTAACACAGCCCGATCCGGCGCTTAACTACCCTGGCCCAAAGCCCTTACGCCTTCCCGCGCCACAACTGCTTAGTGTTTCTTGCTGCCGTCCCCGTCCTTCTTCAGCGCTTCCAGCGCTGCGAACGGATTCGGCCGTTTGCCCTCGTCCTCGTCTTCGGCGGACTCGTCGTCCGCGTCTTCCGAAGGACCGCTCGCACCCGACACGAGGCTTTCGTGAACTGCCGGGCAAACCTCGTGCTTGGGCACGAGCGGCAACGAAAGCAGCAACTCCTCTTCGATCAAGTCGACGAGATCGAACTGGCGTGAGCCCACGATCACATCGGCTTCATCGTCGTCGAGCGGAAATTCTTCAGCTTCTTCTTCGGTCGCAACGACCCGGTACGTCATGTCGACGTCGAACGTCTGGTCGTACGGGGTCATGCAGCGCTGACACGTGAGCCACGCATGGCCATGCACCGCGAGGCGCAGATACGGCTGCTGCCCATCGGCGCCGTCGTCCTGCAACTCCTTCTGGGTGAACCCTTCGGCCTGCCACGTGAAGACCGTGTCGCGATCGGGCGCGTCCGCCGGCACTTCGTTCAGCATGCGCGGCAGTTGCGACAGGCGCACGGCACCCGCTGCCTGCCGCCCGCTGCGGGCGAATTCGAACAGATCGACCGCGTGCGGATCAAGCGCTGCCGCAGGCTTGCCAGAAGAAGTGTTCATGTTGCGCTCCTGCCTACAGGCTGACTTGCGGGATCCGGCTTGCTGGCGCCACTCATTTGACGCCGCGCACGTACGCGATCCACGCCACGTACGCCTCGCACGATTACGTACTTTACTTCCGAAGACCCGGCAGGCGCCACCACCGCGGAAAGCCTGCCGACGAAAAGCGGGAAAGCATACCTGTTTTACCTTTTGCGGTCAATCACTTATGCTTGCGCCCTTGCAACACCGCGCCACACCCGACGACTCACCGACCCAACCGACCATGCCGGATACCGTTTGCCGCCCGCCGCGGCTGATTCTCGCCTCCAGTTCCCGCTACCGCCGCGCGCTCCTCGAGCGCCTCGGCCTGCCGTTCGACGTCGTGTCGCCCGACCTCGACGAAACCCCGCTCGCGGGCGAAGCGCCGGCCGCGACCGCGCTGCGCCTCGCCGGTGCGAAGGCGCGCGCGGTCGCGGCGACGATCGACGCGCCGGACGGCGTGCTCGTGATCGGGTCGGACCAGGTCGCGACGTTCGACGGCCACCAGATCGGCAAGCCCGGCACGCACGAGCGCGCGCTCGCGCAGCTGCTGTCGATGCAGGGCCGCGACGTCGAATTCCACAGCGCGCTCAGCCTTTACGACAGCCGCACCGGCGAAACGCAGAGCGAGGACGTCGTCACACACGTGCGCTTTCGCTCGCTGCCCGAAGCCGAACTCGATGCGTACCTGCGCGCGGAAACGCCGTACGACGTCGCCGGCAGCGCGAAGTCCGAAGGGCTCGGCATCGCGCTGCTGGATGCCATCGACTCCGACGACCCGACGGCGCTCGTCGGCCTGCCGCTGATCGCGCTCACGCGGATGCTGCGCGCCGTCGGTTATCCGCTGTTCGCCGCACCCCAAGGAGACCGCGCATGACCGCCGGCACGCTCTATCTCGTCCCGAACACGCTCGGCGACGGCGACGCATCGATGCTCGCCGCCGTGCTGCCGGCCGCCGTGCAGGCGCGCGCCGGCACACTCGGCTATTACATCGGCGAAAACGCGAAAACGACCCGCGCGTTCCTGAAGAAGATCGGCACGACGCGGCCGATCCAGGAAATCGAGATCAGCGAACTGAACGTCAATACGCCGGCCGGCGCCATCGACCGGCTGCTCGCGCCCATACTGGCCGGCGCGGACGCCGGCCTCGTGTCGGAGGCCGGCTGCCCGGCCGTCGCCGATCCGGGCGCGCTGCTGGTGCGCCGCGCGCACGAGCGCGGCGTGAAGGTCGTGCCGCTCGTCGGGCCGAGTTCGATCCTGCTCGCGTTGATGGCGTCGGGCCTGAACGGCCAGAGTTTCGCGTTCAACGGCTACCTGCCGGTCGATGCGGCCGCACGTGCGAAGCGCTTGCGCGAACTTGAGCAACTGTCACGCAAGGCGCGCCAGACGCAGATCTTCATCGAGACGCCGTACCGGAACCAGGCGATGCTGGATACGCTGGTCGCGACCTGCGCGCCGTCGACGCAAATCTGCGTCGCGGCCGACCTGACCCTCGAGACCGAGACGATCGCCAGCCGCTCCGTGGCGGACTGGAAAAAGACGCCTGCGCCGAATCTGCAGAAGCGCCCCGCCATCTTCCTGCTGCTCGCGAACTGAAGCCGGCGGCCGCGCGACACGGGGCGCCCTGCCCCGTTCGCCGCGGCGCCGGCTGGCCGCCGCTCAGCGCAGGCTGAACGACGTGCCGCCCGCGGTGAGCGCCTTCATCGCGGCACCGCCGACCGCAGCGCCGAACTTGCGCGCGACGCGGTTCGTCAGGCTTTCCTTCACCGTATAGTCGACGAGATCCGGCGCCTTCAGCACGTCGCGCGCGACCGTGTCGGTCGTGCCGTAGCCGTCGGCGAGCCCGAGCTCGACGCTCTTTTCGCCGGTCCAGAACAGCCCCGAGAACATGTCGGGCGTTTCGTGCAGCCGCTTGCCGCGGCCGTCCTTCACGGCCTTGATGAACTGCGCATGGACCTCGTCGAGCAGCGCCTGCGCGTGGGCATCCATCTTCGGCGTCTCGGGCGAGAACGGGTCGTAGAAGCCCTTGTTTTCGCCCGACGTATGCAGGCGGCGATCGACGCCGAGCTTGCCCATCAGGCCCGTGAAGCCGAACCCGTCCATCAGCACGCCGATCGAGCCGACGATGCTCGCCTTGTCGACGAAGATCTTGTCGGCGGCGGACGCAATGTAATAACCGCCCGATGCGCACATGTCGGTCACGACGACGTACAACGGCTTGTCCGGATACTTCTTGCGCAGCCGGCGGATCTCGTCGTAGACCATCCCGGCCTGCACCGGGCTGCCGCCCGGGCTGTTGATCCGCAGCACGACGCCGGCCGTGCCGCTGTCGTCGAAAGCAGTATCCAGCGCCGTGTTGATGTCGTCGGCGTTCGCGTTGGTGCCCGCCGCGATCTCGCCGTCGATCGTCACGAGCGCCGTGTGGCGCCCGCTCGCCGAGAATTTCGAGTCGCTCGAGAAATCGATCAGCGCGAACGCGAGCAGCACGAACACGCCGAGGAACGCGAAACGGAAGAAGATCTTCCACCGCCGCGCGGCGCGCTGTTCCTTGACGGCCGCGAGCGCGATCCGCTCGAGCGCCGCGCGCTCCCAGTTCGGTTCGCGGCTGTCGGAACGGGACGAGGAATCAGGAAGGTTCGGTTGGTCGGCCATGCAGTGGTGTCGTCAGTCGGTCGTGGCGGGAGGGGGCGAAGCGGCGGGACCCAGGTCGGCATCCGGTAGCCAGAATACCGCACGCCCGTCCGGCGTGTCGCGCTCGTCGACCTCGACCGGCCGCAGGCGGCCGCCGCGGCACGGGCCGCCGACGCACTTGCCGGTATCCGGCGCGTAGATCGCGCCGTGCGTCGCGCACATCAGGTACAGGCCCGACGACTCGAAGAACTGCCCTTCGGCCCAGTCGAGCTCCATCGGCACGTGCGCGCAGCGGTTCAGGTAGCCGTATGCACGGCCTTCGTAGCGCACGAAGAACACGACCGCCTGCTCGCCGCGCAGCGTCGCATCGACGCGCACGCCGGCACCGCCGTCGGCCAGCGCGTCCGATGCGCACACGCGCACGGCATCCGGCGCCGCGCTCATGCGTGCTCCCGCAGCCACGCGGCCAGTGCGCCGACGTCCGGCGCGACGAAGCGCGGTGTCAGCGCGGCCAGCGCATCGGCCGTGTGCGCGCCGTACGCGACGCCGATGCCGGCCGCCCCCGCACTCGCGGCCATCTGCAGGTCGTGCGTGGTGTCGCCGATCATCACGGTACGCGCGAGATCCTGCCCCAATTCACGGGTCAATTCGTGCAGCATTGCCGGATGCGGCTTCGAGAACGTTTCGTCGGCGCAGCGCGTCGCATCGAACAGGCTCGTGAGCTTCGATTGGTCGAGCACGCGGTTCAGCCCGACCCTGCCCTTGCCGGTCGCGACCGCGAGCAGGTAGCCGGTATCGCGCAATTCCGCGAGCAGTTCGCGCACGCCGGCGAACAGCTCGATGCGCTGATCGTCCAGCAGGTAGTGATAGCGGTAGCGTTCGGCCAGCCGCGGATAGTCGGACGGATCGAGGGTCGGAGCAGTAATCTGCAGTGCATCGCGCAGGCCGAGGCCGATGACGTAGCGGGACGCCTCGTCCGACGGCGTGGGCAGGCCGAGATCGCGGCAGGCGGCCTGGATGCTGTGCGCGATGTGCGCAGTCGAATCCATCAGCGTGCCGTCCCAGTCGAAGACGATCAGATCAAATTGCTGTCGGGCCATGCGAGTCAGGCGGTATCGCGCAGAGCGCGGAGTTGATCGAGGAAGCGCCGGCATTCGTCCGGCAGCGGCGCATCGAACTGCAGCGCCTCGCCGGTCAGCGGATGCGCGAGCTTGAGCCGGTGCGCATGCAGGAACATCCGCTTGAGCGACGGTTGCGCGTTCGCGCGCGCCAGCGCCTTGTTCAGTGCGAAATCGCCATACTTGGCGTCGCCGGCGATCGGCAGGCCGAGATGCGCGAGGTGCACCCGGATCTGATGGGTCCGACCCGTTTTGAGTTCCGCCTCGACCAGCGCGTAGTCCGGCCAGCGCTCGATCAGGTTGAACACCGTGTGCGACGGCAGGCCATCGTCCTGCACGCGCACGCGCCGCTCCCCTTCCGGGGTCGAATACTTGAACAGCGGCGCCTTCACGGCACGGCGGCGGCCCCAGTCGGGCTGCCATTCGCCGTGTCCGCACGCGAAGTAGCGCTTGTCCATCCGGTTCTCGCGGATCTGCTCGTGCAGGCCGACGAGCGCCGTGCGCTTCTTCGCGAGCATCAGGATCCCGGAGGTCTCGCGATCGAGCCGGTGCACGAGTTCGAGGAATTTTGCGCGCGGGCGGGCCTGGCGCATCTGCTCGATCACGCCGAACGCGACGCCGCTGCCGCCGTGCACGGCGACGCCGGCCGGCTTGTTGATGACGAGCAGCGCGTCGTCTTCGTACAGCACCTCGAACTGCGCGGGCGGCACGATCGGCGTGTCGGCGCGCGCGAGGTCGGCCGCCGCCACCCGCACGGGCGGCACGCGGACGAGGTCGCCGAACGCGAGACGGTACTGGGCGTCGACCCGACCCTTGTTCACGCGGACTTCGCCGCTGCGCAGGATCCGGTAAATATGGCTTTTGGGCACGCCTTTACAGACGCGCAACAGGAAGTTGTCGATCCGCTGACCGGCCGAGTTTTCGTCGATCTGGATCATCGATACCTGGCCGCTTGCGACTGAATTCTGGGATATTTTGCCTAACTCATTCATACTGAATATAATTTTGCCCAGCCTGACGTTGAGGGTGGCCTGACAGGCCGGTCCCGACGGAATCGGGCAAGGCGCAAGCGCAAACCGTTATTTTACTTGCGCCGGGGGTCTGCTGCTCGCCCCTAATCAAAGAGATGCAGCAAGTTGCACGCACGGCGCCGGCCGTCGGCAAGGATCGCGCCCACAGGCGGATTCGGTCGACCAGGCGCCGCGGTAACGGAAAGTTGGTTGAAAAGAATTTGATCGGCAGCCCGACGGCGCGAGGTGCGTCCGCAGGCTGCCGGTTGCGAAAATACGGCGTTGCGCCCGATTTGGCCCCGCGAAGCGTGCGGGGCTTGGCGACGTCAAACCAGGGAAGTACACCCCAGGCGGGAAAGTCGGGCTGGATTCGATACTCCCCGCTGCGGCCCAAGCCGCAGCATCTGCCGCCCGTCGGCGCGCGCGACGCATTGCGCGCGCCCCGTGGCAGTGCCCCGGTCTCAGGCTTAGCGCGCTTTCGCAGCGTGCGGTGTGTGGACGCCGTGCTTTGAAGCCGTGTTCGCAGGTGCCCTATGGCCGCCGGCCCCGTCTTTCGGGCCCAAGCGCCTCTTCAGGCAATTCTCCCCGCCATCCTTCCCGCTCCAGCGTGCTTGTGACAACACAACAAGGTGCGGCCTGCCGTCGTTCCCGCCCTCGCGACTGACAACCGCGAGGCGCCGGCAGCAGAGCCGCCTGGAGTCGTTCATGAAACGCATGCTGTTCAATGCGACGCAGCAGGAGGAGCTGCGCGTCGCCATCGTCGATGGGCAAAAGCTCATCGACATCGACATCGAGACAGCCGGGCGCGAACAGCGCAAAGGCAATATCTACAAAGGTGTCATCACGCGCATCGAGCCGTCGCTCGAAGCGTGCTTCGTCAACTACGGCGAAGACCGTCACGGCTTCCTGCCGTTCAAGGAAGTCGCCCGCCAGTACTTCAAGGAAGGCATCGACATGCGCTCCGCGCGCATCCAGGATGCCCTGCGCGAAGGCCAGGAGCTGATCGTCCAGGTCGAGAAGGAAGAGCGCGGCAACAAGGGCGCCGCCCTCACGACCTTCATCTCGCTCGCCGGCCGCTACCTCGTGCTGATGCCGAACAATCCGCGCGGCGGCGGCGTGTCGCGCCGGATCGAAGGCGACGAGCGTCAGGAACTGCGCGAAACCATGGCGCAGCTGCAGATTCCGGACGGCATGAGCATGATCGCCCGCACCGCGGGCATCGGCCGCAGCGCCGAGGAACTGCAGTGGGACCTGAACTACCTGCTGCAGCTGTGGCGCGCGATCGAAGCGGCGTCGCAAAGCGGCAATGCCGGCCAGCCGATGCTGATCTATCTGGAATCGAGCCTCGTGATCCGCGCGATCCGGGACTATTTCCAGCCCGATATCGGCGAAATCCTGATCGACACGACCGAGATCTACGATCAGGCCCGTGCGTTCATGGACATCGTGATGCCGGACAACGTGTCGAAGGTGAAGCGCTACCACGACGACGTGCCGCTCTTCTCCCGCTTCCAGATCGAGCACCAGATCGAGACCGCGTACTCGCGCACGGTGCCGCTGCCGTCGGGCGGCGCGATCGTGATCGACCACACCGAGGCGCTCGTCGCGATCGACGTGAACTCGGCGCGGGCGACCAAGGGCGCGGACATCGAGGAAACGGCGACCCGCACGAACCTCGAGGCGGCCGACGAAGTGGCCCGCCAGCTGCGCCTGCGCGACCTCGGCGGCCTGATCGTCATCGACTTCATCGACATGGAGTCGGCGAAGAGCCAGCGCGAAGTCGAGCAACGCCTGAAGGACGCGCTCAAGCACGACCGTGCGCGCGTGCAGATGGGCAAGATCTCCCGCTTCGGCCTGATGGAACTGTCGCGCCAGCGCCTGCGTCCGGCCCTGTCGGAAGGCAGCCACGTGACGTGCCCGCGCTGTAACGGCACGGGCCACATCCGCGATACCGAATCGTCCGCGCTGCAAGTCCTGCGGATCATTCAGGAAGAAGCGATGAAGGAAAACACCGCGGCGATCCATTGCCAGGTGCCAGTCGAGGTGACCGCCTTCCTGCTCAACGAAAAGCGTCAGGAAATCAACAAGATCGAGTCGCGCTTCAAGGTCGGCATCGTGCTGATCCCGAACAAGCACCTCGATACGCCGCATTACAAGCTCGAGCGCCTGCGCCATGACGACGCGCGCCTCGACGATCCGCGCGCGTCCTGGAAGATGGCCGAGGAAGCCGCCCGCGAACTGGAGTCGGAAACCGGCTACAGCAAGCGCGCGGCCGACGTGAAGCCGAAGCAGGAAGCGGCGGTCAAGGGCATCACGCCCGAGCGTCCGGCACCGAGCCCGGCACCGCAGCGCCCGGTCGAGCCGGTTGCGGCACCCGCACCGGTCGCCGCGGCGAGCGGCGGCTTCATCGGCTGGCTGAAGGGTCTGTTCGGCATGTCGCCGGCTCCGGCGCCCGCGCCGATCGCACCGGCGCCGGCCAAGGAACAGGCTGCCCGTCCGGCCCGCGAGCGGACCGAGAAGACCGAGCAGCGCGGCGGCGATCGCAACCGCAATCGTCGTGGCGGCGCCCAGCAGGCTCAGGGTGGTCGCGACCAGGCAGCGGCAGGCCGTGGCCAGTCGCAACGCCAGGAACGCGAAGGCAAGGAAGCGCGCGAGCCGCGTGAACCGCGCGAGGGTCGCGAACCGCGTGAAGGCCGCGAGCCGCGCGAAAGCCGTGAAGGTCGTGAGGGCCGCGAAGGTCGCGAGGGCCGTGGCCCGCGCGAAGGCCGCGAATCGCGCGAGCCGCGTGAAAGCCGTGAGCCGCGCGAACCGCGCGAGAACCGCGAACCGCGCGAGCGCACCGAGCAGCCGGAAGCCGTCGAGGCAGCCGGCCGCGGCGAGCGCCAGGAACGCGGCGAACGTCGCGAGCGCGGTGAGCGCCGCAAGCCGACGCAACACGCGGCTACGCTCGAGACCGTCACCCGTGGCGAGAACCATCCGGAAGCGGAAGCCGACCAGGCCGCAGCCGTCGCCCTGCCGGGCGCCGATGTCGCAGCCGACGCGGAAGCCGGCGCACGTGACGGCGAGGAACGTCGTCGCCGCCGCCGCGGTCGCCGCGGCGGTCGTCGCGAGCGCGAGGACGAAGGCGCAGTCGTCGACCACGCCGAGCAAGGCGCGGACGGCGAAGCCGTGCAAGCTGTGACGACGGAAGCCCCGAGCGCGTTCGAGCCGGCCCATACGGCCGCACCGGTCGCCGTGGCAGCGGTCGCCGCAGCGGGCGCCGTGGTAGCCGAGGCCGCAGTCGAACAGCGTGCCGAAGCGGTCGAGCCGGCCGTGGTCGAGCCGCAACCGGCACCGGTTCGCGTCGAAGCGACGCCGGTCGCGCCGATCGAGCCCGCCCCGGTCGCACCGGTCGCCGAATCGGTACCGGTCGCGCCGGCCGCTGCTCCGGAAGCCGGCCCGGCACCGGTCGCGGTGTCGCCGACCGATGCGTTCGAAGTGCCGGCTGCCGTCGAAGCGCCGCAGTTCGCGCCCGTCGAGCAAGCCGCACCGGCATCGGTCGCCGCGGTTGAAGTCGCTCCGGCACCGGTCGCCCCAGCACCGGTCGCGCCGGCAGCCGTCGAACCGGCTCAGGTCGAACCGGCCCCGGTCGAAGCCGTTGCCGCGCCCGCGCCGGCGCCGGTTCAACCGGCCGCTGCGCCCGCTTCGGCGAGCCTCGACGTCGTGCTGGAACAAGCCGGCCTCGTGTGGGTGAACACGGATGCCGCCAAGTTCCGCGCTGCCCAGGAAGCCGCGTCGCGCCTGCCGCGTCCGGCCCGCGTGCCGCGCGAGCGCAAGGCGCTGCCGCCGGTCGATACGACCCCGATGCAGCAGGTCGAGACGTCGCACCATTAAGCGGCGCATCGCCCGACCAGGAAAAGCCCGCCTCCGGCGGGCTTTTTCATGTCCGCGCTGCGGGTTTCCGCCCACCGGCCCGGCCGGCCGCTTGCGGCTAAAATAGAAGACTGGCTCGCACTTCTTTCAACATGTCCCGACGCATCATTCCCCTCGCCGACGTCAGCGGGATGCCGGATATCTCCGGCGTCGCGCATACCCCTGACGGCGCCCTGGCCGACACGTTCGCCAGGCCGCTGCGCGACCTGCGCATCTCGGTGACGGATCGCTGCAACTTCCGTTGCGTGTACTGCATGCCGCGGGACGTGTTCGACAAGGACTACCCGTTCCTGCCGCACAGCGCCCTGCTCACGCACGAAGAGATCGAGCGCGTGGCACGGCTGTTCGTCGCACACGGCGTCGAAAAGATCCGGATCACCGGCGGCGAGCCGCTGCTGCGCAAGAACCTCGAGTTCCTGATCGAGCGCCTCGCGCGCCTGACGACCCACGACGGCCGCCCGCTCGACCTGACGCTGACCACCAACGGCTCACTGCTCGCGCGCAAGGCGCGTGCGCTGAAGGATGCCGGCCTCACACGCGTGACGGTCAGCCTCGACGCGCTCGACGACACGCTGTTCAAGCGCATGAACGATGCCGACTTCGCGAGCGCCGACGTGCTCGACGGCATCTTCGCCGCGCAGGCCGCGGGCCTCGCGCCGGTCAAGGTCAACATGGTCGTGAAGCGCGGCACCAACGACCGCGAGATCCTGCCGATGGCCGAGCGCTTCCGCGGCACCGGCGTGATCCTGCGCTTCATCGAATACATGGACGTCGGCACGTCGAACGGCTGGAACATGACCGAAGTGCTGCCGTCCGCGGACGTCGTCGCGCGGATCGCCGAGCAGTTCCCGCTCGTGCCGCTCGAGCCGCACACGGCGGCGGAAACCGCGCAGCGCTGGGGCTATGCGGACGGCAGCGGCGAAATCGGCGTGATCTCGAGCGTCACGCAGGCATTCTGCGGCGACTGCACGCGCGCGCGGCTGTCGACCGAAGGCAAGCTGTACCTGTGCCTGTTCGCGTCGACCGGCCATGACCTGCGCGCACTGGTGCGCGGCGGCGCGAGCGACGCCGAGATCGCGACCGCGATCGCCCGGATCTGGCAGGCCCGCACCGACCGCTACTCGCAGCTGCGCGGCAGCGCGGCCGCCGACGCCGCGCCCGACGGCGCCGGCAAGCGCGTCGAAATGTCGTACATCGGCGGCTGACGCGCGCCGCCCGCCCCGCTTTCCCGCGATGTCCGCTTCCGCCTCGCCTTCCATCACCGGCCTGCTGCTCGCGGGCGGGCGCGCGACGCGCATGGACGGCGCAGACAAGGGCCTGCAGCTGCTCGACGGTACGCCGCTCGCGCTGCACGTGCTGCGCCGGCTCGCGCCGCAGGTCGACGAGACGCTGATCAGCGCGAATCGCAACGCCGCGCGCTACGCCGAACTCGGTGCGCCGTTCGATGCGCGCATCGTACCGGACGAAACCCCCGATTTCCCCGGCCCGCTCGCGGGCCTGCTCGCCGGCATGCGCGCGGCGCGCGCACCGCTCGTCGTGTGCTCGCCGTGCGATACGCCCTATTTGCCGGCCGACCTCGTCGCGCGGCTGCACGCGGCACTCGACGCGCAGCAGGCCGACATCGCGATGGCGGTGACCGTCGACGCGCACCACGCGCGTTCGCCGCAGCCGACCTTCGCGCTGCTGCGCGCGTCGCTCGCCGACGATCTCGCGGCCAGGCTCGCGGCCGGCGAGCGCAAGGTGCGTGCGTGGTACGCACGCCACAAGACGGTCGAAGTCGAGTTTCGCGACGAGCGTGCGTTTTACAATGCCAATTCCTGGCAGGAACTTGCCGCGCTTGCCCGCCGCTGACGGCACCGGCATCCGTTCCCGCCCGCCGCATGCGCCTTCGCGCTTCGGCGCCCTCCGCGGGCCACCGGCCACGAACCCGATACGCCTCGCGGCGCAGTCCGACTGATGATCACGCAATCCTCGCCCGCCTCCCGAACCGCACCCGATTCCGCGGCCCCGCTGTCGCTCGCCGATGCGCAGGCGCTCGCGTGCCGGTTCGCGGTGCCGGTCGACGCGTGCGAAACGGTACCGCTGCATGACGCCCTCGACCGCGTGCTCGCGGCCGACGTGAATGCGCCGTTCGACATTCCCGCATACGACAACTCGGCGATGGACGGCTACGCATTCGACGGCAGCGCAGTCGCGCTGGCAGCGGCCGCCGACATCGCGCTGACGGTCGCCGGCACGGCACTCGCCGGCCATCCGTTCGATGGGGCCGTGGTGCCCGGCACGTGCATCCGCATCATGACCGGCGCGGCGATGCCGGCCGGATGCGACACGGTCATTCCGCAGGAACGCGTGCGCGTCGACGGCGACGTCATCCGCTTCGCCGCACACGAGGTCGCGCGCGGCGCAAACTGCCGCCGGGCCGGCGAAGATCTCGCGCGCGGCGCCTGCGCGCTTGCCGCCGGCCGCATCCTGCGCCCGTCCGATCTCGGCCTGCTCGCATCGTTCGGATTGCGCGAAGTCACGGTGCGCCGCCGCGTGCGCGTCGCCGTGTTCTCGACCGGCGACGAACTGCGCGAACCCGGCGAGCCGCTCGGCCGCGGCACGCTGTACGACAGCAATCGCGGGATGCTGGTCGCGATGCTCGAAAGGCTGCACATCGACGCACTCGATCTCGGGATCGTCCGCGACGATCCGGCCGCGCTCGAACGCGCATTGCACGATGCGATCGCCGCACAGGCCGACGCGGTGATCACGTCCGGCGGCGTATCGGTCGGCGAAGCCGATTTCACGCGCGACGTGATGGCGCGGCTCGGCGACGTGACCTTCGCGAGCATCGCGCTGCGGCCCGGCCGGCCGCTCGCGTGCGGCACGCTCGCGCGTGCGGGCGACGGCCGCGTGCTGTTCTTCGGGCTGCCCGGCAATCCGGTCGCCTCCGCCGTGACGTTCTACGCGATCGTGCGCCCCGCACTGCTGACGCTGGCCGGCGCGCACACGCCGCCGCCGGCGATGTACACGGCACGCAGCACGCAGGCGCTGAAAAAGCGTCCGGGCCGTACCGAATACCTGCGTGCGATCGCGACGCGCGCAGCCGACGGCCAGTGGCACGTCGCGCCGGCCGGTTCGCAGAGTTCCGCATCGCTGAGCGGCCTCGCGGCCGCCAACTGTTTCATCGTCCTGGGCCACGATTCCGCGGCAATCGACGCGGGCGCCCCGGTCGACATCCTGCCGCTCGACGGCCTGATCTGAATTCCAATCGGTATATTTCTACGGGGGCAATCCGCACATGAAGAAACAAATCTCGTCGATCGCCGCGGGGCAGACCGCGAAGGCGCTGATCCTCGTCTACCTGACGTTCAGCGTGCCGATCGTGCTGCTCGGCATCCTGGTCGCGTACATCCGCTACGGGATGGTCGAACTGAGCACGATCCTGAGCGCGCTGCTGCTGAACGCGATCCTCGGTTTCGTGCTGCTGTGGATCGCCTGCCACGCGTACAACTGGGTCGCGTCGCGCTTCGGCGGCATCGAGATCGTGCTGTCCGATCCGCCGGAGGAAGCGTGAGCGGCACACCGCTGATCCGCGCGGCGCAAGCGCGCGACGTCGGCGCGATCCTCGCGCTGATGCGCGAGCTGGCCGAGTTCGAAAAGCTCACGCACATGTTCGTCGCGAGCGACGCCGACCTGGCCGACGCGCTGTTCGGCGAACGCCCCGCCGCCGAAGCGCTGGTGGCCGAGCGCGACGGCGCGATCGTCGCGTATGCGCTGTTCTTCCACAACTATTCGACGTTCCTCGGCCGGCGCGGGCTGTATCTCGAGGATCTGTACGTGCAGCCGTCGCAGCGGGGCACGGGCCTCGGCACCGCGATGCTGCAGCACCTCGCGGCACTCGCCGTCGAGCGCCGCTGCGCTCGCTTCGAATGGTCGGTGCTCGACTGGAACCAGCCGGCGATCGACTTCTACGAGAAGATGGGCGCGACCGTGCTGCCGGAGTGGCGCATCGTGCGCGTCACCGGCGACGCACTGGACGCGCTCGCCGCACGCTGAACGCGCGCCGGCTACGCCGGTCGCCGTGTCAAAGGAAAACGGGCGCCGCGGCGCCCGTTTTTCGTTCCAGCCGGTTTCGGCTGGGTGCATCATGCGGGATGCGTCATGCGTCGTCCGCATCGGCGCCGTCGGCGGCTTCCGCGCCGAGCAGCCCGGCCGCCGTCTCGCCCGGCAACGCCTCGACCTGTTTCAGCTTGCGGTTCATCACACGGGTGCGCTGCTCGGCAGCCTCGATCGAACGCGTGACCGTCTCGAGCTGCGCCTTCGTGCGTGCGAGCACGTCGCCAAACTTTCCGAATTCGGTCTTCACCGCACCGAGCACCTGCCATACCTCGCTCGAGCGCTGCTCGATCGCGAGCGTGCGGAAGCCCATCTGCAGGCTGTTCAGCAACGCGGTCAGTGTGGTCGGCCCGGCCACCGTCACGCGATAGTCGCGCTGCAGCAGGTCGGTCAGCCCCGGGCGGCGCAGGATCTCCGCATAAAGCCCCTCGGTCGGCAGGAACAGCAGCGCGAAATCGGTCGTATGCGGGGGCGCGACGTACTTCTCGGCGATCGTGCGCGCTTCCATCCGCACGCGCGCCTCGAGCGCACGGGCCGCCTCCTCGACCGCCACCGAATCGGCACGCTCCTGCGCATCGATCAGGCGCTCGTAGTCCTCACGCGGAAACTTCGCGTCGATCGGCAGCCACACCGGCGGCGCGTCGCGCGTGCCCGCGTCGCGTCCCGGCAGCCGGATCGCGAACTCGACGCGTTCGCTGCTCTTCGGCACCGTCGCGACGTTCTTCGCGTACTGGTCGGGCGTGAGCATCTGCTCGAGCAACGCCTCGAGCTGCACCTCGCCCCAGGTGCCGCGCGTCTTCACGTTGGTCAGCACCTTCTTCAGGTCGCCGACGCCGGCCGCGAGCGTCTGCATCTCGCCGAGCCCGCGGTGCACCTGCTCGAGCCGGTCCGACACGAGCTTGAACGATTCGCCGAGCCGCTGCTCCAGCGTCGCATGCAGCTTCTCGTCGACGGTGCGGCGCATCTCCTCGAGCTTCGCCGCGTTGTTCGTCTCGATTTCCTTCAATCGCTGTTCGAGCGTCGCGCGCACTTCGCCGATCCGGCGATCGTTGGCCTCGGTCAGCTGTGTGAGCTGCCGGTTCAGCGTGTCGCCGAACAGACGCAGCGCGACCGTCTGCTCTTCGCGCGCCTGCTGCGCCTGGCGCTGCACGCTCTCGCGCATCGCGTCGAACTGCTGCGCGTTGCCCGCGACCAGCTTGCCGAGCTGTTGCGCGAAACCGTCGATCTGGTTGTTCTGCACGGTCGCGATGCTCGTCAGCTGCGTCGCGAGCGTCTGCTGAAGCTGCGAGAAACTGCCGGCCAACTCGGTGCGCGAACCACGCGCGTTCTCGACGATCTCGCCGCGCAGCTCGCGTTCGAGCCGCTCGACCGCAAGCGCCTGCGCGTGCGCGGCGTCCTCGATCTGGTCGCCGAGCACGGCCGCGTCGTCGTGGCGGCCGCCGCCGCGCACGATCGCGACGATCGCCACCGCCAGCGCGACGGCCAGCACGACGACCGCCGCCAGCAACAACATCGTCGTCATGCGCGCGGCTTCCCGATCACGTCAGGGTTGATCGGATTCGGCGGCTGCCCCGCGCGCGGCCCTTCGCCCAGCGCGGCGATCAGGTTGTCGGCCGCGAGGTTCGCCATCGCGCGGCGCGTCTTTTCGGTCGCGCTCGCGATATGCGGCGTCAGCACGACGTTCGGCACCTCGAGCAGCGCCGGGTGCACGCTCGGCTCGCCTTCGAACACGTCGAGGCCGGCCGCGGCGATCGTCCCGTCGCGCAGCGCGACGGCCAGCGCGGCGTCATCGACGATGCCGCCGCGCGCGATGTTGGTCAGCGTCGCGGTGGGCTTCATCTTCGCGAGTTCGGCCGCGCCGATCGTATGATGGTTCTCCTTCGTGTATGGCAGCACGAGCACGACGTGATCGGCGCGCGTGAGCAGCGCATCCTTCGACACGTATTCGGCGTTCAGCTCGGCCTCGATCTCGGGCGCGACCCGCGACCGGTTGTGATAGATCACCTGCATCCCGAAGCCGCGCGCGCGGCGTGCGAGCGCCTGGCCGATGCGCCCCATGCCGATGACGCCCAGCGTCGAGCCGTAAATGTCGCCGCCGAGGAAACCGTCGTACGCCCACTTCTGCCAGTGCCCGGCGCGCAGCCAGTGCTCGGATTCGGCGATCCGGCGCGCGGCGGCCATCATCAGCGCCCAGCCGAAATCCGCGGTCGACTCGTTCAGCACGTCGGGCGTGTTGGTGCCGAGCACGTTCGCCGCGTTGAATGCGGCCATGTCGAAGTTGTTGTAGCCGACCGCCATGTTCGACACGACGCGCAGGCGCGGCGCCGCCGCGAGCGCAGCCGCGCCGACCGGGTCGCCCGCCGTCAGCGCGCCGTCCTTGTCCGCGAGACGCGCGGCGAGCGCATCGGGGGCGAGCGCGTCGCCGTTGTTCCAGTCGACTTCGAAATACTGCTCGAGCCGTTCGATCACGTCCGGAAAGATCGGACGTGCGACCAGGATCTTCTGCATCGCCATCTCCGCATGCCGCGGCCGGAACGCGGCGCATCGTGCGCCGCCCGAACCGTCCGCGCTTGGTTGAAAATCGTCAGCCTACGCCGTGAAGAAGATCCACGACGTCAGCAGGAATACAGGTACCAGTATGGCGAACGCCCAGCCGAGATACGCGAAGAAGCTCGGCATCTTCACGCCGCGCGATTCCGCGATCGCCTTCACCATGAAGTTCGGCGCGTTGCCGATGTAGCTGTTCGCGCCCATGAACACCGCTCCCGCGGAGATCGCGGCGAGCGTCGTCGCGCCCGCCGTCATCAGCGCTTGCGCGTCGCCGCCCGCGAGGTTGAAGAACACGAGGTAGGTCGGCGCGTTGTCGAGGAACGACGACAACAGGCCGGTGGCCCAGAAGTACATCGCATCGATCGGCTTGCCGTCCGACCCCGTCACGAGATGGACGATCTGCGCGAACGCACCGTCCGCCCCCGCGCGCAGGATCACGATCACCGGCGCGATCGTCACGAAGATTCCCGCGAACAGCTTCGCGACCTCCTCGATCGGCGCCCAGTTGAACGCGTTGCCTTCGCGCGCGGAGCGCGGCGTCAACGCAAGCGACGCGAGTGCCACGACAACCAGCGCGACGTCGCGCACGAGATTCTGCAGCGCGACGTGCGTGCCCCACACGTCGAACGTGATGCCCGGCTTCCAGATGCCGCTCATCAGCACGAGGCCGATCACGGCCGCGAGCAGCACGAAGTTGACCTTGCCGTCGATCGACAGCGCGCCATCGTCAGGTGTCGGGTCGAGCACGACCGGCCGCTCCTCGCCGCCCTTCCGGTAGAAGTACGTATCGAGCACGAAGAACAGCGTCAGCAGCACCGCGCAGATGAACAGCATCGGCAGCGCGAGATGCGTGGTCGTCCAGAAGAAGCTCACGCCGTTCAGGAAGCCGAGGAACAGCGGCGGATCGCCGAGCGGCGACAGCGAGCCGCCCGCGTTCGCGACGAGGAAGATGAAGAAGATCACGACGTGCACGACGTGCTTGCGATTGTCGTTCGCGCGCAGCAGCGGCCGAATCAGCAGCATCGCGGCGCCCGTCGTGCCCATCACGCTCGCGAGCAGCGTGCCGAGCGCGAGGATCGCGGTGTTCAGCTTCGGCGTGCCGTGCAGATTGCCGTTGACGCAAATGCCGCCGGCGACCGTATACAGCGCGGTCAGCAGCACGATGAACGGGATGTACTCCTCGAGCAGCGCGTGCACCAGCGTTCCGAACGCCGTGCCCGCGCCGAACGCGACCGCGAACGGGACCAGAAACGCGATCGCCCATGCCGCGGCGATCTTGCCGAAGTGGTGATGCCAGAACACCGGCGCGACGAGCGGGAACACCGCGATGGACAGCAGGATCCCGGCGAACGGGATGCCCCAGAGTGCGGACAGCGTGGCACCGTCGAGCGTGGCGGCCGATGCGAGCGCGGGAACGGCGCCAAGCGCGGCTCCCGACGCCATGCCCGCCCAGGCGGCATGTCGTTTCATGCAGAACTTCCTTGTGCGAGTGAGTCGAGTGAGGATCGAGCGGACGCGATCGTCATGCACCGCGCACGACGATCGCGTGAACGCGGTACGGGCCGTGTGCGCCCAGCACGATGGTCTGCTCGATATCGCCGGTGCGCGACGGGCCCGATACGAAATTGACCGCGCGCGGCAATTCGCCGCGCTCCGCGCGAATCAGCGCGAATGCGTCTTCATGGCCCGCGACGATCCGCGACGCCGGCACGATCGCGATGTGGGTTTCCGGCAGCAGCCCGGCCGATGCATAGGTGTCGGGGCCGGACAGCAGCACCAGCGAGCCCGTTTCGGCGGTGGCGCAAAAGCAGCCGGTGAGGCCGACGAGATCGCCGTCGCGCGGCTTGCGGCATTCGACCGACAGGCCGGCGCCGGCCCAGTCGAGCTCGGCCAGCGTGCGCCATGCGACGGCCTGTAGCGGCAAGCCGTGAGCGGAAAGATAGCGGGCAGCGGCGGCGGGCGCGTCGGCCAGCGTCGCGACTTCGTCGACCGTCGTCGACAGGCGCGCCGCTTCATCGACGAATGCGGCGACGAGGTCGGCCGGCATCGGCGGCCGCGGCCCCTCGGGATGGCGGGCGAGATAGTCGGCGACGCCGTCGCGCTCCGCTGCATCGGGTTCGGGCGCGCGTCCTTGCGCCGCGCGAATGCGTGCGAGGATCTGGCGACGGGCAGCGGAAGTGTCCATGAACGGTCCTCGTGACGTTGGCGTGCGATACCGTCGGATTATACCGGCCGCCCCCGCCGCGACGCACCTCGCCGGACGGCCGACGCTTGCTACGATGCGGCGTCGTCGGCCGGCTGCGCGATGCCGAACACCTGGCGCAGGTACGCGAGATACGCCTTGTCGTCGCACATGCTCTTGCCCGGCGTATCCGACAGCTTCGCGACCGGCTGCCCATTGCAGCGGACCATCTTGATCACGATCTGCAGCGGCACGTAACCGAGATCGTTCGTGAGGTTGGTGCCGACGCCGAACGCGAGCTTGCAGCGGCCGCGGAACCGTTCGTACAGCTGCATGACCTTCGGAATGTCGAGCGCGTCGGAGAACACGAGCACCTTGGTGCGCGGATCGCAGCGGTTCGCCTCGTAGTGGCGCAGCATGCGCTCGCCCCACTCGAACGGATCGCCCGAATCGTGGCGCGCGCCGTCGAACAGCTTGCAGAAGTACATGTCGAAGTCGTTCAGGAACGCGTCCATCCCGTAGACGTCCGACAGCGCGATCCCGAGGTCGCCGCGATACTCCTTCGCCCACATCTCGAAACCGTAGGTCTGCGAATCGCGCAGCCGCGGGCCGAGTGCCTGGCAGGCCTGCAGGTATTCGTGCGCCATCGTGCCGAGCGGCGTCAGGCCGTGCTTCATCGCGTAGAACACGTTGCTCGTGCCCGCGAACTGCGGCCCGAGCCCGTCGCGCAGCGTCAGCGCGACCTCTTCGTGCCAGACCTTCGAGAAGCGCCGGCGCGTGCCGTAGTCGGCGATCTTGCAGTCGGCGAACTCGGGCTTCGCGCCGAGCAGCTTGATCTTCTCACCCAGCCGCTCGCGGCCTTCGCGATAGTCGGGCTCGCGCTGCGTGTTGCGGAAATAGACCTCGTTGACGATCGCGAGCACCGGGATCTCGAACAGGATCGTGTGCAGCCACGGCCCTTCGATCACGATGTCGATCTCGCCGTTGCCCTTCGGCGAAGGCGTGATCGAGATGTACTTCTCGTTCAGGTGGAACAGCGCGAGGAAGTCGACGAAGTCGCTCTTGATGAAGCGCATGCGCCGCAGGTAGTCGAGTTCGTCGTCGGTGAAGCGCAGCGCACACAGGCCGCGCACCTCGTCGCGGATCTCGTCGATGTACGGCACGAGATCGACGCCGGGCGTGCGACACCGGAACCGGTACTCGACGTTTGCGGCAGGAAAGTGATGCAGGACGACCTGCATCATCGTGAACTTGTAGAGATCCGTGTCGAGCAGCGAAGTGATGATCATGTTTACGGCACCGCCAATATCGTGACAGGGCCCCGGCGCACCGCGCGCCGCCCGGTCTGTCGGCCATGTTACCCGAATGCGGGCCCGACCATCGTGAAACCGCCCTGCCCGACGCGCCGGGCGCGCGGCCGCACGCGCCGCGCCCGCCGCCAGCCCCATAAACTAATCACGAAACGATATAAGCCGGAAAGCCGACCACGCCATGCGGGTTTTGCGCTTCAGTTACAATGCCGCTTTTGGCGCACACGCCACCCCATATATACCGCCAAGCAGGAGCGTTTTAATGACTCACGTTGTGACCGAAGGCTGCATCAAGTGCAAATACACGGATTGCGTGGATGTGTGCCCGGTGGATTGCTTCCGTGAAGGTCCCAACTTTCTCGCCATCGATCCGGACGAGTGCATCGACTGCGCCGTGTGCGTCGCCGAGTGCCCGACCAATGCGATCTATGCCGAAGAAGACGTTCCGGGCGACCAGCAGCAGTTCACCGCGCTGAACGCCGAGCTGGCGAAGGACTGGCCGTCGATCACGAAGACCAAGCCGGCACCGGCCGACGCGGACGAGTGGAAGGACGTGCAGGACAAGCTGCACCTGCTCGAGCGCTGATCGCGCAGCGGCGCTGCAAAAATTTTTTGGTGCGCCGCCGCTCAAAAGTGTTGACAGGTTAGCGAACACTCCATATAATCTCGTTTCTCTGCTGTTGTTGTTTGTTCCCCGATAGCTCAGTCGGTAGAGCGCCGGACTGTTAATCCGTAGGTCCCTGGTTCGAGCCCAGGTCGGGGAGCCAAAAAACAAAGGCCCGTTGAAAGTGGACGGGTTTTTTGTTGGTTACCGAACACGCAAGCAGATGTACCGATTTATTCCCCGATAGCTCAGTCGGTAGAGCGCCGGACTGTTAATCCGTAGGTCCCTGGTTCGAGCCCAGGTCGGGGAGCCAGACAGCGAAAGGCCCGTCATTCGACGGGCCTTTTGTTTTTCCGGCGCCCGCCGGTCACCGCCGCGCATGCTAGAGTTTCTGTCCCGCATTCGCATCCGGTTCCGTCGATGAAGCACCGCCTCCTTTCCGCCGCGTCGCTCGCCCTTCTGCTCTCCGCCTTTGCCACCGCGCCGCTCGCGCACGCGGAGGAAGTCGGCAGCGTCAACACCCATTTCCGCGTGACGGGCTCCGACCGCGTGGTCGTCGAAGCGTACGACGATCCGCTCGTGACGGGCGTCACCTGCTACGTGTCGCGGGCGCGCACCGGCGGGATCAAGGGCACGCTCGGCGTCGCCGAGGATCCGAGCGAAGCGTCGATCGCGTGCCGGCAAGTCGGCCCGCTCAGCTTCAAGGAGCCGCTCAAGCAGCAGACCGACGTGTTCAGCGAACGAATGTCGTTCATCTTCAAGACGCTGCACGTCGTGCGCGTGGTGGACAAGAAGCGCAACACGCTCGTCTACCTGACCTACAGCGACCGCATCGTCAGCGGCAGCCCGAAGAACGCCGTGACCGCCGTGCCGATGCCGGCCGGCACGACGATTCCGGTCAAGTAAGCCCGCGCCGGCCGGGCGCGCGAGCGCTACACTGTCGATTCGACCGCCCTCGCGCCCGACCATGTCCGCCCCCCGCCTTCTTCCGGACTCCGCACGTTACTGGCGCACGCCGCTGCTACCGGACGCGGATCTGCTCACCGCCACCTATCGCGACCATACGTTCGCGCCGCACTGGCACGACGCGTACACGATCCCCGTGATCCTCGAGGGGGCGGAGCGCTACACCTGTCGCGGCAGCGGCCATGTCGCCGAAACGGGCACCGTGCCCGTGATCAATCCCGGCGAAGTGCACACCGGCTCGCGCGCGACCGACGAAGGCTGGTGCTATCGCGTGAGCTACGTGCCGGTCGACTACATTCGCGCGCTCGCGAGCGCGATCGCGGGGCGGCCGCAGGATGCGCCATGGTTCCCGTCCGACGTGATCCGCGACACCGATCTCGCGGCACGGCTCGCGCTGGCCCACCGGATGATGGAGGCCGGCAGCGAACGCATGCCGCCGTTCCACCCCCACGAGCAGCCGGCCGCCAATGATCCGGCCGCCGCGGCACCGCGCGTCTACGATCCGCTCGCCGCCGAAACGGCGATGCTCGATGCGCTGTCGACACTGATCGCGCGCCATGCCGACGCGCGGCTGCAACCGGCGGCGCTCGCGGCAGACGAACCGCGCGTCGACGCGATGCGCGAACGGCTGGCCGCCGATCTCACGGGCACGGTCACGCTCGACGACGTCGCGCAGGCCGCCGGCCTGTCGCCGTTTCACGCGGCGCGCCTGTTCACGCGCACGACCGGGATGCCGCCACATGCGTGGCGCAACCAGCTGCGGCTGCAGCGCGCGCTTGCGCCGTTGCGCGCGGGCGTGCCGATCGCCGATGTCGCCGCGGCCAGCGGCTTCGTCGACCAGAGTCACTTCACGCGGCATTTCAAACGAATGTTCGGCGTGCCGCCCGGACGCTGGCAGGCGCGCTGACGCCCTTCCCTGCATTCGACGACGGACGGCAACCCGCACGCACGCAGCGCCATCGGCACCCGCGCGGGCGCAAGAACATACAAGCCGCCGCTGCATCACCCCGCTATCCTCCATTTCATGGAGACGCGCCCCTTGAACCCCACACCCACACCTACGCCCCCGCCTCGCCGCCCGCTCAACGAGTGGCTCGACGGCGCACGCGACACGATCCCGATGATGATCGGCGCGGCACCGTTCGGCGTGATCTTCGGCACGCTCGTCGGCGGCGGCCCGCTCGCCGCATGGCACGGCGCGCTGATGTCGCTCGCGGTGTTCGCGGGCTCCGCGCAATTCATCGCGCTCGGCCTGATCGCGGGCAGCGCGAGCTTCGTCGTCGTGCTCGCGACGACGCTGATCGTGAACCTGCGTCACCTGCTGTACAGCGCGACGCTCGCGCCGTACGTCGCGCACCTGCCGCTGCGCTGGCGCGCGACGCTCGGCGCGCTGATGACCGACGAGGTGTTCGCGGTCGCCTACGCGCACTACCGCCACTTCCCGCCCGGCGCGATCGGCCCGCACTACTTCTTCGGCTCGGGCCTCGCGATGTACCTGAACTGGCAGGTCTGGACGCTCGCGGGCATCGGCTTCGGCGCGGCCTTCCCGGGCCTCCAGTCGCTCGGCCTCGATTTCGCGATGGCGGCCACCTTCATCGCGATCGTCGTCCCGCAGCTCGGCACGCTGCGCTATCTGGCGGCCGCCGCGACGGCCGGCACGCTCGCGTACTTCTGGCAGGGCTGGCCGTACAAGCTCGGGCTGCTGGGCGCGGTCGCCGCCGGCGTCGTGGTCGGCGTCGCGCTCACGCTGCTGCACGAGCGTTCGCGCACCGCTTCACGCACGGAGGCCGCATCGTGAGCTACGCGCTGCTGATCCTCGGGATGGCCGTGATCACCTATGCGATCCGGACGACGCTGTTCCTGTTCGGCGAGCGGCTGACCTTCCCGCCGCTCGTGCGAACCGCGCTCGGCTTCGTGCCCGTCACCGTGCTGACTGCGATCATCGTGCCGATGACCGTCTCGCCGCACGGCGGCACGGCCGAGCTGACCTGGCGCAATCCGCAGCTGGTCGGCGCGCTCGCCGCCGTGCTCGTGTCGGCGACGACACGCCGGCCGCTCGTGACGATCGCGGTCGGGCTCGCGGTGTTCTTCTTCTGGCAAGGGGTCGTGATGCCGCACTGGCTGCCGGCCTGAGCGGACCTCGCCGGCCGCGCTCAAGTTTCCGCCCGGCGCGCCGATATAGGAAGTGAAGACCCGCCATCGGCCTCGGCGCGAACCGGTCCGTCGACGCCGCGCCCGCACCGGTGCGCGATGTCGGCCGCCGGCCCGCGCGGGCCGCCATCGAGACGATTCATGGGCCAGATCACCCTTTCCCTCAAGGACGACACGCTTGCGTCCCTGCGCAAGGACTACGACGCGTTCGTGCGCGTGTCGCTGAAACTCGACCCGCAGTTCGCGACGCCGTCGTTCGAGGATTTCCTGCGCGCCAAGCTGCTCGACAACATGGTGCCGCTGACCGAGCACGCCGTGCAGCGGATGCTCGAGGGCGGCCAGTACGCGTGGGCGAAGCGCACGCTCGACAAGGAATTCCCGGACGTCGTCGCGATCCTGATGCGGCAGGCCGGCGAATTCGGCTTCGGCTTCGCGTCGCGCTCCGAATGGACGCCCGACGAGCTAGCGAAGGCGTGCCGCGACTGGGCCAAGGCGATCGTCGCCGAAGCGCAGGGCGATGCGTCGCTGGTCGATCCGCTCGCGGCGCAGATCAAGAGCGCGGTCCACGACATCCAGGCGCTCGAGGAATCGATGCAGACGCCCGCGTGGCGGCTCGCGGAATCGCTGCGCCAGCGCATCTACGAGGCGAAGCTCGCGTGCGAGATGAGCGTCGGCAGCGCCGCGCGCGACAAGCTCGGCGAACTGCGCGGCCTGCTGCGGCTCGGGCTCGCGCACGGCTCGTTCCAGAAACAGGAAGCGCAGCAGATCATGGAATATCTGCGGCTGCTGAAGCCCGAGATCTTCGTCGACGAGCCATACGACGTATTCACGCGGCTCGCCGCGTGGCTGCGCAGCGTATTTACCCCGTCCGCGGCACGACCGGCACACGGACCGGGGCCGGAGCAGCGCCGGCCGTGACGGCCCGCGTCCACGCATGAAGAACGGCCCGGTTCGCGCGAAGCGAACCGGGCCGCCGGTCGATCGCCGTCACGACGCGCCGTCCGGGGCGAGCGTCGTGCGACGTCGGGGTGCCGCTTACTGCGCGGCGCCCGAGGCCGATGCACCGCCCTGCACGCCGGCCGACGCACTGCCTTCGACCGCTTCGTCGCCCACCTTCGACTTCGCCGAGCCGGCGTGATGCTTGGCCGACTTCGCCGCATGCTTCGCGTGCTTCTTGGTCGAGTGGACCGACGACGCCGCCGTATCCTTCGCGCCGTCGGCTGCCGCGCCAACCGCATCGGTTGCGCCGCCGACCGCGTTGCCCGACGCATTCGCGCCGGCACCACCCTGCATACCCGCGTCTGCGCCTGCCCCCGCTGCCGGCGCCTGCGTCTGCACGCCGGCGCCTGCGGTGCCCTGCGCCGCGACGCCGGTCTGCGCGAATGCGGCCGAAGTGGCGAACGCCGTCAGCGCGGCACCAATCAGCATCGTACGAATCTTGGACATGACAATCCTCCTCAAGAAGTTGTGGGCGCGGAGCGCATCGATACGCTCCGTCGCGTCCCCTGCCGCGACACGCAGCAGGTACGATGAAAGACCCGCGGGCGGCACGGCCGGTTCTCGAATCTCTCAGACTGTTACCCACCGTTTCATTTGCTGACGAATCGCTCACAGTCCTTAACAGCTACGGTGCGCAAACATGCGCGCGCGGCCGCACTCGCGCGCGGGCCCGCGGTGCCGTATGATGCGGGGCGATTCCTCCCGCGCGTCGCGCGCCTCCTTCGTCATGCCCAACCTGGATTTCACGCTGACCGGCGAATACGTCGAGCTGCACAACCTTCTCAAGATCACCGGCCTCGCCGACAGCGGCGGCACCGCGAAGATGTTCGTCGCGTCCGGCGCGGTGAAAGTCGACGGCGTGGTCGAACTGCGCAAGACCTGCAAGATCCGCGCGGGCCAGGTCGTGCTGTTCGGCGATACGCGGATCGCGGTTCACGACGCATAGCGGTTCCCCCTCACCGTGACATGGCCATCGGCGCGCGCGTTCGACACCGTTCGAATAAAGCCGTAAGCTAGCCGTCTCTCAAAATAAATACAGACAGCGCGGGCCCGCACCCGCGCGAGCGCCCATTCCATGTCGCATTCCGGTCTTACGCGGACGGCCGCCGCGCCGCCGTCGCTGTCCAGTCACGCCGCCGATACCGCGCGCCTCGCCGCGCCGCTCGCGATCGCACAACTCTCGCAAATGGCGATGAGCGTCACCGACACGGTGCTGCTCGGCTCGCTCGGCCCCGATTCGCTCGCGGCGGGCGGCCTCGGCGCGAACTTCTTCTTCGTCATCGTGACCGTGCTGCAGGGTGTGCTGTCGTCGGTCAGCGTGAGCGTCGCGCATGCGCGCGGCGCGCAGGCGGAACACCGCGTGCCGCACATCTACTGGACCGGCTTCGTGCTGTCCGTGCTGCTCGCGATTCCGGCGATCGTCGCGCTGTCGCTGTCCGAGCCGATCCTGCTGATGTTCCACGAGCCGCCCACGCTCGCGCGTCACGTCGGCGAGTACACCGGCATCCTGCGGTTCGCGGCGCTCGGCAGCCTGATCGGCGTCGGGCTGATGCGCGCCTTCCTGCCCGCGATCGGCGCCGCACGGCGGCTGCTGTGGGTGTCGATCGGCGGCGTCGGCGTGAACGGCGTGCTGAACTACGGGCTGATCCACGGCGCCTTCGGCTTGCCGCGGCTCGGCTTCCTCGGCTCGGCGGTCGCGACGACCATCACCATCTGGCTCACCGCGCTCGCGCTGATCTGGCTGCTGCACGGCCGCCAGCGGTTCCGCCATTTCGTGACCGCCGCCCGCCCGAAACTGCCGATGATGGGCGAGCTGATCGGCATCGGCTGGCCGGTGGCGATCACGTACGGGGTCGAATCGACGCTGTTTCTCGCCACGGGCCTGACCATCGGCGTGCTCGGCGCGACGTCGCTTGCCGCGCACCAGATCGCGCTGAACGTCGCGTCGGTGGCGTTCATGGTGCCGCTCGCGATCGGCCAGGCCGCCAACGTGCGGGTCGGCTACTGGGTCGGCGCCGGCCAGCCGGTCGCCGCGCGGCATGCGGGCTTCGTCGCGCTCGGCCTCGGCGTCGCGTTCATGTCGCTGTCGGGGCTCGTGCTGATCGTCGTGCCGCATGCGATCGTCGGCCTGTACCTCCAGCTCGACGATCCGGCCAACGCGGCGACCGTGTCGCTGGCCGCGTCGCTCCTCGGCATTGCCGCGGTGTTCCAGATCGTCGACGGCATGCAGACCGTCGGCTCGGGCGCGCTGCGCGGACTGCGCGATACGCGCATCCCGATGCTCGCGGCGACCCTCGGCTACTGGGGCATCGGCTTCCCGACCGGTTACTGGCTGGCGTTCCATGCAGGCCTTGGCGCACGCGGCCTGTGGTGGGGGCTCGCGGCCGGCCTCGCGAGCGTCGCCGCGCTGATGGCCTGGCGCTTCCATTTGAAGAGCGCATCGCTCGTCGCATCGACGCGCTAAGCGCGACGACACGACGCAAAATCGCGGCCGGCGCTATGCTTGTCGGTTGAAGACCCAACGCGTCGCGCCAGCGGCGCGACTGCCTCACGATACGCCAGACGCCGCGCGACGCGCGGCCTTTCCCCTTCCCAAGAGGAGTGCATCATGAACGAAGCAGTTCGGATGGAACGCGACACGTTCGGCGAGATCGCCGTGCCGGCCAACCGGCTCTGGGGCGCGCAGACGGAACGCTCGCTGCAGAATTTCCGGATCTCGACCGAGAAGCAGTCGCCCGAGCTGATCCACGCGCTCGCGATCGTCAAGCGCGCCGCGGCCGCCGTGAACCAGTCGCTCGGCGTGCTGGCCGACGACAAGGCGCGCGCGATCATCGACGCGGCCGACGAGATCATCGCGGGCAAGCATCCGCGCGAATTCCCGCTCGCCGTGTGGCAGACGGGCTCCGGCACGCAGACCAACATGAACCTCAACGAGGTGATCGCGAACCGGGCGAGCGAACTGCTCGGCGGCGAGCGCGGCGAAGCACGCAAGGTCCACCCGAACGACGACGTGAACCGCGGCCAGTCGTCGAACGACGTGTTCCCGACCGCGATGCACGTCGCGGCCGCGTACGCGATCGTCAACCATCTGCTGCCCGCGCTGCGCACGCTGCGCGCGACGCTCGACGCGAAGTCGAAGGCCTTCGCCGATATCGTGAAGATCGGCCGCACGCACCTGCAGGACGCGACGCCGCTCACGCTCGGGCAGGAATTTTCCGGTTACGTCGCGCAGCTCGACCAGGGCATTCGGCACGTCGAATCGGCGCTGCCGCACCTGTACGAACTCGCGCTCGGCGGCACTGCCGTCGGCACCGGGCTGAACGCGCATCCGGAGTTCGCGGTGCGCGTCGCCGACGAGATCGGCCGGCTGACGACGCTGCCGTTCGTGACCGCGCCGAGCAAGTTCGAGGTGATGGCGGCCGCCGACGCGCTGGTGTTCGCGCACGGCGCGCTGAAGACGGTCGCGGCCGGCCTGATGAAGATCGCCAACGACGTCCGCTGGCTCGCGAGCGGGCCGCGCTGCGGGCTCGGCGAACTGTCGATTCCGGAAAACGAGCCGGGCAGCTCGATCATGCCGGGCAAGGTGAACCCGACGCAGTCGGAAGCCGTGACGATGCTGTGCTGCCAGGTGTTCGGCAACGACGTCGCGGTAAACGTCGGCGGCGCGAGCGGCAACTTCGAGCTGAACGTGTTCCGCCCGATGATCGCGCACAACGTGCTGCAGTCGGTGCGGCTGCTCGCCGACGGCGCGCAGAGCTTCAACGACCACTGCGCGGCGGGCATCGAGCCGAACCGCGCGCGCATCGATCTGCTGCTGAACGAATCGCTGATGCTCGTGACGGCGCTCAACCCGCATATCGGCTACGACAAGGCCGCGCAGATCGCGAAGAAGGCGCACAAGGAAGGCACGACGCTGAAGGCCGCCGCGCTTGCGCTCGGCTACCTGACCGAGGCGGAATTCGACGCGTGGGTGCGCCCCGAGGAAATGATCGGATCGCGGTAATCGCGGGGGCGACGCGATGATGCGACGGGCGCGGCGCGAACGCTGCGCCCGTTGTCGTCAGACGGTGCCCTTCGCCACTTCCTCGGGCTTCATCTCGACGATCTTGTCGAGCGCGGCGCGCACGTCGGCCGCATACTTCGCGAGCACCTTCTGCTCGTCGGTCTCGGGCACGAACGGCGGCACCGGCACCGGGTTGCCGTTCTCGTCGACGGCGACGAACACGACGAGGCAGTCGGTCGTCTGGCGCAGCACGCCGCCCTTCGGATCGCCGGCGTGCACGGACACATGGATGTGCATGCTGGTGCGGCCCGTCGCGACGACGCGCGCCTTCAGCTCGACCAGGTTGCCGACGAGGATCGGACGCTGGAAGCGGATGTTGCCGACGCTGACCGTCACGCAATAGCGGCTCGACCAGACCGCCGCGCACGCATACGCGACCTCGTCGATCCACTTCATCAGCGCGCCGCCATGCACCTTGCCGCCGAAGTTCACGGACGACGGCTCGGCGAGGAAGCGGAATACGGTTTCGGTGCGGTCGAGGGCGGCCGGTACGGGGGATGGTTGGGACATCGTGGTAGCTCCAGGCGGCGGGGGTACGGCAATCGGCGCATTATACGTTGCACTGCGGCAACACGTCGCAGCGCCCGCCGCACGGCCGGCCGCGGCCGTGCGCCGAACCGGCATCGGCACTGGCGATCGACGTCCGTCAGCGGCGCACCGTGATGCCCTGATCGATCGTCCCGTACATCTCGAGGCTGCCGCCCCGCTCGCCGGCGGCGCCTGCACCGCCCTGCGCACAGGCCGCGCAAAGGAACGCGGCGGCCAACAGGCAGAAAATCGTCTTCATCGTTGCATCGTGTCGCATCCGGCGGCCCACTGCCGCCGCGTCCGGCCATTCTACGCGTGCGCGGCCGGCGACCGCGGGTCGCGCACCGCCCCGCCGCATCCGACATTTCACCCGAACACGAAACATCGAATGTGCGCAGCACCTACACTGCAGTCATTCCGCCTGACGAGACACGACGATGACCGATCAAGACGACCACCACTTTCCGGGCCTGAGCCGAATCGGAGCCCTGATCGCCGATCCGGGGCGCGCCGCGATGCTGTGGGTGCTGATGGACGGCAGCGCGCGGCCGGCCGGCGAACTGACGATGATCGCGGGGCTGTCGCCGTCCGCGGCGAGCGCGCACCTCGCGCGCCTGACCGAAGGCGGCCTGCTCGCGCTCGACGTGCGCGGCCGGCACCGCTACTACCGGCTCGCGTCGGCCGACATCGCGGCGTCGCTCGAGGCGCTCGCGAACGTGGCCCGCGCGGCCGCGCCGAACCGTCCGGTGCCGCCGCCGTCGCGCGCGGTGCCGGCCGAACTGCGCTACGCACGCACCTGCTACGACCACATGGCCGGCGAACTCGCGGTCCGCATCTTCGACGGGCTCACCGCACGCGGCTGGCTGCAGGCGGACGGCGACGCGATCGAAGCCACCGAGCTCGGCACCCGGGCGCTCGCGCACTGGGGCATCGACGTCGCGCAGCAGCGCATGCGCCGCCGCCGCTTCGCATGCGGCTGCCTCGACTGGAGCGAGCGCCGCCCCCATCTCGGCGGCGCGCTCGGCGCGGCACTGCTCGACAGCTTCTGCGCCCACGGCTGGATCGAGCGCACCGCACGGCCGCGCGTGCTGCGCGTCACCGTGCCCGGACAGCAGGTTTTCGACGACTGGCTTACGTCCGCTTGACGCGTACATTGCGACGGGACGACAACGGCGCGCGATGGACAGGTTTTGTTACATCGCGTGCCATCCGACTTACAAAACACCGAGCACTGAAACAGGCCGAGCGGATATCGTGAATTCAACGGCACGAATCGACGCGCCGCGATAACGACGAAGACGCTCATCATGGCTTCCCTGTTCACGCTCAAGCGAACCGCCCGCTGCTCGCTGCTCGCGTTCGCCGCGCTGGCGACCGTGCCCACCGCATTCGCGCAAACGACCGAGGCCGCCGCGTATGCGGCCGCCGCCCGGCAACCGGGCGGCGATCCGCCGAGCCGCGTCGCGCGGCTCAACTACAAGTCGGGTGCCGTGACGACGGAGCCCGCCGGCACCGATACGTGGTCGTACGCCGCCGTGAACCGGCCGCTGACGACCGGCGACCAGTTGTGGAACGATGCCGGCGCGCGCTCGGAACTGCACATCGGCTCGACCGCGGTGCGACTCGGCGAATCGACGAGCCTGTCGGTGCTGAACCTCGACGACACCACGACGCAGCTGAAGGTCGGGCTCGGCACCGTATCGACGCACGTGCGCGATCTGCCGTCCGGCGGGTCGTACGAAATCGACACGCCCAATCTCGCGCTCGGCATCTCGGGCCCGGGCGACTATCGCGTCGACGTCGCGCCGAACGGCGCGAGCACGACGGTCACCGTGCGCAGCGGCAGCGCGACCGTCTACGGCAGCAACGGGCAGTATCCGCTGTCGCCCGGACAGCAGGTCGTGTTCACCGGCACCGACCTGCAGGTCGCGCAGCAATCGGCCGCGCCGGCTCCCGATGCGCTCGACCAGTGGGCCGCCGGCCGCGATGCGGCCGAGCAGCGCTCGGTGTCGGCCCGCTACGTATCGCGCGACGTGCCCGGCTATCAGGATCTCGACGCGAACGGCACGTGGCGCGAAACCCCGAATTACGGCGAGGTCTGGGTGCCGAACGACACGCCCGCCGACTGGGCGCCGTATCACGACGGTCACTGGATCTGGCAGGCGCCGTGGGGCTGGACCTGGGTCGACGATGCGCCGTGGGGCTTCGCGCCGTATCACTACGGCCGCTGGGCCTATGTCGACGACAGCTGGGCGTGGGTGCCCGGCCCGATGGTCGTCAGCCAGCCGCCCGTCTACGCGCCGGCGCTCGTCGCCTTCGTGGGCGGCGGCGGCGGTCCCGACTGGAGCGTCGCGCTGACGGTCGGCGGCGTCGCGGCGGCCGGCTGCGCATGGTTCGCACTCGGTCCGGGCGAACCCTGGCATCCCGGCTGGGGCGGCTGGAGCCCGCATTACTACGATCGCGTGAACCGGAACATCGTGGTCAACAACGTGACGGTCAACAAGACCGTGAACGTGACGAACATCACCAACATCACGAACATCAACAAGACGTACGTGAATTTCCGCGCGCCGCATGCGATCACGGCCGTGCCGGCGTCCGCGTTCGTGCACGGCCAGCCGGTCGCGCACTTCGCGCAACGCGTCGATCCGCAGCAGTGGCGCAACGCGCACGTGATGCCGGGCACGCCCGGCATTGCGCCGGTACGCCAGAGCTTGACCGGCGGACTGCGCACGGCCAGCTACCGTCCGCCGGCGGCGCTCGGACAGCACACGTTCGTCGCGACGCGCAATCCGGCCGTGCCGGCCGCCTATCGTGACCAGGCGGCCGCGCATCTCGCGCGGCAGGGCCAGCACGTGCCGGGCGCAGGCGCACCGGTCGCGAGGACGAGCGTGCCGGCCGACTACCAGGCGCGCCCGGTCCGCGTTCCGGGCAACCCGAAAGCCGGTGCGTGGGCGATGCGCAACGTGCAGCTCGTGAATCCGCACGGTCCCGTCGTGCAACCGGCGCACGCGCCACGCGACAGCCAGCCGGCACCGGCCCAGGCCGCGCGGCCTGGTGTGCCGATGCCGGTCGTAGCGGACGGCGCACGACCGACGAACGGCGAAGCCCCCAATGCGCCGCGCTTCGCCAACGGTGCGATGCCGCAGGTGCCGGGCAATCCGGCTCCGCATCAGGCGTTGAGTCCCGGAAATGGCGTCCCGCATCCGCCGGCGGCCGCCAACGGGGCGGCCGGGCGCGACAACACGCATGCGGCCGCGGCACCCGCGCCCGCGTGGATGCTGCCGCACACGCCGATGGAGCGTCAGCGCCCGACGCCGCCGACGGCACTCCACGCAGCCGGACAGAACGCGCTGCCGCCCGTGCGCAGCGCGGCGCCGGTCCCGCATCCGGAAGCCACGCCCGGTACGCAGCCCGGCCGTCGGCAGGAAACGCCGCGCGCGTTGCCGCAACCGCGACTCGACATGACCGCGCAGATTCCGCAGCAGCGTCCGCGCCCCGATTTCGCGGCACCGGCCCAGCATGCGCAGCCGCGGCCCGAGCGGACCGCTCCGGCACCGCAACCGCGCCCCGAATTCGCGCAACCGGCACCGCGCCACGAAGTCGCGCCGGCGCACGTGAACGAGTACCGTCCGCCCGCGCCCGCCGTGCATGACATGCCGCGACCGCAGCCGCAGGCCCCGCGCATGGAGCCGCGGCCGTCGATGCCCGCGCCGCGCATGGAGCCGCGGCCGTCGATGCCCGCGCCGCACATGGAACCGCGGCCGTCCATGCCCGCGCCGCGCATGGAACCGCGGCCGCAACCGGCGCCGCACGTCGAGGCGCCGCACCCGGGCAATCCGCCGCCCGGCGGCCACGACGAGCGGCGCCACCAGTAACCCGACCGCTGAAACGGCAAGGCCCGACCCGGCGAGTACCGGTCGGGCCTTCTTCATGCTGCCTGGCGCGGGTCGCGTCACCCGCCGCCGTCGCACGCCGGGCTCAGACCGCCATCGGCGCGGTCAGCGGCTCATGGTGACGGTAGCCGACGAGCGAGAAATCCGACGGCTCGATCTGCTCGAGCCATTCGGGCGCATAAACACCGGTCTTCGCGTAGTCCGGCACGCGCTCGGCAATTTCGAGCCGCGGGCTGTCGTACGGCTCGCGCGTGAGCTGCTGCTGCAGCATGTCGAGCTGGTTCTCGTAGATGTGCGCGTCACCGATGAAGTACGTGAACCAGCGCGGCGTGTAGCCCGTCAGCCGGCCGACGAGCGACAGCAGCGCGGCCCCTTCCGTCAGATTGAACGGCGTGCCGAGCCCGACATCGTTGCTGCGGATGTACAGGCACAGCGAAATCTCGCGCTTCGTGACGTTCGGCAGGAACTGGTACAGCAGATGGCAGGCGGGCAGCGCGATCTGGTCGAGTACGGCCGGATTCCATGCGTGAAACAGGATGCGGCGGTCGGCCGGGTTCTCCATGATCGTGTCGAGACACTGGCGCAGCTGGTCGATTGCCTTGTACAGCAGCACCTTCGGCACCCCGTCCTCGTCGAAACGCGTGACGATCCGGAAACCGCGGCGCGTCGCGTCGGCGATCTGCGCCTCGGCGCCTGCGTCGAGCACCTTGTAGCCGGGCCACTGGCGCCATTGCACGCCGTACACGTCACCCAGATCGTCGACGCCCTGGCGGTACGGGTTCGCGAGCCACTGTGCGTTGTCGTTCGCGTTCGCGTCCCACACCTTGCAGCCGAGCGCGCGGAAATCGGCCGCGCTGCGCGATGCGCGCAGGAAACCGACCAGTTCGCCGATCGCGGACTTGAACGCGAGCTTCTTGGTCGTGACCGCCGGGAAACCTTGCTGCAGGTCGAACCGCAGCATCGCACCGGGCATGCTGATGGTGCGGATGCCCGTGCGGTTCTCCTGCCAGGTGCCGGTGTCGAGGATGGTGCGAACGAGGTCGAGGTACTGTTTCATGCGGGTTCCTTCGGCCGCGAGGGCGACCGTTACCCGCCAATTCTAGCAAGCGTGATGCTGAACCTCCGGCAACGGCGCCGAAAACCCGCCCAGCGGGTCGCCGCGATCGCGCATGCCATGCGCGCACATCAGCCGGTACAGCGTGACGCGCGACACGCCCAGTTCGCGCGCCGCGTCGGCAAACCGGCCGCGGTGACGCAGCAGCGCCTGCTCGATCACCTGCCGTTCGGCCGCTTCGCGCGCCTCGGTGAGCGAGACGGGCGCCAGTACCGCGAATTCGTTGAGTTCGAGATCGGCCGCGGTAATCATCCGGCCCTCCGACATCACGATCGCGCGGCGCACGCGATTGATCAGCTCGCGCACGTTGCCCGGCCACGAATAGCCGTACAGCGCGGCGATCGCGTCCGGCGAAAAGCCGCGCAGGCGGCGATGCGCATCCCCCTTGAAACGCTCGAGCATGTGGCGCGCCAGCAGTTCGATATCCTTGCCGCGCGCGCGCAGCGGCGGCTCCTCGATCTTCAACACGCACAGCCGATGAAACAGGTCTTCGCGGAACCGCCCTTCGCGCAGCGCCGTTTCCATGTCCACATGCGTCGCGCAGATCACGCGCACGTCGACCGGCACCGATACATGCGCGCCGAGCCGTTCGATCTTGCCTTCCTGCAGGAACCGCAGCAGGCTCGCCTGGCTCTCGAGCGGCAGGTCGCCGATCTCGTCGAGAAACAGCGTACCGCCGTTCGCGGCCTCGACCCTGCCGATCTTGCGCTGGTTCGCGCCCGTAAACGCGCCGCGCTCATAGCCGAACAGTTCGGCCTGGAGCAGCGTCGACGGAATCGCACCGCAATTGATCGCGACGAACGGCGCTTGCGCGCGCGCCGAGCGCTCGTGGATCGCCACGGCCGTCAGTTCCTTGCCGGTACCCGATTCGCCGGAGATGAACACCGGCGCATCGGTCGTCGCCACGCGCCGGATCGTCCTGAACAGCCCGAGTATCGCGTCGCAGGTGCCGACCATCTCGCCTTCGGCGCGTCCGGCACCGACGGGTGCGGCTACCGGCTCGGTCAGCGCGATCATGCCGTGCGCGTGGCCGATGGTCTCGACGATGCGCGCCGCCTCGTACGGCATCGTGACGTAGTCAAAGCAATAGTCACGAATGAGATGCCGCAGCGTGGCGTCCTGCAATTGGCCGCGCCGGGTCGCCGCGATCCAGCCGATGTGCTGGATGCTCAGACACGCTTCGAGTTCGCGCAGATCCGCGGGCCGAAAACCCGGCGAGAAATCGAGCAGGCCGGCCGTTGCCACGCCGTGCTGCACGACACGCCGCACGTCGCGTGCGCTTTCCGCAAGATCGACGCGCCACCCGCATTCGTCGAAATGCCCGCGCAACGCGTCGTTCGGCTCGCGCGAGAAGTAGATCACATGCCGCTGCTCGGCTCCCATATGCTCACCCCGTTCATCAACCGTCTAACGATTGCCGTACACGCCAAGTCGCGTGCAAAAGGATCGAACCGGGTCAGCCGAAGCGGCTCGATTCGCCATGCCGATGCGCGGCGACGACAGGCCTCGCATGATGGCGCTCATCTCGCGTCCAGTTATTTTTTTGATCAAGACAGCTTAGTTATAGGCGCCGAATACGACAAACCGATTGCAGCGCGGATGAGCGAACGGTCGAATCGCTCAGTGGTCGACGTTGATCAATCGTCTGCACATAGAAACGCGCAGCGACGCGTACCTGCATCGACACACGCGCAAATTTTCATCCTTGACGCGTATCGATTGAATCCGCAGTATTCCCGAGCCCCCTCGTTTCACGCCTGAAACATTTCCCGGCGTTTTCGATCGCAAGTCACGACGCTTCCCCGCAAATCGCAGACGCGGCAATGCGCTTCGCCCGATGGCATGCATTTCGCTGAACGCGTAACGGATCGGGAGAAGGCGGCCATGCGAACAGTTTTTTTGCAGTCTTGTGTGCAGATGACGATTGCATTCGCACTCGCCTGCCATTTCATGCCGGCACGCTCGGAAGAAAGCACGAGGCCCGAACGCGCGATGCCGCTTGCCGATAACGCGCCGCGCATGCAACAGGACCACCGCTTCCGCATCATGCCCGTCGCCGCGCCGCGAGCGCGTTCGTCAGACAAGTCGTCGGTGACGCTGTGGGACGAGCTCGTCCCGCCGGCCCGGCTGCCGATACCGATTCCTGTGGCGCTCCCCGGCAACGCGCAGCATGCTATGGAAGGACACGCAGGGAACCGCATGCATCAATAATCCGCACACGACTCCATCATGCCGCTTGATCGATGAGGATTGCAGAATAAAATGAACGGCGCAGGTCCTTTCCTGTAGCGTCGACTTCGCGACGCGAACCGTTTTTTGTGTCCGTCCCCCGGCGGGCACTCTTTTTATTCAGGACATCACGGAGCAAACGCCGCACCTACGCCCGCGCATCCGCCCCGGCGCGGTCTCGCGCCGCCATTCCGGTAGAATCGGCGCCATTCCGGTTCTCCTCTTCCCCCGATCTTCATGACGACGTTGACCCTGATCGTCGCGCGCGCCCGCAACGGCATCATCGGCCGCGACAACCAGTTGCCCTGGAAACTTCCCGAGGACCTCGCGTTCTTCAAGCGCACGACGATGGGCGCGCCGATCGTGATGGGCCGCAAGACCCACGAGTCGATCGGCCGGCCGTTGCCGGGCCGCCGCAATATCGTCGTCACGCGCGACGCAGCGCGCCGCTTCGACGGCTGCGACACGGTCACGTCGCTCGCCGACGCGCTCGCGCTCGCCGCGCGCGACGGCGCGGCCGAAGCATTCCTGATCGGCGGCGCACAACTCTATGCGGAAGGCCTCGCGCTCGCCGACAAGCTGGTCGTCACCGAGATCGATGCCGACTTCGACGGCGATGCGTCGTTCCCGGCGCCCGATCCCGCGCACTGGCGCGAAGTCTCGCGCGACCCGCACCAGGCCGCCACGCCCAACACGTTCGGCTATGCGTTCGTCGTGTACGAGCGCAAGCGCGGCTGACACTCGGCACTCGGCACGCGACAAAAAAGCCCGACCGGCTCATGAACACCGGTCGGGCTTTTCGTTTCCTGGCGGCCAATGCCGCGCCGCTTACTGCCCGGCGATCGTCATCTGCTCGATCAGCACCGAGCCCGTTTCCTTCGTACCGCGCACGATCGAATCCGCGCCGATCGCGACGATATGCCGGAACATCTCCTGCAGCGTGCTCGCGACGGTGATTTCCTCGACCGGATACTGGATCACGCCGTTCTCAACCCAGAAGCCGGCCGCGCCGCGTGAATAGTCGCCGGTCACGTAGTTCACGCCCTGTCCCATCAGCTCGGTCAGCAGCAGGCCCGTGCCGAGCTTCTTCAGCATCGCGTCGAAATCGTCGCCCGGCTGCGTGTTCGAGCTGCGCAGCGCGAGGTTGTGCGAGCCGCCCGCGTTGCCGGTGGTCTGCGTGCCGAGCTTGCGCGCCGAATAGGTCGACAGGAAGTAGCCTTCGACGACACCGTCGTTGACGACGCTGCGCGCACGCGTGCGCACGCCTTCCTCGTCGAACGGCGCGCTGCCCATCGCGCGCGGCACGTGCGGATCCTCGACGACCTGCACGTGCGGTGCGAACACCGGCTTGCCGAGGCTGTCGACGAGGAACGACGTCTTGCGGTACAGCGCGCCGCCGCTGACGGCCTGCACGAACGCGCCAAGCAAGCCGGCCGCGAGCGGTGCCTCGAACAGCACGGGCACCTTGCGGGTGTCGAGACGGCGCGCGCCCATCCGCGCCAGCGCACGCTCGGCCGCATAGCGCCCGACGGCTTCCGGCGCCGCGAGATCGACCGCGCTGCGCTTCGACGAATACCAGTCGTCGCGCTGCATGTGGCGGCCGGTGCCTGCGATCGGCGCGCACGCGATGTAGTGGCGCGAGTACGGGTAGCCGGCGAGGAAACCGCGCGACGTCGCGAGCACGAACTGCGAATGCTGCGCCGACACGCTCGCGCCTTCCGAGTTGCGGATCTGCGGGCTGACCGCGAACGCGGCGTCCTCCGCGCGGCGGGCGAGCTCGACGGCCTCGTCGGCCGTCAGCGCCCACGGGTGATAGAGGTCGAGGTCGCGCGGGTCGGTTTCGAGCAGTTCGGCCTCGGCGAGGCCGGCCGCGTCGTCCTCGGCCGTGAAGCGCGCGATGTTGTACGCGGCGGCGACGGTATCCTTGATCGCGGCCGGCGAGAAATCCGACGTGCTCGCGTTGCCGCGCTTCTTGCCGATGAACACCGTCACGCCGACCATCTTGTCGCGGTTGTGTTCGATCGTCTCGACCTCGCCCCGGCGTACCGACACCGACAGGCCGTCTCCTTCGGAGATTTCGGTCGCGGCGTCCGTCGCGCCGAGCGCCTTCGCATGGCGAAGGATGTCCGAGGCAATTTCTTTGAGCTGGTCCTGCGTGTGCGGGAAATAGCGCGCTTGTACGTCGAGATTGGCTGCCATCGTCGTGATATCCGGTGGCGGGCGATCCGCCCGCATGGTCAAAATGTTGCGTATCCCGCGATCATAGCAAGGTCCGGGGCCATATACCGACAAGCTTGGGGCGTCCGCGCCGCGATACAATGCCGCCCATGACACGCAAAACCCGAATCCAGCCGATCGAGCACGCCGACGACGACGCCGGCAATGGCTACGATCGCCCCAGCAAATCCCAGTTGAAACGCGAGATGCACGCGCTGCAGGAGCTCGGCCAGGCCCTGGTCGACCTGCCGAAGGACGCGCTCAAGCGCATGCCGATGCCCGAGGACCTCGCGGACGCCGTGCGCGAGGCACGCCGGATCACCGACCACGAAGGCAAGCGCCGCCAGCTCCAGTACGTCGGCCGCGTGATGCGCTCGCTGACCGACGACGAAACGGCCGCGCTGCGCACCGCGCTCGACGCCCAGCGAGGCGTGAACAAGGCCGCGACCGCCCGCCTGCACTGGATCGAGCGCACGCGCGACCAGCTGCTCGCGAACGACGACGCGCTGACCGAGTTCCTCCGCCAGCACCCCGAAGCCGACATCCAGGAAGGCCGCACGCTGATCCGCAACGCGCGCAAGGAAGCGCAGCAAGGCAAGCCGCCGCGCTATTTCCGCGAGCTGTTCCAGTGGATCAAGACCGCGAGCGGCACCGACGAGGCGGAGGCAGACGAAGCGCCGGACGACGCCGGAGACGACCATGACGACGAAGCGTAACCACCCGGACGAACTCGTGGTCGGCCTCGTGTCGATCAGCGACCGCGCCAGCACGGGTATCTACGAGGACAAGGGCATCCCGGCACTCCAGGAATGGCTCGCCGGCGCGCTGCGCTCGCCATGGCGCGCCGAAACCCGGCTGATCCAGGACGACGCGCCGACGATCTCCGCCACGCTGGCCGAACTCGTCGACGTCGCCGGCTGCGATCTGGTGCTGACGACGGGCGGCACCGGCCCGGCGCGGCGCGACGTGACGCCGGAAGCCACGCTGGCCGTGGCGACGAAGGAAATGCCTGGATTCGGCGAACAGATGCGGCAGATCAGCCTGAATTTCGTGCCGACCGCGATCCTGTCGCGGCAGGTCGCGGTGATTCGCGAGACGGCCGACCACGCGGCGCTGATCATCAACCTGCCCGGCCAGCCGAAGTCGATCCGGGAAACGCTCGAAGGGTTGCGCGACGCCGACGGCGCGTCGACCGTGCCCGGCATTTTCGCGGCGGTGCCCTACTGCATCGACCTGATCGGCGGCCCGTACATCGAGACCGACGCCGCGGTGGTCGCGGCGTTCCGGCCGAAGAGCGCGCAGCGCGCGCCACGCTGAGCGCGTGCCGGCCCGCTCAGGCGGCCGGCGCGGACTCGCCTGCCGGCGCCGACGCGGCCGGAATCAGGAAATGCTCGCGGTAGTACTTCAGTTCGTCGATCGACTCGTGGATGTCCGCGAGCGCCGTGTGCATCGCACGCTTCTGGAAGCCCTTGTAGATCGCCGGCTGCCAGCGGCGGCACAGCTCCTTGAGCGTGCTGACGTCCAGGTTGCGGTAGTGGAAGAATCGTTCGAATTCCGGCATCCAGCGCGCCATGAAGCGGCGATCCTGGCAGATCGAGTTGCCGCACATCGGCGACTTGCCGGGCGACACGTACTGCGAGAGGAACGCCTGCAACTGCGCGGCGGCGTCCGCCTCGGTCACGGTCGACGCGCGCACGCGGTCGATCAGCCCCGAACGGCCGTGCGTCGACTTGTTCCAGTCGTCCATCTTCGCGAGCGTTTCGTCGCTCTGGTGGATCGCGAACACGGGGCCTTCCACCGCGATGTCGAGCGTCGAGTTGGTCACGACGACCGCGATTTCGATGATGCGGTCGTTATCCGGGTCGAGGCCGGTCATCTCCATGTCGAGCCAGACGAGGTTCAACTCGTTGCGCACGAGCGCGGGCTGGCTGGCGGAAGCGGCGGTATCGGTCATGAGTCATCCTGGAAAATGGCGGACGGCGCATGGCGCCGCCCGGGCGGCCGGCATCGCGTGAGCGGGCCCGGTCCGCAAGAACATATAATTCTCGCATAGAACCCTTTGGCGCCTTCGATGTCACCCTTTTCGTTCACCCTGCTGTTCGCGATCGCCGTGCTCGCGATGGTCGTCACCAAGCTGTGGCTCGCGTCGCGGCAGATCCGCTTCGTCGCCGCACATCGCAACAGCGTGCCCGCGCAGTTCAGCGCCACCATTCCATTGACCGCCCATCAGCGTGCGGCCGACTACACGGTCGAGCGCACCCGGCTGGCGATGTTCGAGATCGTCGTCAGCGCGGCCGTGCTGGTCGGCCTCACGCTGCTGGGTGGCGTCGGCGCCCTCGACACGCTGCTGACGGGCTGGTTCGGCCGCGGCTACGGGCAGCAGGTCGCGCTCGTCGCCGCCGTGCTCGCGATCACGAGCGTAATCGACGTGCCGTTCGAGTATTACCGCCAGTTCGGGATCGAGCAGCGGTTCGGCTTCAACCGGATGACCAAGCGCCTGTTCTTCACCGACATGCTGAAGAACACGCTGCTCGGCGCCGTGCTCGGCCTGCCGCTGCTGTTCGTCGTGCTGTGGCTGATGAACCAGGCCGGCAGCCTGTGGTGGCTGTGGACCTGGATCGTCTGGGTCGCGTTCCAGATGCTCGTGCTGCTGATCTATCCGACCTTCATCGCGCCGATCTTCAACAAGTTCGAACCGCTGAAGGACGAAGCGCTGCGCACGCGCATCGAGTTGCTGATGAAACGGTGCGGCTTCGCGGCGAAGGGCCTGTTCGTGATGGACGGCAGCCGCCGTTCCGCGCACGGCAACGCGTACTTCACGGGCTTCGGCGCATCGAAGCGGATTGTCTTCTTCGACACGCTGCTCGCGCGGCTGACGGGCCAGGAAATCGAGGCCGTGCTCGCCCACGAGCTCGGCCACTTCAAGCGCCGCCACGTGATGAAGCGGATGCTCGTGTCGTTCGTGCTGAGCCTCGTGCTGCTCGCGCTCCTCGGCTGGCTCGCGCAGCGCACATGGTTCTATACGGGCCTTGGCGTCACGCCGTCGCTCGACACGAGCAACGCGGGCGCCGCGCTCGTGCTGTTCTTCCTCGCGATCCCCGTGTTCCTGTTCTTTGCAACTCCGTTCAGCAGCCTGACGTCGCGCAAGCACGAATTCGAGGCCGACGCGTTCGCGGCCAGCCAGACCGACGCGCACGATCTCGTCAGCGCGCTCGTGAAGCTTTATGAGGACAACGCGTCGACGCTCACGCCGGACCCCGTCTACACGGCCTTCTACTACTCGCATCCGCCCGCGTCGCAGCGGATCGACCGCCTGATGCAGCACGCATGAGCCGGCCGACCTCCCGCAAGCCGGCCCCGCGCGCGTCGGGCGCGCCGCGTGTCGAAGGCCGCGTGATCGCGGCGCACGGCCGCCACTACATCGTCGCGCCCGACGACGGCGGCCCGATGCTGCAGTGCTTCCCGCGCGGCAAGAAAAGCGAGATCGCGGTCGGCGACCGCGTCGTGTACGAGCAGGCGTCGGCTGACCAGGGCGTGATCGTCGAGATCGGCGAGCGGCGCAACCTGCTGTACCGCTCCGACCAGTTCAAGTCGAAGCTGTTCGCGGCCAACCTCGACCAGCTGCTGATCGTGCTCGCGACCGAGCCCTATTTCAGCGAGGACCTGCTCGGTCGCGCACTGATCGCGGCCGAAGCGAACGAACTGAAGCCGCTCGTCGTGCTGAACAAGATCGACGTCGAGGCCGCGCTGCCGGTCGCCCGCGAGCGCCTCGCGCCCTACCGCGCGCTCGGCTACGACGTGCTCGAGCTGTCGGTGAAGGGCGCGCCCGACGATGCGCGTGCGCAGCTGATGCCGCATCTGGCCGGCCATTCGACCATCCTGCTCGGCCAGTCCGGGATGGGCAAGTCGACGCTCGTGAACCTGCTCGTGCCCGATGCCGAGGCCGCGACTCGCGAAATCTCGGCCGCGCTCAACAGCGGCCGCCACACGACGACGTTCACGCGCCTCTACCCGCTCGACGGCGGCGGCGCGCTGATCGATTCGCCGGGTTTCCAGGAATTCGGCCTCTACCACCTGACGGAAGGCCGCCTCGAGCGCGCGTTCCCGGAATTCCGCCCGCTGCTCGCGGACTGCCGTTTCTATAATTGCCATCATCTGCACGAGCCGGGCTGCGCGATTCTCGAGGCCGTCGCCGACGGCCGAATTGCACCGTCGCGGCATGCGCTTTACGCACAGCTCGTGCACGAGGCAAGCCAGATCGTCCGCTGACCGCGCGGCGGGCAGAAGACGGCCGGTGCCCCGCCCGGCCTTCACCGACAGGAGCCGCGATGCGTTTCAAGGCCCCCGATCTCGCCACCGCGCAGCATTGGGCGAACGTGCTGCAGGTGGCCGGCATCGGCTGCGAGTTGCACAACTGCTACGCGACCGGTGCGCTCGGCGGCCTGCCCGCCGACGCGTGCACGCCCGAGCTGTGGCTCGACGACGAGCGCGACGATGCGCTCGCGCGGCGGCTTCTCGATGCCGCGTCGCACGGCCCGTCGGCCGGCGCCGCGCCGTGGCGCTGCCGTCAGTGCGGCGAGGCGCTCGAGGCCCAGTTCACCGCCTGCTGGCAATGTGGCGCCATACGCGATCCGCTCGACGACTGAGCGAATGGGTCACACACAGCAAAAAGGCCGGCATGAAGCCGGCCTTTTCGTTTCGTCGCGCACTGCGCTGCCGCGTCACGATACCCAGACGGCCAGCGTCAGCATCAACAGCAGGATCATCCACAGGATCACGGCGCGCCACACCAGGCCGACTGCGGACTGCAGCGTGCGCGGCGTGCAATCGTCACCGACCGTCAACGGACCGCTGTCGCCGACCGCCAGTGCGTCGAGGCTCGATGGTTCCGCGAGCGGCCCCGCGAGACGCGCGCCGAGCGCGCCGCTGCCGGCCGCGAGCAGCACGCCGTCGTTCGGGTCGGGCCACTGACGCGTGTGATTGCGCCACGCGTAGATCGCGTCCTCGAAGTTGCCGACGATCGCGAAACCGAGCGCGGTCAGCCGCGACGGAATCCAGTCGATCACGAAGAACGCGCGCTGCGCGAACGTCGAGAACGCGGCCGTGCGATCGTCGCCCGGCGTCGACCAGCTGCGCGCGAGATATTCGGAGATGCGGTACAGCACGGCGCCGGCCGGACCGATCGGCAGCACGTACCAGAAGAACACGCCGAACACGTGACGATGCGACGCAACGACCGCATGAATCAGCGTATGACGGACGATTTCGCCGACCGGCATGTCGACCGTGTCGAGGCCCGTCCACTCGTGCAGGATTTCACGCGCGCGCGGCACGTCGTCGTTGTTGAGCGCGAGATGGATATCGGTGAAGTAGTGGCTGAACTGGCGAAAACCGAGCGTGAAATACACGACGGCGACGTTCCAGATGAACGCCAGCACGAAGCTCACCTTGTACAGCAGGAAGTAGATCAGCGCGACGATCAACACCCACGGCAGCACGACCGCGAGCCATGCGAGCACGCCATGCTTTTGCTTGCCGGCGTCGAGGCCATGCGCGACGGTTTCCGCGTGAAACTGGAACAGCGCGAACACCGGATTGCTCGGCGACAACGCGCGGACCTGTTCGATGATGAGAGCGAGGAGAACCGAAAAGAAAGTCATGCGTGCGCCGTCTTCGGAGTTATGTCATTTTTTGCATAACGATAGCACAGCGTAAGCGACGCATGGCTGACGATGCGATCGCCCGGCGGCCGGCCGCGCGCGCCGCACAGCGCGGGAAGTCAGCCGGCTGCCAAAAAGCGGTAGAGATTGCGCAACATGCCGGCAGTTGCGCCCCAGATGAAGTAATGCCCGGCTGATTCGCCACTGGGATAGGGCATCGCAAAAAAACGACGCTCGCCGCCTTCCCAGCGGAACACGCGCACCTGGTGGTTCGCGGGGCTCATCAGGAACGCGAGCGGCACCTCGAAAATCTCGGCGACTTCGAACGTGTCGGCCTGCACGGTGAACGGCGGATGCACGAGCGCCACGACGGGCGTCACGCAGAAACCGGTCCCCGTCAGGTAGTCGGGCAGCGCACCGAGAATCTCCACCGGCTCGGCGGCCAGTCCGATTTCTTCCTTCGCCTCGCGCAACGCGGTTGCCGTCGCATCGCGATCGAACGGCTCGCGACGGCCGCCGGGGAAGCTGATCTGCCCGGCATGGTCGTTCAGGTGATCGGCGCGCTGGGTCAGCAGCACGGTGAGGCCGCTCTCGCGAACGACGAGCGGGATGAGGACGGCGGCGCTGCGCGGGTCGACGCCCTCCTGCAGCCGCGCCTCGCCGGGCTCGACGCTCCATTCGAGCGTGCGCGCAAAACGCGCGCGCAGCCCGGGCGGCGTCATCAGGCGGGACTCGATGGACGGCAGGCCCGCGCCGGTGCCTTCAACCGGCAGCACTTCGGGATCAATGATGGGGCGGCGATTCAATGGGGCTCTCGTGTTCGTGACATAACGAGCATATTGTCGCGCCAGAATGAAAAAAGCACCCGGGTGGGTGCTTTTTCCTTACAGCTCTTACTCTTGGGAAGCTGCTGCGGCGCGATCCTTCGACACCAGCTTTTCCTTGATACGAGCCGACTTGCCCGAACGCTCGCGCAGGTAGTACAGCTTCGCACGACGCACATCACCGCGACGCTTCACGACGATGCTCGCCAGCAGCGGCGAGTACGTCTGGAACGTACGCTCGACGCCTTCGCCCGACGAGATCTTGCGGACGATGAAGTTCGAGTTCAGGCCGCGGTTGCGAATCGCGATCACGACGCCTTCGTAAGCCTGAACGCGCTTGCGGTTACCTTCAACCACGTTCACGTTCACGATCACCGTGTCGCCCGGGGCGAAATCGGGGATCGTCTTGCCGGCGAGCGCGCGCTCGATCTCTTCCTGCTCAAGTTTTGCGATCAGATTCATTACTGACTCCTTATGCCATCTTGTCGGCGTTTGCACCCGCCCGTTTCCAGGCCTGGCCCCGATAGAGGATGGATTCACATCAGGCACCGCACACACATGCACGGCACCGCCATTTCCCGTCCGCGACGCCGCCTCAGGAGGCGTTCTTCGCTTCGCGTGCGAGGTTCGCAAGCCACGCCTCGTCGGCACGACTCAGCAACTTCTCGCGGCGCGCCCGGACGATCAGGTCCGGCCGCTTCCGCAACGTATTCTTCAATGCTTCCTGCCGCCGCCACTTCTCGATCTCGGCATGATGCCCGCCGAGCAGCACGTCCGGCACACGCATTCCCTCGTATTCCTCGGGGCGCGTGTAATGCGGGCAATCGAGCAGCCCGTCGGCGAAGCTGTCCTGCACGGCCGACTGCGCATCGTTCAGCACGCCGGGCAACAGGCGCACGACGGCATCCATCATCGCCATCGCCGGCAGTTCGCCGCCGGACAGAACGAAATCGCCGAGGCTGATTTCCTCGTCGACACAACGGTCGAGCAGACGCTGATCGATCGCCTCGTAGCGACCGCACAGCACGATGACACCGGGCTCCTGCGCCATCCGCACCGCACGTTCGTGCGTGAACGGCGCACCTTGCGGCGACATCATCACCACCCGCGTGCTCGCGACGCCCTGCTCTGCCTGTGCGGCTTTCGCAGCACCGATCGCGGCCTCGAGGGGCCTGGCCAGCATCACCATGCCCGGACCGCCGCCGTACGGACGATCGTCGACCGTGCGGTAGTTGTCCGTCGTGAAATCACGCGGATTCCAGGTGCGCAGCCCGAAGCGTTCCTGCTTCACGGCCCGGCTGGTGATTCCCCAGTCGGTCAGCGCGCGGAACATTTCGGGAAAGAGCGTGACGACGTCGAACTGCACCGCGCTCTCCGTAACCTGGTTCATTAGTAATCGGCTTCCCAGTCGACGACGATGCGACGTGCCGCCTGATCCACCGTCTTGACGTAGACGCCGACGAACGGAATCAGCCGCTCGTCGGTGGTCGGCCGACCATCCTTGCCGACTGCCGGATACTCGACGCGCATGATCGAATGCACGCCGTTGTCGATCATCCCGCTCACCGTCCCGAGCGCCACCGATTGCTCGTTGACGACCTCGAGGCCGATCAGGTCGACCCAATAGAATTCGTCCGCGGCCAATGCCGGGAAATCTTCCCGGCGCACGAACACGCGAAAGCCGCGCAAAGCCAGTGCGGCATCGCGGTCGCTGACACCCGCGGTATGCGCGACGACCGTGTCGCCGTGCGTCTTCGACTGCAGGATGCGGGCGGACAACCGCTCCCCACCCCGTTCCAGCCACCAGCGGCGCGCCGTGAGCAGCGCATCGCCGCCGCGACCGGCGTCGGCATGCGTCGCCACCTTGACCCAGCCTTTCAGGCCGTAGGCGTCGACCACTGCCCCGACCTCGACAGCATCGTCGGGCCAGGCTTGCACCGCTTCGAGACTGCCCTGCTCGGCAGCCGTACCGGCGCTCGCGACAGTGTCGCGCTCGACCGGCTTGCGGACGAATGCGCCAAACGACGCTCGCCCGCGCCTTGCGTTACCGGAATCGTGACCGGACATCAATGCTCCTTGCAGCCGGCACGACCGGCACACCGCGCCATGTTAGGCAGCCGGTTGCGCCTTTTGCGCTTCCTTCACGAGACGCTGGACGGTCGGCGACAGTTGCGCGCCAACGCCTTGCCAGTACGTCAGGCGGTCCTGAGCGATACGCAGCGATTCGCCCTTCGTAGCGACCGGGTTGTAGAAGCCGACGCGCTCGATGAAGCGGCCGTCACGACGGTTGCGCGAATCGGTAGCAACGATGTTGTAGAACGGGCGCTTCTTCGAGCCGCCGCGAGCCAGACGGATGATAACCATATGAAATCCTTCGGGAAAACCGGGTTCGAAACTACTGAAACGTGCGATTATAGCCGGAAACCAAAGCCACAACAAACACTTACGCGCAAAAATTCCGCAGACGCCCTGTTCGCCGGGCATACAATCGTCGTGTCCACGACGCTCCCCGCCGCCATGCCGCTATTTCGCGTCACCCCGGCGCGCCGCGCGCAGCACCGCCTCCCAGGCTTGCTGACAGGCCTCGTCACCTGTCTCGCATCCGCCGCGGCTTGCGCCGCACCACCGGTGGACGAACTCGTCGTGCCGCCCGGCTTCCATGTCGACGTGCTGACCAACGCCGTGCCGACCGCCCGTGAAATGGCGTGGTCGCCGCGCGGCATCCTGTATGTCGGCTCGCGGGAAGGCCGCGTACATGCCTTCGTGATGCAGGAGGGCCGGATCACTGCCCGCCATGTAATCGCGTCGGGGCTCGACACGCCCGTCGGCGTCGCATATCGCGACGGCGCCCTCTATATCTCCGCCGTGTCGCGCATCCTGCGCCTCGACCACATCGACGACCGGCTCGCCAGGCCGCCCGCGCCGGCGGTCGTGACGGACGCGCTGCCGACCGATCATCATCACGGCTGGAAATTCATCGCGTTCGGCCCCGACGGCAAGCTCTACGTGCCGGTCGGCGCACCGTGCAACGTCTGCCTCGCCGATCGCAGCCGATACGCGATCATCGCACGCATGCACGCCGACGGCAGCAACCGCGAAGTATTTGCCCGCGGCGTGCGCAATACCGTCGGCTTCGCGTGGCACCCCGATTCGGGCGAGCTATGGTTCACCGACAACGGGCGCGACATGATGGGCGACGACGTGCCCGACGACAAGCTGAACCGTGCGCCGCGCGCGGGCCTCGATTTCGGCTTCCCGTACTGCCATGGCGGCGACACGCCCGACCCCGAATTCGGGAGCCCCGACGTGTGCCGGCGCTACGCGCCGCCCGCGCTGAAACTCGGCGCGCACGTCGCGGCGCTCGGCATGCGCTTCTATACGGGGTCGATGTTTCCGGCGTCGTATCGCAACAACATCTTCATTGCCGAGCACGGTTCGTGGAATCGCAGCACGAAGGTCGGCTACCGCGTGATGCGCGCTGTCGTGTCGGCCGACGGCAGTCATACGCGCCAGACGCCGTTCATCACGGGCTGGCTGCGCGCGGACGGCAGCGTGTGGGGACGCCCGGCCGACGTACTGCCGCTACCGGACGGCTCGCTGCTCGTCAGCGACGACTACGCGGGCGCCATCTACCGTGTCACCTATGCGGCACCTTGACGCAGCCGAGGGGTGACCGGGCCCGACCGGGCATCGTAGAATGCGTGCCGGGCCCGAGCGCCCTGCGCCGGCCTGCCGGCCGCCCATGCCACCGATAATCCGCCGCCACCCATGTCCAGCAGCACCGCATCGCCCCGCCGCTTCCGCTCCAAGACGCTCACCGCCGCCCTCGCGTTCCTGTTCGGTTCGCTCGGCGCGCACCGCTTCTACCTGTACGGCTTGCGCGACGTGTACGGCTGGGCGCACCTGCTCGCGACGATCGTCGGGATCCCGGGTTTCCTGCTGCTCGCCGCGACCCAGCGCAGTGCCGGCCTCGGCTGGTGGCTCGCCGTGCCGGGTGCGATCTCGCTGCTGGCCGCGTTCCTCGCCGCGCTCGTCTACGGCCTGCGCCCCGACGAGAAATGGGACGCGCAATTCAATGCCGACACGGGCAAGCACAGCCGGTCAGGCTGGACGGTGATCTTCATCGTGATCTTCTCGTTGCTGATTGGCGCGTTCCTGCTGATGACCGCGCTCGCGCTGTCGTTCCAGACGTATTTCGAGTCGCAAGTCGAAGCGGCGAAGCAAATCTCGCAGTAAGCTGCCGACGCGGGTCGGTCAGAACAGGCTCAACTGCACGTCGTCGCGCGAGTTCGCGCCAGTTGCGCCCGCCAACGCGCGCTGCGCGGCCGCCCCGGCCGCCGGCGCACCGCGAAACTGCGACAGATCCAGAATGCCGTTCCTGCGCTCGTTCAACCCAAGCCGCTTCACGGCCTGACGGAAACGCTGCCGCAACAGGTCGGCCCAGATCCCCTCGCCCTTCATCCGTTTCGAGAAATCCGAGTCGTAGTCCTTCCCGCCGCGCATGTCGCGCACGCGATTCATCACGCGCTCCGCTCGATCGGGGAAATGCGCGGAGAGCCAGTTCTTGAACAGTGGCGCGACCTCCCACGGCAGCCGCAGGATGATGTAGCTCGCGTGCGTCGCGCCGGCTTCCGCACAGGCTTCCAGCACACGCTCCATGTCCGGCTCGGTGACGAACGGGATCATCGGTGCAATGCTCACACCCACGGGCACGCCCGCGTCGCGCAGTGCGCGGATCGTACGCAGCCGGCGCGCCGGAGTCGCCGCACGCGGCTCGAGCGTGCGCGCGAGATCGGCGTCGAGCGTCGTGATCGTGACTGCGGCCATCACCTGCCCGCGCTCGGCCATCGGGGCCAGCAGATCCAGATCGCGCTCGATCAGCGACGATTTCGTGATCGCGGCGAACGGCAGCCCGTGATCGTGCATCACCTGGATCACGCTGCGCGTGATGCGCAGATCGCGCTCGACGGGCTGGTATGCATCGGTGTTGACGCCGAGCGCGATCGGCTCCGGCACGTAGCGCTTGCGCGAAATCTCGCGCTCGAGCAGTTCGGCCGCGTTGACCTTCGCGTAGATGCGACTCTCGAAATCGAGCCCCGGCGACAGGCCGAGATAGCTATGGGTCGGCCGTGCGAAGCAGTAGATGCAGCCATGCTCGCAGCCGCGATACGGATTGAGCGACACGCTGAACGGAATGTCCGGCGACTGGTTGTGCGTCAGGATGCTCTTCGCGCGCTCCTCGAACACCTGGGTGCGCAGCGGAGCAGGCAGATCGACGTCGTCCGATTCGTGCGTCCAGCCGTCGTCGACCGCTTCGCGCAGCGCCGTTTCGTACCGCCCCTGGAGATTGTCGACCGCACCGCGCCCCTTGCGGGGCGCCGGCGGCGCTATCGGAAATTCGTTGTCGGACCGACCGTCCATGTGCTCACCCATTCGCCTGCACCCAATACTGTATATTTATACAGTATTGGGTGCAGCATGCCAAGGGCGAGATAGCGGAGCCGGCAGCGGGCCCCCGCCGCGCTCATTCGCCGACCGAAATCGTCAGCGTCTCCTTGATTTCCTCCATCACGACATAGCTCTTCGACTGCACCGCGCCGGGAAGTTGCAGCAGGATGTCGCCGAGCAGCTTGCGATAGTCGGCCATTTCGCCGATTCGCGCCTTGATCAGGTAATCGAAGTCGCCGGACACGAGATGACATTCGAGCACCTCGTCGATCTTCATCACTTCGCGGCGGAACTGCTCGAACATGTTGCCGCCCTTGTGGCCGAGTGTGATCTCGACGAACACCAGCAGCGCGGCATCCAGCTGGTGAGGATCGACGCGTGCGTGGTAGCCGGTGATCACGCCGTCGCGCTCCATGCGCCGCACGCGCTCGATGCATGGCGTGACGGTCAGTCCGACCTGTTCCGCGAGGTCCTTCATCGCCATCCGGCCGTCGTCCTGGAGCAGTTTCAGGATGCGCCGGTCGAGCTTGTCGAGCGAGCGTACTGGCTGGCGTTGCGTTCTCATTTGTTTATGCTGAAAACCTGAAAAATACGATAACAAAACCTACACATTCGACAATACCATAGCGCAAAAAACTAGATCAGCTAGAGGTTACACGGAGACGCAGGTGCGCCCGGCCTCGACCTGATCCCTTCCATCTGGAGCAGCTATGCGAGTCGTCATTCTGGGCAGCGGTGTGGTGGGCGTGGCAAGCGCGTATTACCTCGCGCGCGCCGGTCATGAAGTCACGGTGATCGACCGGGAAGCCGGCCCGGCGCTCGAGACGAGCTTCGCAAACGCAGGTCAGATCTCGCCCGGCTATGCGGCGCCGTGGGCCGCGCCCGGCGTGCCGCTGAAGGCCGTCAAGTGGATGTTCGAGAAGCACGCGCCGCTCGCGATCCGCCTCGACGGCACGCGCTTCCAGCTCCAGTGGATGTGGCAGATGCTGCGCAACTGCACGGCCGAGCGCTATGCGGTCAACAAGGGCCGCATGGTCCGCCTTGCCGAATACAGCCGCGATTGCCTGCAGGCGCTGCGCGCCGACACGAGCATCGAGTACGAAGGGCGCACGGGCGGCACGCTGCAACTGTTCCGCACGCAACAGCAACTCGACGGCGCGGCGAAGGACATCGCGGTGCTGCAGGAAGCGAACGTGCCGTTCGAACTGCTGTCGCCGGCCGAACTGAAAAATGCCGAACCGGCGCTCGCCGCCGTGTCGCACAAGCTGACCGGCGGCCTGCGCCTGCCCGGCGACGAAACGGGCGACTGCCAGCTGTTCACGACGCGCCTCGCGGCGCTCGCGGAATCGCTCGGCGTGAAGTTCCGCTACAACACGCCGATCAACGCGCTCGCGATCGCGGGCGGCAAGATCGCCGGCGTGCAGTGCGGCAGCGAGACGGTGCGCGCGGATGCGTACGTCGTCGCGCTCGGCTCGTACTCGACCCGCTTCGTCTCGAACCTGATGAAGATTCCGGTCTATCCGCTGAAGGGCTATTCGATCACCGCGCCGATCGTCGACGAGGCGGCCGCCCCCGTGTCGACGGTGCTCGACGAAACCTACAAGATCGCGATCACGCGTTTCGACCAGCGCATCCGTGTCGGCGGCATGGCGGAGATCGTCGGTTTCGACAAGAACCTGCGCGCAGCGCGCCGCGAAACGCTGGAAATGTGCGTGAACGATCTGTTCCCGGGCGGCGGCGACACGTCGAAGGCAACCTTCTGGACGGGCCTGCGCCCGATGACGCCGGACGGCACGCCGATCGTCGGCCGCACGCCGGTCTCGAACCTGTTCCTGAACACCGGCCACGGCACGCTCGGCTGGACGATGTCGTGCGGATCGGGCCAATTGCTCGCCGACCTGATCTCGGGCAAGAAGCCGGCGATCCAGGCCGACGACCTGTCGGTGCATCGCTACCTGAAGGACGTGGCCGGCCAGACGCGCCCGGCATACGCATAAGTCGGGACGGCCCGCGGCGACGCAGGCCGGTCGGTATCAGTGGAGAAGGCGCCCGTCAGGGCGCCTTTTTCGTTTCAGCGCATGCGATACCGGCTCGGAAAGGGGCTTGCGTCAACGCGCACGCGCGTTGCCCCTTCGCTCCGGCGATCGATGCTTCGGTCCAATCTGCTCGCACAAAAACTGTTCCGTACGGCATGGTGCGATGGCGATGCGCTGCATCGAAGACAGATGCGTCCCCGCCCCTTCTGCCATTGCACAAAAAAAGGGGCGCTCATCGCGCCCCTTTCGTACGACTTGCTGCCGAAGCATCAAGTCACGCAGCGTCAGCCCAGCTCGTTCACAAGCTCCGGCACGAGCGCGAACAGATCGCCGACGAGGCCGTAGTCGGCCACGCTGAAGATCGGTGCTTCCGGATCCTTGTTGATCGCGACGATCACCTTCGAATCCTTCATGCCGGCCAGATGCTGGATCGCACCCGAGATGCCCACCGC
>NZ_QTQN01000016.1:0-158584 GCF_003853755.1 Burkholderia sp. Bp8984
GTCACACTCTCCGTGTACTTCGCGGGCGTCAATTGCCCCGCATCGATACCGTGATACATCATCTGATCGTCCAGACGCCCGAGCCTGCGGTTCAGGCCTTTGCACAGCCCTTCCTCCGACGCCTCGAACCATTCGCCCTCCGAGTTCACCCCATGAACGAAGATCACGATACCGGGCAAGGGCATCTGCTTGAGACAGATGAGCGGCGTGTTCTTCGCAAACATCGTCACGCCTTCGACGCGGCCGACGACGATCGGCGGCGGTGCCGGCCGAGATGCGGGCGCGTCCGGCGCGGCCGCGTGCGAGACGGGTTCGTCATTGCGCGTTTTCGCTTCCGATCGAGGATCGAAAATTGAATCGGTCATCCAGACTCCTCAACATGCGTGATGCGTTCCACCGCCATCGGACCGACACGGAATGAAAAGATAAGTGTCCGAAGCAAGAGGGAAACGTGATCAGGCGGCGAGCATACTGAATCGGCGCGCATGAAAGACGCGGCCGCCCGAAAACTCCGCGCGGAGCCCGTGATAACGGACGCGGATTGTCAGAATGTGTTTCAGGCCCGAATCGGTCGCATGGCTTCGCTGCTGACGTAGAGCGTGGCCTTGCGATTCGCTGTCGTCCGACAGGCGACCATCCGGCGAATCGGCCTCACGACACAGCTGCGCATGACATCGCGTCCGTACCTGGAAGCGCTCGAATCGCTATCGTCCGTATGTACGTGGCGATGCTGGCGAATTTGTATCGCACTGTATCTATCGAGGCTCCGGAAACATCGGATTGCACTGAAGGCGAGTTTTGGAAACATCCCGGATACGTGAGCGGGTTCTACTGTCGACACGCAGAAAACGTTCGGTGCCAAGCGTTCGCACCGGATGCCGAGTGATCGATACCCCACCTTCCTTCCAGGAGAAATCTCATGAAAGCCGCTCGAATCCTCGCAGTTGCCGTACTCGCTTCGATCCCCGCCTTGTCGTTCGCCGATGCCGGCCACGGCCTCACGCGCGCCGATGTGCGCGCCGACCTCGTCCGGCTCGAGCAGGCCGGCTACAACCCGGCCGGCAGCGACGCGCGTTACCCGGACGATATCGCCGCCGCACAGAACGTTATCGCAGCGCAGCAGGTCGCGCGCTCCGACCAGAATGGCCCGTCGAAGTCGCAGGACGACAACGTGGCTGCCGCGTCGGCGCCGGCCTCCCGCTACGCCGCGGCCGACCAGCGCGCCGCACGGAACGCGCGCACGGACGCTGACGATCTGTACGCGCACTCGTGATCCGCGGCCGCGCCCGGGAGACGAGCGGCGCGGCCGCATCGGAAACACTTCAGATGCACAACACGATGAAAAGGAGCATGACGATGGTCGGTTTGACGAAACGGGTTCTGGTGTCCGCGGCGGTGCTCGGCGGGCTGTTCGGTGCGGTCTCGGCGCAGGCGGCACCCAAGGAAGACCTGAAGGGCACGAACGTCGTGCTGGTGCACGGCGCGTTCGCCGACGGGTCGAGCTGGAACCGCGTGATTCCGCTGCTCGAAGCGCGCGGCCTGCATGTCGTATCGGTGCAGAACCCGCTGAGCTCGCTCGCCGCCGACGCCGCCGCGACGAAGCGCGCGATCGATGAGCAGAAGGGGCCCGTCGTGCTGGTCGGCCATTCGTGGGCCGGTGTCGTGATCAGCGATGCGGGCAACGACGACAAGGTGAAGTCGCTCGTCTACGTCGCCGCGTTCGCGCCGGACAACGGCCAGTCGATCGCCGACGTCACGCAGGGGCTGCCGGCACCGTCGTGGGCCGGCGAGTTGCGCAACGATGCGGGCGGTTTCGCGACGCTGTCGGACAAGGCGATCGCACAGGATTTCGCGCCGGACCTGCCGCCCGCGCAGCAGCGCGTCGTCGCGGCGACGCAGGGGCCGTGGTACGGTGGCTGCATTTCGGAGAAGGTCGCGCAGGCCGCGTGGCATGCGAAGCCGTCGTCGTTCGTCGTCGCGACGCAGGACCGGATGATCGATCCGAAGCTGCAGGAGGCGATGGCGAAGCGGATCGGCGCGACGGTCACGCGTGTGAACGGCAGCCACGTCGCGATGCTGAGCCAGCCGAAGGCCGTGGCCGACGCGATCATCGCGGCCGCGGAACGTGCGAAGCAGGATGCGCAGTGAGTGAACCCGGCGATCAACGCGGTGGTCGCGCATCGTCCCGACGACGTGCGCCGGCAGGCCGACGAGGTGGATCGCGCGATTGCCCGCGGCGACGATCCGGGCCGCTGATGTGGTGACGGGCGTGGTGCGTCGGCGATGCACCGCGCCGGCCGCCTGCCGTTCGCCGATTCAATGAAGCGTGCGCCGTTCGACCCGGCGCACGATTCCATTGCGGATTCATCACGACGTGCGGCGCGCGTCGCATGCGGCATCGTTCCCGGCTTCGCCGCCGCCGATCCTTTCAAAAACCTTCTATGCGCGACATCGAACGGCCGTCGCTCCCCGTCCTCCGCACGAATCCGCCCCAATTGCGCGCGTCTGCTATTGCATTTCACGCGCTGCTGATTAGGAAATGAATTTTTATTGGTTCTGCTTCCCCAAGCGCGCTCGCATAGTGGGGCTGACGGCTATAGACAGCACGCAAGCTGCACCGGCCGCATTCCCGGCATGTTTGATCATACGAATCTGCGAGAACAAGGAAGCGTGATGACGTTTGCATTGGAAGAACGAACCGCCGCCCAGCAGGCGCTCGAAGACGCCCGCGCGGCGGCCGCAGCGGCGGGCACGCCGTACGCGGGCGGCGTGGCGCCGGAAGCCGCGTGGGCGCTCTTTTCCGCCGGCGACGCGTTGCTGGTCGACGTGCGCACCGCGGAAGAACGGAAATTCGTCGGCCACGTGCCGGAGTCGCTGCACGTGCCGTGGGCGACCGGCACGAGCCTGACGCGCAACCCGCGCTTCGTGCGCGAACTGGAAGCGAAGACCGGCAAGGACGCGGTCGTGCTGTTGCTCTGCCGCAGCGGCAACCGCTCCGCGCAGGCAGCCGAGGCCGCGGCCAAAGGCGGCTTCACGCAGGTATTCAACGTGCTCGAAGGGTTCGAGGGCGACCTCGATGAACAGCAGCATCGCGGCGGCAGCAACGGCTGGCGCCATCGCGGCCTGCCGTGGGCGCAGGACTGAGTCACGGCCGTTACGGGGAGAAGTCAGCATGGCCGCATTCGATATCGACGACATCGTTCAGTCGCTCCAGACCGTGCGCCGCGCGTGGCGCGAGAAGCAGCGGCGCTCGCTCGAACCGGGCGGGCGCGACCTGCCGGCGCGCGAGGCGCTCGCACAGATCATCGGCGCGCTCAAGGGCGTGCTGTTCCCGATGCGGCTCGGGCCGCCCGACCTGCGGCAGGAGAGCGAGAACTTCTATGTGGCCCACGCGCTCGACGCGGCGCTGAACGCGCTGCTTGCGCAGGTGACGCTCGAGCTGCGCTACGCGGCGCGGCAACGCAACGCCGACGCGCAGATCGACGAAGCGGCCGCCACCGCCGTGCAGGCCTTCGCGGCACGCCTGCCCGACATCCGCCGGCTGCTCGACAGCGACGTGCTGGCCGCGTTCCACGGCGATCCGGCGGCGGGCAGCGTCGACGAAGTGCTGCTGTGCTATCCCGGCATTCTCGCGATGATCCACCACCGGCTCGCGCACGAGCTGTACCGGCTCGGGCTGCCGCTGCTCGCGCGGATCATCGCCGAGCAGGCGCATGCGGAAACCGGCATCGACATTCACCCGGGCGCGCGGATCGGCGGCGGCTTCTTCATCGACCACGGCACGGGTGTCGTGATCGGCGAGACCGCGATCATCGGCGAGCGCGTGCGCGTGTACCAGGCGGTCACGCTCGGCGCGAAGCGCTTCCCGCGCGATGCGGCCGGTCATCTGGAGAAGGGGCTCGCGCGCCACCCGATCGTCGAGGACGACGTGGTGATCTATGCGGGCGCAACGATCCTCGGGCGCGTGACGATCGGCCGCGGCGCGGTGATCGGCGGCAACGTGTGGCTCACGCAGGACGTGCCGGCGGGCGCGAACATCACGCAGGCCGTGCTGCGCAGCGAGGCGAATGCCGCGCCGCGCGCGCGGAGCGAGCCGGCCGAGCCGGTGCCCGACGCACAGGTGACGACATGAGCGACCTGATCCAGCACTTCGGCGCCAACGTGCGCAAGCTGCGCGAGGCGCGCACGTGGTCGCAGGAGCAGCTCGCCGAACACGCGGGGCTGAACCGTTCGTACGTCGGCGAGATCGAGCGCGGCGAGGCGATTGCCTCGATCGTCACCGCCGACAAGATCGCGCGCGCGTTCGACGTGTCGATCTCGACGCTGTTGCCCGGCGTGTCCGTCGCCTGACGCATTCCGCTTCCTTTCCCATTCGGTGGTGCCGCGTGACGGCTATAGCATGTTGAGCCGGCAGGTGCGTGCTTCCGATAATCACGCAGCGTCATAAGCAATCCCGTTTTTCATCTTAAGAACCCGGAGCCACACATGTCGACCGTTGCAAGCGGCACGGCCGCGCTGAGCGATCACGCCGCCCGCCAACTAGCGAACGCTACCAAGACCGTCCCGCAGCTTTCCACGATTACGCCGCGCTGGCTGACCCATCTGCTGCAGTGGGTGCCGGTCGAGGCCGGCATCTACCGCCTGAACCAGGTGAAGAACCCGGAAGCCGTGCGCGCCGCGTGCACGCAGCTCGAGGACGAAAGCGTGCTGCCGCAGACCTTCGTGCCGTACGAGGAACAGCCGCGCGAGTATTTCCTGAACGCGGTGAGCACGGTGCTCGACGTGCATACGCGGATCTCCGATCTCTATAGCAGTCCTCATGACCAGATCAAGGAACAGCTGCGCCTGACGATCGAGACGATCAAGGAACTGCAGGAAAGCCAGCTGATCAACAACCCGGACTACGGGCTGCTCGCGAACGTGACCGACGAACAGCGGATTTTCCCGCTGACGGGCGCGCCGACGCCGGACGACCTCGACGAACTGCTGACCAAGGTATGGAAGGAACCGGCGTTCTTCCTCACGCACCCGCTCGCGATTGCCGCGTTCGGTCGCGAATGCACGCGGCGCGGCGTGCCGCCGCCGACGGTCAGCCTGTTTGGCTCGCAGTTCCTCACGTGGCGCGGCATTCCGCTGATCCCGTCGGACAAGGTGCCGGTCGCGGACGGCAAGACCAAGATCCTGCTGCTGCGCGTCGGCGACAAGCGCCAGGGCGTGGTCGGCCTCTATCAGCCGGGCGTCGCGGGCGAGCAGGGGCCGGGCCTGTCGGTGCGCTTCATGGGGATCAACAACCAGGCGATCGCGTCGTACCTGATCTCGCTGTACTGCTCGCTCGCGGTCCATTCGCCGGATGCGCTGGCTGTCCTCGATGACGTCGAAATCGCCAAGTACCATGACTATCCCGACACCTACCGTTAATCCCGGCTCGGCCGGCAGCGACGCGCTCGCGTTGCCGCACGCGCCGCTGCCGGCCGGCCTGCCCGATCCGGCGGCGCTCGCGCGGCTCGCGTCCGAGTTCTTCGCGACGCCGCCCGGGCAGGCCACCGCGCCCGGGCTGTCGGCGGGCAGCGGGGCGGTCGGCGGCGTGCCGTCGGCGCTGCCGGCTGCCGCGCCGATCCTCGCGTCGGTGAGCAATCCGGCGCCGGGCGGCTCGCCGCTCGCGGGGCCGGGCGGCACGGGCACCGGCGTGCCGGGCCTCGCGCTGCCGCAAGGCAAGGCGCCCGGCACGAACCTCGCGCCGTCCGCGCCGACGCACGTGCTGTCGCTCGGCAATCGCGTGCCCGCGCTCGCGCCGCACGCGGCCGCGCAGAACGGGCTGCCCGACAACGCGGTGTCGATCGCGCCCGCGTTCGAGCCGCGCGTCGGCGGAGCGGCGCTCGGCGTGCCGCAGGCGCAGGCGGCGGTGTCGGAGGGTGCGGTGCAGGCCGCGCCGCCGTTTTACTTCACCGACGGCTCGCGGCAGGGCTGGCAGGCGACGCCGCAGGACATCGTCGTGCCGTCGAACGGCCTCGCGTCGCCGGAAGCGTTCGGGCTGCCGGGGGACGATGCGCTGCGCGAACTGCTCGCCGTGCAGCGCGACGTGCCGGTGTCGCGCGCATCGGGCGGCGAGGTGCCGCGTTACTTCATCGACGATACGCGTGCGGCCGAGCCGCAAGGCCAGTTGTATCGCGGCGCACACCCGCCGTTCGACGTGAACGCGATCCGCCGCGATTTCCCGATCCTGCAGGAGCGCGTGAACGGCAAGCAGCTCGTCTGGTTCGACAACGCGGCGACGACGCACAAGCCGCAGGCCGTGATCGACCGACTCGCGTATTTCTATGCGCACGAGAACTCGAACATTCACCGCGCGGCACATGCATTGGCCGGCCGTGCGACGGATGCGTACGAGCATGCGCGGGAAACGGTGCAGCGCTTCATCGGCGCGTCGTCGCCGGACGAGATCGTGTTCGTGCGCGGCACCACCGAGGCGATCAACCTGATCGCGAAGTCGTGGGGCGTGCAGAACGTCGGCGAAGGCGACGAGATCATCGTGTCGAACCTCGAGCATCACGCGAACATCGTGCCGTGGCAGCAGCTTGCCGCGCTCAAGGGCGCGAAGCTGCGCGTGATTCCGGTCGACGATTCGGGGCAGGTGCTGCTCGACGAATACCGGAAGCTGCTCAACGACCGCACCAGGATCGTGTCCGTCACGCAGGTGTCGAATGCGCTCGGCACGGTCGTGCCGGTGAAGGAGATCGTCGATCTCGCGCATCGCGCGGGCGCGAAGGCGCTGGTCGACGGCGCGCAGTCGATCTCGCACATGCGCGTCGACGTGCAGGCGCTCGATGCGGATTTCTTCGTGTTCTCCGGGCACAAGATCTACGGGCCGACCGGCATCGGCGTCGTGTACGGCAAGCGCGCGATCCTCGACGACATGCCGCCCTGGCAGGGCGGCGGCAACATGATCGCGGACGTGACGTTCGAGCGCACGGTGTTCCAGCCGCCGCCGAACCGCTTCGAGGCCGGCACCGGCAACATCGCGGATGCGGTGGGGCTCGGCGCGGCGCTCGACTACGTGAGCCGCGTCGGCATCGAGAACATCGCGCGTTACGAGCACGACCTGCTCGCGTATGCGACGAGCGTGCTCGCGCCGGTGCCGGGCGTGCGGCTCGTCGGCACCGCGCGCGACAAGGCGAGCGTGCTGTCGTTCGTGCTGAAGGGCTATGAGACCGAGGAAGTCGGGCAGGCGCTGAACGAAGAGGGCATCGCGGTGCGCTCCGGGCATCACTGCGCGCAGCCGATCCTGCGGCGCTTCGGGCTCGAGGCGACGGTGCGGCCGTCGCTGGCGTTCTACAACACGTGCGATGAGGTCGATGCGCTCGTGAGCGTCGTGAGAAGGCTGGCGGCACGGCGCTGAGGCGCGCGGCATGCGGAAAGGCCGCTTGCGGCTCCCGGCAACGGGGCGTCGCAAGCGGCCTTTTTTCGTGGCGATGCCGGAGCGCGACGGTGCTCAGCGCCCGGCCAGCATGCGCCCGCCGAGCCCCATCAGCAGCAGCCCGGCCGTCGTGTCGAGCACGGCCTTGCGCCGGATCAGCAGCCGGCGCACCGACGGATGCGATGCGAGCAGCGCCATCGCGCAGTACCATGCGCCCGAAATCCCGATCGACAGCACGACGACCGTGAGATCGAGCCACACCGGCGTATGCGCCGGCACCATCAACGCGAAGATGCTGCCGTAGAACGCGACGGATTTCGGGTTCGTCATGCTGACCACGTAGCCCTTCTTCACGGCCTGCCAGCCGGAGGACGCGGGCGGCGCGGACACGGCGAGCGGCTTGCGTGCGCTCAGCACCATCTTCAGGCCGAGCCAGATCAGGTACGTGGCGCCTGCCAGTCGCAGCGCGGTGTGCACCCAGTCGACGTGGGTCACGAGCAGGCCGAGGCCGGCAATCGCGATCGCGGCCCAGGTGCCCGATGCGGCGGCGAGGCCGAGCCCGGTCATCACGCCGGCGCGGCGCTGCGCGAGCGCGGTGGACGTGACGATCACGAAGTTCGGGCCGGGGCTGGCCACGCTGAGCAGCAGGACGCCGGCGAGCGGCAGCAGGGTGTTGATGGTGGTCGACATGGCGCGGGCGGCGAAGCGGCGGAAGGAGCGTTCATCTTACCCCGGCGTGCCGTCGATGGCGCCGCGCGGTCGTTTCGGCACCGGCCGGCGGGCGTGCGCCGCACGCCGCCGCCATTGTTGAGCGCGTTGGAAAGGTGCAATCCGGAATCGGCAATAGGTGTCGCGAATATGACCGATTATTCTCCCGAGCGCAGTACCGTCCGCCAGCCGCAAATGCTGTCGGACTGCTTACAAAATCAATCGCTCAGGGAGGCCTTTCATGAACCGCATCGTCGTATCCGGTGGTGTCGGCGCGGTGTTCGCCGTAGCAGCGGCATCACCCGCCTTTGCGCAGAGTTCCGTCACGTTGTATGGCCTCGTCGATACGGCGATCCGCTATCAGACGAACGCCGGCCCCGACGGCCGGGACCTGGTCGGCATGACGGTCGGCCCGGAAACGCACAGCCGCTGGGGCTTGCGCGGCAGCGAGGATCTCGGCGGCGGCCTCGCGGCGATCTTCCGTCTCGAGAACGGCTTCGAGCTCGGCGACGGCAGGCTGCACGTCGCGAACACGCTGTTCAGCCGGCAGGCGTACGTCGGCCTGGCGAGCGACCGGTACGGCTCGCTGACCTTCGGCAACCAGTACGCGCCGCTGTACGACACGATGGGCGACGTGTTCGACCCGATGACCGTCGGCGACTACTGGCAGGACAGCTGGGCGTACAACGGCATCGGCAACTACCTGACGGTGCCGAACTCGGTGAAGTACAAGTTCTCGACCAACGGCTTCAGCGTCGATGCGATCTACGGGTTCGGCAATCATGCCGGTGCAATGGGTCTCGACAGCACGTACGGTGTCGAGCTGACCTACGCGCAAGGGCCCGCGTCGATCAACGCCGGCTTCCAGCAGACCTCGGTGTCGTCCGTGAACGGCAGCGCGGTCAACGGCGCGAAGGTGAACTTCCTGCACGTGAGCGGTGCGTACCAGGTCACGCCGTCCGTGCGCCTGCTGGCCGGCTGGCTGCACGGGCAGGACAAGACGGGCACGACCGACTTCAACATGCAGCAGGCCGGCGCGCCCACGCTCGGTGGCGGCAGCCCGAATCGTATCGACGATACGTTCTACGTCGGCGCGAACTGGCAGGCTACCGCGCCGCTGCTGATCACGGTGGCCGGCTATTACGGCCACGCGCGCAATGCGGAGCGGCTCGACGGCACGCTCGGCTCCGGGATCAACTACTCGGCGACCGTGCTGGCCGAATATGCGCTGTCGAAGCACACCGAGGTATACGGCACGGTCGATTTCGCGCGCGGCAACGGCGCGTTCGCGGCCGACTATCCGGGCGCCACCAACCGGCTCACCGGCAAGGTCGACCAGATCGGCAGGACCAACAACGTCGGGGCCGCGATCGGCCTGCGCCAGATGTTCTGACGACGGCGCGCGCGGCGGTCACGCATGAAAAAACGCGTGGCGACCGGTGCCGCCACGCGTCGTGGATCGAAACGCGGTTGCCCGGTTCGGGCGGCCGCGCACAGCGATGTCAGAAATCGAACCCGGGCCCGCCCGCACCCGGCCCGCCCGGCACCGCGGCCGGCGCCGCATCCTTCGGCGCTTCGAACACGGTCGCGTCGGTCGTCAGCAGCAGCCCCGCGACCGATGCCGCGTTCTGCAGCGCCGTGCGCGTGACCTTGGTCGGATCGAGCACGCCCGACTCGACGAGGTCGCCGTATTCGCCCGTCTGCGCGTTGTAGCCGAAGTTGCCCGTGCCTTCCGCGACCTTCGCGACGACCACGCTCGCTTCCTCGCCCGCGTTCGTGACGATCTGGCGCAGCGGTTCCTCGAGCGCGCGCAGCACGATCTTGACGCCCGCGTCCTGGTCGGCGTTCGCGCCCTTGAGTGCGCGGATCGCCTGCCGCACGCGGATCAGCGCGACGCCGCCGCCCGGCACGATGCCTTCCTCGACGGCCGCGCGCGTCGCGTGCAGCGCGTCGTCGACGCGGTCCTTCTTCTCCTTCACTTCGATCTCGGTCGCGCCGCCGACCTTGATCACCGCGACGCCGCCCGCGAGCTTGGCCACGCGTTCCTGCAGCTTTTCACGATCGTAGTCGGAGGTCGCTTCCTCGATCTGCACGCGGATCTGCTTCACGCGGGCCTCGATGTTCTTCGCGTCGCCCGCGCCGTCGATCACGGTCGTGTTTTCCTTGCCGACCTCGATGCGCTTGGCCTGGCCGAGTTCGGCGAGCGTCGCCTTCTCGAGCGTGAGGCCCGTTTCCTCGGCGACGACCTGGCCGCCGGTCAGGATCGCGATGTCTTCCAGCAGCGCCTTGCGGCGATCGCCGAAGCCCGGCGCCTTGACCGCGACCGTCTTCAGGATGCCGCGGATGTTGTTCACGACGAGCGTCGCGAGTGCTTCGCCTTCGACGTCTTCTGCGATGATCAGCAGCGGCCGGCCCGACTTCGCGACCTGCTCCAGCACCGGCAGCAGGTCGCGGATGTTCGAGATCTTCTTGTCGTGCAGCAGGATGTACGGGTTCTCGATTTCGGCGATCTGCTTGTCGGCGTTGTTGATGAAGTACGGCGACAGGTAGCCGCGGTCGAACTGCAGCCCTTCGACGACGTCGAGCTCGTCGGCGAGCGACTTGCCGTCCTCGACGGTGATCACGCCTTCCTTGCCGACGCGGTCGATCGCCTCGGCGATGCGCTGGCCGATCGATTCCTCGCCGTTCGCGGAGATCGTCGCGACCTGCGCGATTTCCTTGCTGGTGGTGGTCGGCTTGCTGATCTTCTTCAGCTCGTCGACGGCCGCTGCCACCGCCTTGTCGATGCCGCGCTTCAGGTCGAGCGGGTTGAGCCCGGCCGCGACGTATTTCTGGCCTTCACGCACGATCGCCTGCGCGAGCACGGTGGCCGTCGTCGTGCCGTCGCCGGCGGCGTCGCTGGTGCGCGACGCGACTTCCTTCACGAGCTGCGCGCCGATGTTCTGCAGCTTGTCCGCGAGTTCGATTTCCTTCGCGACCGACACGCCATCCTTGGTGACGACGGGCGCGCCGAAGCTGCGTTCGAGCACGACGTTGCGGCCCTTCGGCCCGAGCGTGACCTTCACCGCGTTCGCGAGAATGTTGACGCCTTCGGTCAGCTTCGAACGTGCGACGTCGCTGAAAATGATTTCCTTCGCTGCCATGATTTGTACTCCGTTATTGATTGACGACCGCGACGATGTCTTCCTCGCGCAGCACGAGGAATTCATTGCCGTCCACCTTGACCGCCTGGCCCGCGTACTTGCCGAACAGCACGCGTTCGCCGACCTGCAGGTCGGGCACGATGCGCTGGCCGTCCGCGTCCTTGCGGCCGGGGCCGACGGCAATCACTTCGCCCTGGTCGGGCTTTTCCGCGGCGCTGTCGGGGATCACGATGCCCGAGGCGGTGGTGGTTTCCTGGTCGAGTCGTTTCACGATGACCCGGTCGTGCAAGGGGCGTAGGCTCATCTGTCCGTCCTGTTCTGTTGTGTCGAAATTGGCTGGCACTCTTTAGCAGAGAGTGCTGACGAGTATAAAAACGCGTGGCGGCGCGATCCAATAACGGATTCCGAAATGCATTTGCGTGCAGGCGCTATGGACGCGCCTGCCGCGACGATGCAGCCCATGCGTCGATTCCGGGAAAGCATTCGCGCCGTCATGCAAAGCATGTGCTGCCGGCTATTGAGCGTCGGCCTGCTGCGCGGCCGGCGTGCAAACCGGGCGGATCGTCGCGCCGGCGAGCACGCGCTTCACGAACGGAATCGAGTCGGCAAGCGATGCGTTGACGGTGCCGTTGTGTTCGCGGCCCGCATACAGGTGCGCCTCGACCGTCGTCCCCGCCGCGCACGCATCCTTCGCAAGCGCGAGCTCGAGCGGTGCGAGCCCGTCGTCCGCGCCCGCGCCGATGAAGACGGGCGTGGCGATCTTCAGCGTCGGATATTTCAGGTATTCGTCCCACCACGCCTTCAGACGCGCATCGCCGCCCGGCTTCACGGCGTTCGCGTGGGTGAGGTGCGCGAGCGCCGCATCGTCCTCGAGCGACGCCAGGCAACCGATGCGCGCCTGTTCGAGGATCGGCAGCGCGGTGTCGGTCAGCACTTCGTCCGCGCGCAGCGACGGGTCGATCTGCTGCGCGGACAGCACCGAGTAGAACTGATACGCGAGCGTAGGATCGACGCGCTCGGGATCGCGCCGGTATGCGGTTTCGAACTTCGGGAGCGACGCGAGCGTGGCGCGCGACGCGTTGTAGATCGTCCCGGTCGCGACGGTCGCGCGGATCGCGAGCTCCGGTGCATAGACGGGTGCGTAGCCGGCCGCCGCGAATACGGCCGAGCCGCCCTGCGACTGGCCCACGAGCACGACTTCGTTCGCGAGGCCCGGCACGCCGCCCAGCACCGCACGCACGCTGTCGAGCAGCGTGTAGCTGTTCGAGCGGTTGTTGAGCTGCGGATTTGGGCCCGGTGTGCCGAGCCCCTGATAGTCGGTCGCGACGACCGCGAAGCCTTGTTGAAGCCATGCGTTCAGGTAGCGCACGTCGCGATACGAGCGGCCGAACCACGACGGCGCGCAGATGTCGGCCATCCCGAATGTGCCGTGTGCCCACGCGACGATCGGCCAGCCGCCGGCCGGCGGCGTACCGCGCGGCAGGAACAGCGCGCCCGATACGGCGATCGGCGCGCGGCCGCCGACGCCGTCGGTCGACGCATACAGGATGCGCAGTTGCCGTCCGGCGCTCGCGAGCCCGAGCGTCGCGGGCAGTGCTTCGGTGCGCAGCAGCACGCCGGGCGTCGCCGGAACGTCGAGGTCCCACGTGTAGAACGCGGATACGCGACCGTCGCCCTGCAACGGATCGGGCGCGGGAACGCGGCCGGGCGAAGCCGCATGCGAAACGAGGGACGGCACGGCGAGCGCCGAAACCAGCAGCGTGCGCGCAGCGAAGCCGCGCAGGGGGAGGAGCGTCATGGTCGGATGGAGGTCGGTGAGATCGGATCGGACGCGCCGGGCAGTGCCCGGCGCGGGCCGACCACGACGCAAGTTTTGAACCAGCGCGGGCGCAGCGCGGGCGCAGCGCGAGTGCAGCGCGAGTGCAGCGCGGGCGCGGCACGCGCGGCGTGCGGCACGACGGGGAAACGCCCGCGCGCGGCGTGCGGCGCGCGCAGGCGCCGGCTGCGTCTCGCGCAGCAATCCGGGCTCGCCGGTTGTTGCTCCCGCAACAGATGCCGACACACGTATCGCGCCGCGCGGTTCGTCCACGGCGCGCACATGGCACGCCCGCGCGGTGGCGCACGCATGCGACGCTCGCGTGCCCGGCTGGCACGATTGCTGCTGATCCGGTTGCCGTGCGTCGCGGCGTTGCGACGCGAGCCCATCCGTCCACCCGATCAAGGAAACCGTACTCATGTCCGTCACCCAAGCCATCGACAGCGGCGAACTCGTGGCATTCGTCGAGCGCGCCGCGCGCGAATTCGCGCAGGCCGCGCGCGTGCTGAAGGAAACGCGCACGCTGTCCGCCACCAACACGTTCCAGGCGTTCCAACGCGTGCCGGGCACGGAACTCGTCGTTGCGCTGTCGGCGCCGAGCCCGTGGGCGGCGTCTCAGGAGATCCAGCCGGTCGTCGTGACGCTCGACGGCGACGTGCTGCACGGCGATGCGCGCGCGGGCGCCAACGGGCCGCGTTATGCGGGCGTATTCCGCGAGGTAGCGGAAGTCGACGTCGTGATTCACGTGCACGGCCCGTACCTCGGCGCGTGGGCGAGCGCGCATCGTCCGCTGCCGATCCGCTATGCGCCGGCCGCGCGCTACACGAGGGCCCGCGAGATTCCGGTCTACGTCGATCGCCGTCCCGGCGAACCGCGCTTCATCGTCGACACGATCCGGCGCGACCCCGAAGTCCCGGCGATCATCGAGGCGAACGGCGGCGCGACGTTCTGGGGCAAGTCGATTCTCGACGTGTCGAAGTACATCCTGATCCTCGAGGAAGCCGCGTATTTCCAGGCGCTCGCGGAACCGCTCGGCGGCTCGCTCGAATTCGGCCCGGGTGCGCTCGAGCAGCAATGGAAGATGACCGGTCTCGCGTGACGCCGCGCCGCGGGCGGCGCAATCCGGCCGCCGTCATACCGATAGCTCGATGAATTGGTTCCTGGCCGGCGCGCGCCTTGCTATCGTCGAACCTCTCCCGTTCAACACGCCGGTCGTGCCATGGCCATCTTCAGCTTGCCGGACCCGACTTCGCATGCGATCACGATCCGTGCGAAGGCACTGACGTTCGACGATCCCAAATCGCGGGTGCTGCTCGAACGCATCCAGCTCGTCGCGCCGAGCGATGCGACGGTGCTCGTCACCGGCGAGAGCGGCACCGGCAAGGAGCTGATCGCGCGCCTCGTGCACGCGTTGAGCGAGCGCCGCGACGGCCCGTTCGTCGCGGTCAACTGCGGTGCGTTCTCCGAGACGCTGATCGAAAGCGAGCTGTTCGGCCACGAACGCGGCGCGTTCACCGGCGCGATCAACAGCCAGCCAGGCTGGTTCGAATCCGCGAATCGCGGCACGCTGTTTCTCGATGAAGTGGGCGACCTGCCGCTGTCCGCGCAGGTCAAGCTGCTGCGCGTGCTGCAGGAGCGCGAGGTGACGCCGGTCGGCTCGCGCAAGACCGTGAAGATCGACGTGCGGCTCGTCGCGGCCACCAACGTGAATCTCGAAGCCGCGGTGCGCGCCGGCAATTTCCGCGAGGACCTGTACTACCGGCTCAACGTCGTGAAGCTGAGCCTGCTGCCGCTGCGTGAGCGGCCCGGCGACATCGCGCCGCTGATCGAACATTTCATCGACACCTACGCGAAGCGGCTGCGCGTGAGCGCGCCGACGCTGACCGACGCCGCGCGCGCCCGGCTGCACGCGCACGCGTGGCCCGGCAACATCCGCGAACTGGAGAACGTGATCCACCACGCGGTGCTGATCTGCGCGGGCGGCGCGATCGACGTCGGCGACCTGCAGTTCTCCGCGCTGTCGCTTGCGCCGGATACAGCCGACGCGCACGGCGCAACAGCCGCGCCGCCGCGCCGCGCACGCGATGTGGCGGAAGCGACCGAGGCGCTGCGCCACGCGGTGGTCGAATTGCTGGATCTCGGCACGCCGGCGCTGTGGCAGCACATCGAGGACACCGTCTACCGCAGCGTGTTCGACTACAGCGAGCACAACCAGCTGCGCATGTCGCGCCTGCTCGATCAATCGCGCAACATCGTACGCGCACGGCTCGCGCAGCTCGGCATCCTGAAGCCGCGCGATGCGGGTGGAGCGGGCGACGCGGGCGACGCCGACGCGCGGCTGCGCCGTCAGGCGTGATCGCGCCAGCGCAGCGCGCGCTGTGCGACCCGCTCGCATACCGCGCTCATCCCGACGGCCAGCGCCGTCACGCCCAGCACGCACACCAGTAGCACGTCGGCGCGCGCACCGGCCTGCGCGTTCTGCATCAGGCTGCCGACGCCGGCCCCTGTGTTGAACAGCAGCTCGCTGCTGGTCGCGGTGATCCACGCGAACGGCACGGCCTGCAGCACGCCCGCGAACAGGTCGGGCAATGCGCCCGGAATCAGCACGTCGCGCCACAAGCCGATCCGGCTCAGGCGATACGACCGCGCGAGTTCGACGTAGCGCGGATCGACGCGGCGCAGCCCGTCGAAGCTGGCGGTGGTCATCGGGTAGAACGCGGCGAGCGCGATGATGAACACCTTCGCGAATTCGCCGGTGCCGGCCCACAGGCTCAGCAGCGGAATCAGTCCGAGCAGCGGCACGTAGCGCAGTGCCTGGAAGGCCGGCTCGGCGAGCTTGCGCGCGAGCGGCGAACGCGCCATCGACGCACCGAACACGAGCCCGAACGCGACGCCGACTCCGAGCCCGAGCGTCGTGCGGCGCAGGCTCGCGCCGAGATCGGTCGCGAGTTCACCGCTGCGTGCGAGTTCGAGCAGCGCGGCGCCGACCTGCTGCAACGGCACGAACGCGTATTGATGAGCCGCGTCGCCGGACGACGCGTATTGCCATGCGGCAACCAGCAGGGCCGGCACGACGAAGCCGCGCGCGCGGCGGCGCAGCGGGGCGAACGAGAAAGCGCGGGTAGCGAAGGTCATGCCGAAGCGTATCCAGTCAGGGTCAGCGTGTGGGCGTCTGCCAGCGCAATGCGTAGCGCTGCACGAGCGCGATCGATCGGTCGAGCGCGAAGCCGATCAGCCCGATCGCCGCGACGTCGACGAGCACCACGTCGAGCCGCAGCATCTGCCGGGCAAGTTCCATCATCTGGCCGATCCCGCTGTCGGCGCTGAGCAGTTCGACCGCAACGAGCGCGAGCCACGCGCGCGCCAGCGCGATTCGCACGCCGGTCAGCAGCGGCGGCAGCGCGGCCGGCAGCAGCACGTCGCGCAGCAGCGCGAAGCGGCCGAGCCCGTAGTGGCGCGCCATCTCGACGAGATCGCGCGGCGCGTCGTGCACGCCCGTGTATGCGGCCAGCGCAACCGGGAAGAACACGGCCTTGCCGACCACGACGAGCTTCAGCGGTTCTTCGACGCCGATCAGCAGGATCAGCAGCGGAATCAGCGTGAGCGTCGGCACCTGCCGCAGCAGGTCGAACGTCGGCCGCAGATAGTCGGAGAACAGTCGGCTGCGCGCGAGCAGGATGCCGAACGCGGCGCCGCCCGTCGCGCCGATCGCGAAGCCGAGCGCGAGGCGATGCAGCGTGATCAGCAGATTGTCGCGCAGCTCGCCGGTGTCGAGCAGCGTGCGCAGCGTCGCCGCGAGGCGCTCGGGCGGCACGACGAGCTGCGGCGGAAACCAGCGCTGCGCGCTCGCGAGCCACCACAGCGCGGCGAACGCGACGGGCGTGATCCACCACAGCGCATGTTCGCCGAGCCGCGCGATGCCGGGCAGGCGGATGGCGCGCAAGCCGTTCGGCGCGAGGGCGCGCATCGGCATCAGCGGCTCGCGACGCGCGCGGCGTCGGCGCGCCAGTAGCCGTCGAGGCCGAGCTGCTTGAGCGCGGTCGACACGAAGGTCGGCGCGAGCAGCGCGTTCACGTCGACCGGCACGGAAGTCAGGCCGACCTGGCGGCTGTATGCGATCACGTCGCGATAGTGGCCGGTCAGCGCCGGCGTGAAGAGCGGCGTCCATTGCTCCTTCCACGGCGTCGCTTCGTCCGCGTATTCGCGGCGGACGATGCTTTCCGGCTGGCCGGACGCGCTCAGGATCTTCACGTACGCGTCGCGGTTCTGCGGCTGCGAGATCCAGTGCGCGGCACGGACGTAGGCCGTCGCGACGAGCTGCGTGATGTCGGGGTAGCGCCGCACGAAATCGTCGGACGCCCACAGTTCCGCGCGCATCTTCCAGTCGTCGGGCGCGGTCTTGGTCGACCAGATGATCTTGCCGACCTGCTTGTCGACGAGCGAATACGCGTCGGACAGCGTGAACAAGCCGTCGACGCGGCCGGCCGCGACGGCCGCCGCGCCGGCCTGCGGATCGAGGTTGTAGATCTTGAAGTCGGACAGCTTCAGCCCGTTCTCGGCGAGCAGCTTGCCGAACGTGACTTCCCACGGCCGGCCGCGGTTGAGCGCGATGCGCTTGCCCTTGAGGTCGACGATCGATTTCGCGGTCGAGCCGGCCGGTACGACGAGATACGTGTTGCTGCCGACGCCGCCGGGCACGATCAGGCGCGTGTGCGTGCCCGATGCGTTGACGACGACCGACGGCAAATCGCCGTAGCCGGCGAAATCGATGCTGCCGTTCGTGAATGCCTCGTTGACGAGCGTGCCGACCGCCGCGGTCGACACGGGCACCCATTGCAGCTTCACGTGCCGTGCCGCCAGCGCTTTTTCAAGCGACTTGTCGGCGTCGATCAGTGCGGAGGCGCCCGCGTATTGCGTCTTGCCGCCGCTCGAATACGCGACGACGGCGATGCGCACGACCTTGGGGGCGTCTTCCGCATGCGCGACCGGTGCCGCGAGCGCCGCCGCGGCCAGCGGCAGCGCGGCGAGCAGCGCGCGTAGCGGGCGGCGCAGCGAAGCGAGGGAGAGCGTGTGTTTCATGATGGTCCCGGACAGTGAACGGTAAAGGGGCTCATGCGCGCTTCTGCAGCGACGGCCGCAGCACGTCGGCGAGCGGGCGCGGGTCGATCCAGTCGGCGACATCGAAGTCCGCTTCCAGAAAGCCGTGGGCATGCAGGAACGTCTTGAACTCGTCGAGCGCGGCGATCGATTCGTCGTCGAGATTGACGCCGAGATGGCGGTGCAGCTGGTTGCCGTACGCGGCGCGCACCCAGTCGATCGACGACGCGGTTTCGCCGGCCACGTAGTGCGCGGTTTCGTCGGGATGCGCGCTCGCCCATTCGCCGGCGGCGACCACGAGCTTCAGGAAGCCGGCGACGATGTCCGGATGGTTCGCGAGCACGTCCGCATTGACGGTCAGCGGGCGCGGCGTGCCGTTGTTGTTGCGGATCGAGCGCTCCGGATGGAAGCCGATGTCGATCACGACGTGCGCGCCGATCAGTTGCGCGATCTCGAGGCCCGTCGAGCCTTTCACGTAGATCGCGTCGACTTCGCCGCGCAGCAGCGCGCCGGCTTCGGCCGCATAGAGCGCGCGGCTCGAGAAGCCTTGCGGCGACACGAACAGGTTCGCCGCGCGCGCCGGCCCGACGGCCTGCAGCGTGCGTGCGCGCACGTCGACGAGTTCGACGTCGCGCGTGGTCAATCCGTCGAGGCTCAGCGCATTGACGAAGCCGCGCAGCGCCGACGCGCGAAAGATGTCGATGCGATCGTCGGGGCGGCTCGGAATCGCGATCCGGCGCCCGCGCAACGCCTTCACGGAGCGGATGCCCGACTCGGGGCGCGCGAGGATCAGCTGCGATTCGTCGACCCACGACAACCCGATCACGCGCGTATTCGCGTCGTTCGAGCGCGCCCACATCGCGGGGATGCTGCCGCCCTGGCGAAACGACTGCGCGAGCGTGTGGTCGCTGATCGACGACACGTCGTGCCGCGTGGCGCCGCGCGGCGAGCGGATCGCGACGCCGTCGGCCGACGTCTCGCCGTTGAGCCAGCCGAGATGCACGGCGATGCCGAGCGGCGTCGGTACCGGCGATCGGGCGTACCAGAACGTCTGCTGCTTGTCCGATGACGAATCGGGCCTGTCTGTCATGTGTGAGATTCCCCTGTCTGGGTAAGCGTGGTCGAGGCGCGGTGTCGCACGCGCGGGCCGTTCCACGTTGCAAGTTCCGGGCCAGTGAACGGAAACGGCCGTGCGGCAAGCGCAGCGGGCATCGCGCGCGATGCGTGGCGCGTCGGCCCGCGCATCGCCTGTTGCGTGAGCAACAGTCGCATCGAGCGCTGTTGCGCATGCAGCACCGGTGCGGCCGGTGCAGCAGCACCGCGCCGGCTCGTGTTCGCGATGCCGGCAACCTCGGGCGCGTTCCTGCCGTTTGCCGCCGACGCCCGGCCCGCAAGGCGTCGCGCGCGCTCGTCGGTCGCTTCGCAGGTCGGCGAGCGAGCGCGTTGGCACACCGCGTGCTTAACAGCGCTGCATACGCGCGGCACGTCGGTGCCGCACGCAATCCGAACGGGCCGACAAGGAGAATCCCGATGGCTGTTGAATTTCTGTGGCGCCTGCCGATGCACGGCGACGGCCGGCGCGCACACGACCTGCATACGCGCGGCGAGTGGAACCGCCAGCGCGCAGCGCGCGTTGCGCCCAAAGTCGACGACGACGATTTCGGCTACATCGACTACCTGTCGCAAGTCGCGCGTGCGGCCGATATCGTCGGCTTTCACGGCGCGCTGATTCCGATCTTCCGCTTTACCGAGGAGCCGTGGGTCGTCGCGGCCGCGCTGGCGCGCGAGACGCGCCGGCTGCGACTGCTGATCGCGCTGCAGCCGCATTTCGTGCATCCCGTCTATGCGGCGCAGATGGCCGCGAGCCTGCAGCGGATCAGCCGCGGCCGCGTCGAGTGGAACGTCGTCACGGGCGGCGGCGGTCCCGACCAGCGCGCGTACGGCGACTTCATCGATCACGACAGCCGCTATGCGCGCACCGACGAATTTCTCGACGTCGTGAAGGGCGTCGCGGCCGGCGCGCCGTTCACGTTCGACGGCCGCTTCTATCGCGTCGAAGCCGGCGGGCTGCTGCCGCCGCTGAGCGGCCAGACACCACCGCGGATCTATCTGGCCGGCGCGAGCGATGCCGCGCTCGCGGTCGCCGCGAAGCACGGCGACGTGCACCTGAGCTGGGGCGAGCCGCTCGCGAAGCAGAAGGAGGTGATCGATGCGGCGCGCCGCGCGCTCGACCGCCAGAACGCCGAGCGCGACCTGCGCTTCGGCATGCGCATCGACATCCTGGCGCGCGAGACCGAGGAGCAGGCGTGGGCCGAGCTGCGGCAGATGTTCGCGACCGTGAGTGCGTCGACGCACAACGGCTTCGGCGGGCGCGGCGAGTCGGAATCGGTCGGCGCGAAACGTCAGTTCGCGCTGCACCAGGGCAACACGCAGCACTTCGACGACCTGATCGTCGGCCCGAACCTGTGGGCCGGGATGTCGCAGATCCGCGGCGGCCCCGGTTGCGTGATCGTCGGCAGCCACGAGCAGGTAGCCGAGCGGCTGGCGGAATACGTCGACATCGGCGTCTCGACGTTCATCCTCGCGAGCAACCCGCATCTGGAAGAGGCGTACCGCGTGGGCGAGGAAGTGCTGCCGCTCGTCGACGGCGCGCTGAACGCACGCGGCACGCAGGCGGCGCTGCGCGTGGCCGGCGCCTGAGCGCGGCGGTGGGCCTGCACATTCAAACGACAAGGACACTCACCATGACGACACTCGCTGCGCAGGCCACGGCTTGCGACGCACTCTGGTACACGCGCTGCCCGGTGCCGACCGCGCTCGGCATCGCCGTGCATCGCGGCTGGTTCGACGAGGAGTTCGGGCCGGACGGCATCGCGCTGCACTCGCTGCAGGAGACGGCCGACGCCGACAAGCGCGAATCGCATTTCGATCACAGCCTGCCGCACTCGTTCCGGCAGGGCGGCAACATTCCCGCGCTGTGGGCGCGGGCTCGCGGCGCCGATACGCGCGTGATCGGCCTGTCGTGGACCAACGAATTCCAGGCGATCGTCACGCTGCCCGAGCGCGGCATCCGCACCGCGCGCGATCTGCGCGGCCGGCGGCTCGGGTTGCCGCGCCATCCGATCAGCATCGACTTCTGGCGCGCGGCCGCGTTGAAGGGGTTCCTGAGCGCGCTCGAACTGGAAGGGCTCGGCCACGGCGACGCCGAATGGGTCGACCTGCCCGACACGCACGAGCGCCGCACCGGGCCCGCGTCGTTCACGCGCGGCCCGCACGAGTACGGGCTCGAGATCGCGGCACTCGTGCGCGGCGAGGTCGACGCGGTGTTCGTGAAAGGTGTCGAAGGGCTCGAAACCGTGCACCTGATCGACGCGCAGGTCGTCATCGATCTCGGCGCGCACCCCGATCCGCTGGTGCGGATCGGCAACGGAACGCCGCGTACGCTGACCGTCGATCGCGCATTGATCGATGCGCGCCCCGATCTCGTGAGCCGCTTCCTGTCGGTCGTGGTCGGCGCGGGCGACTGGGCCGCGCGCCATCCGGCGGAGACGGTCGCCTATATCGGCCGCGAAACGCGCGCGTCCGACGAGTGGGTGCGCTACGCGTACGGCGCGGACGTGCACCGGCATCTGGAAACGGGGCTCGCGCCGACGTCGATCGACGGACTGGTCGCCTTCAAGGATTTCCTCGTCGAATGGGGCTTTCTCGAACGCGATTTCGATGCGCGCGCATGGATCGATCCGGCGCCGTTCACGCAGATCGACCGGCATCGCCATGCGTGGGTCGCGTAGTGCGCCGCGGCGCGTCATTGCAAGGAGCCGAATATGACAGGATTGCTGATCGAATACGGCGTGCCGCCGGCGCGCCGGCACGCGGCGCGCACGGCCGCCGCGGTTGCGGTGCCTGCGATACGGCTGCCGCCGGCGGTGCCGCCTGCGCGCAAGGATGTGCGGCCAGCGCAGCCGGGCGGCTGGCGCGGCGCGGGCGCGATTGCGCTCGCCGTCGCGGCGCTGCACGCGGGCATCGCGCTATTGGCGGCGCGTGCGCCCGCCGAGCCGCACGTGCAACCGCCGAGGCCGCTGCCGATGACGGTCGAGTTGACGCGGCCGCCCGAACCGTTGCCGCAGGCCGCACATCCGCCGCCGCCGGTCGTGACGCCGAAGCCGTTGAAGCAGGCGCCGACCCCGCCGAAGCCGCGTGCGGCCGTTGCACATCAGGCGGCCGCTCCGGCTGTCGTGCCCGCGGTGGCGCGCGACGCATCGACTGCTGCACCGGCACAGGTCGCCGCAGCGCCTGCCATCCCGAACCCGGCGCCCGTCTCCGCCGCGCCGGCCGCACCCGTGCGCGAATCCGCGCCGATCGGCGACGCGGCATACCTGCGCAACCCGGCACCCGACTATCCGGCGTTCGCGCAGGACCAGGGCTGGGAAGGGCGCGTCGTGCTGCGCGTGCACGTGCTCGCGAACGGCACGCCAGATTCCGTCGAGGTCCGCACGAGCAGCGGCCGCCGCGTGCTCGACAACGCGGCGGTGGCCGCCGTGAAGCGCTGGACGTTCGTGCCCGCGAAGCGCGGCGACGAAGCGGTCGACGGCTGGGTCAACGTGCCGATCGATTTCAAGCTGGGCTGACCCGCCGGGCGGCTCGCCACATTTTCCAAGGAACTCACATCATGACCGGTATCCCGACCACCTTCATCGTCCAGGGCGCGCTCTGGCTGCTCGTCGTCTTCTCCGTCGTCACGTGGACGCTGATCGTCGTCAAGGCGATCCAGAGCCTGCGGTCGAGCGCGCGCAACCGGCGTTACGTCAGTGCATTCTGGGCGGCGAACAGCTTCCACGACGCGGCCGCGCTCGACGGGGCGAACAGCCCGGTCGGCGAACTCGCCGCGACGGGCTTCGACGCGCTGCGGCGTGCCGACGAGAGCAGCGCGCACGATCTGGAACACAGCTGGAGCCGCCACGACCTGCTCGAACGCCATCTGCGCCAGCAGATCCACAATGCGCGCCGACGCGAGGAAGCGGGGCTCGCGGTGCTCGCGTCGATCGGCAGCACCGCGCCGTTCGTCGGCCTGTTCGGCACCGTGTTCGGCATCATCCATGCGCTGACCGCGATCACGCACAGCGCGTCGGCGAGCATCGACGTCGTTGCCGGGCCGATCGGCGAGGCGCTCGTCGCTACCGGGATCGGCATCGCGGTCGCCGTGCCGGCCGTGCTCGCGTACAACTTCTTCGTGCGTCGCGTGAAGGCCGCGTCGGCCGACCTCGATGCGTTCGCGACCGACTTCGTCACGCTCGCGCAGAAGGCCGGCTTCCGCGTGCCGGCCGCCGCGCCTGCCGCCGCGCCGGCACGCCGTTCCGACGACACCCGCCAGGAGGCGTTCGCATAATGGCCTTCTCGTCCTCTTCCGACAACGACGACGTGCTCAGCGAAATCAACATCACGCCGCTCGTCGACGTGATGCTCGTGCTGCTCGTCGCCTTCATCGTCACCGCGCCGCTGCTCAACAACGCGGTACACGTGAATCTCCCGAATACCGTCGCTACCGCGCCGGCCGACCGCAAGCCGAACGTCACCGTGAGCGTCGACGCCAAGGGCATCGTGTATCTCGACAAGCGCGCGGTCGCGCTCGACACGGTGCCGGCCGAGCTGGCCGCGCTGAAGGCCGGCCGCCCCGACGTCGCGCTCGACCTGCAGGCCGACGAGCACGTGCCGTACGGCACCGTCGCGAAGCTGATGGCCGCGATCGAGCACGTGGGCATCACGCGGCTGTCGGTGCTCACCGCGCCGCGCGGCTGACGCGCCTTTCAAGACTTCCTTTGCGAACGCATCCATGAGCACCACGGCTTCACACAACGTCCAGTCGATCTGGTACACGCGCTGTCCGGTACCGACGCCGCTCGGCATTGCCGCGCATCTCGGCTGGCTCGACAGCGAATTCGCCGGCGACGGCATCACCGTACGCGCATTGCAGGAAAGCCAGCACGCGGCGCTGCATCACGCGCACGTCGATCATTCGCTCGACAACGCGTTCCGGCAGGGCGGCAGCATTCCCGCGCTGTGGGCGCGCGCGTCCGGCGCCGACACACGTGTGGTCGCGCTGACCTGGGTCGACGAGGCCCAGGCGATCGTCGCGCTGCCGGAAGCCGGCCTGACGCGGCCGAAAGACCTGCGCGGGCGCCGCATCGGCCTGCCGCGCCGCGATGGCGAGCGCATCGACATCTTCCGCGCGGCGGCGCTGCGCGGCTTCGTCAGTGCGCTGTCGCTCGACGGGCTCGGCCCCGGCGACGTCGAATGGATCGACGTACCGGCGTCGAACCTGCGCGCGCCGGTGTCGACCCCCGCGACCCGCGACGCGGCATTCAGCCATCCGGCGAGCCTGTCGAGCCGGCGGCTCTATGCAGCCGAAGCGGCCGCGCTGGTGCGCGGCGAGGTCGATGCGATCTACGTGAAAGGCTCGCTCGGGCTCGAAACCGCGCACCTGATCGGCGCGCAGCCGGTCGTCGACATCGGCTTTCATCCCGATCCGCAGATCCGCATCAACAACGGTTCGCCGCGGCCGCTGACCGTCAACGCAGCGACGCTCGAGCGCCATCCCGACATCGTCAGCCGCTTCCTGGCGCGCGTGACGGATGTCGAAGGCTGGGCGCGCGAGCACGAAGAGGAAGTGCTCGGCTATCTCGGCCGCGAGACGGGGTCGGGCCACGACTGGCTGCGGCTTGCGTATGGTACCGACGTCCACCGGCGGCTGCGCACGGATCTCGACGAAGCGTCGATCGCCGCGCTCGACGATTTCAAGCGTTTCCTGGTCGACTGGCGGTTCCTGCCCGCCGACTTCGACGTGCGCGCGTGGATCGACCGGCGTGCGCTCGACGGCATCGCGGCATCGTTTCGCGACCCCGCGCGGTGAGCGTGCCGGCACGCGTCGCCGGCGCATGGCGGCGCGAGCGCTTCACCGGCGGCTTCATGCTGCTCGCGCTCGCGAGCGGCACGACGATCAGCATGGCGCAGCTCGCGACGACGTTGTATGCGCTGGCACTCGGCGTCGACAGCGCGCGGCTCGGCGTCATCGCCGCGATGGAGCCCCTCGGCATTGCACTGATGACCCTGCCTGCCGGGCTGCTCGTCGCGCGCTACGGCGCGCGGCGCGTGTACTTCGCCGCGAGCATGGGGCCGATGCTGCTCAATCTCGTCGTGCCGTTGACCGGCGCGTGGCCGCTGATCGCGCTCACGCAGGGGCTGATCGGGCTGTGCATCCCGTTCCGGATCGTGTCGATCAACGGCGTATTCCTTGCGCGTCTCGCGCAGATCGGCCTCGCGCGCGCGGGCTGGTATCGCGCGGCCATGTCGGTCGGAACCGGCATGGCGGGGCCGTGGCTCGCGAGCTGGCTGATCGGCGCGCACGGCGCGGTCGCGACGTTCTGCGCGGCGTCGGCGAGCTTCGCGGGCATGGCGTTGTTCAGCCGGATGCTGCTTGGCGACGCCGAGCCGCCGCCGCGCCGCGCACGGCATGAAACGGGCACGCTGCGCGCGCTGCTCGCGCTCGCGTGGAGCCACGACGTGCGCGAGCAGCTCGTGCTGGAGGCCGTGAACAGCGCGACACGCTCGCTCGTCGGCACGTATACGGTGGTGCTCGCGATTCAGTCGCTCGGACTGTCGCAGACGCGCGCCATCGCGCTGCTCACCTTGCAGGGTGCCGTTGCGGTGATCGCGTTGTTCGGGCTCGGCAATGTCGCCCAGCGGATGACCGGGCGCCGTTGCCATGCGTTCGGTCTCGCAGGCGGCATCGCCGGGCTGCTCGCGCTCGGCCTCGCGCGCGACGCGTGGATCGTCGGCGCAGGGCTCGCCGCGCTGTGCGCCGGGTCATCGCTGCTGCATCTCGTCAACATGCAGCATCTGGGCCGCCACCCGGCCGACAAGAGCCAGGTGTCGAGCCTGTACAACCTCGCGTCGATGGCCGGCGCGTTCTGCGGCCCGCTGGCCGGCAGTGCGCTCGTGCCGGTCGTCGGGTTGCAGGCCGTGTTTCTGTGCTGGCTGCCGGTGGTCGTGCTGGTGGCGTTCGCGCTGCGGTTCGCCGGGAGCCGTCGCGGTGCGGCGCAGCCGCTGCCTGCAAAGCTGTCCTGACGATCTTCGAGGACGGTGTTGCGAGACCAGCAGTTTGCTTTCTTCCACAGATGCGTATGCAGCAACGCCGGCACCGTGCGCGTGCCGGCAGCCCCGTGTGACGGGCTTCTCGATGCTGGCATCCGAATTGCAATACAGAACCCGTGCGTCGCGCACGCACGTGCGTTCAACCGATCAAACAGGATGACTCATCGATGTTCAGGAAAAAACTAATCGTCACCGCGCTGGGGGGACTGCTGACGGGCGGCACCGTATCGTTGCCCGCATGGGCAGAGGATGGCGCGGCGACCGCGGGGGCGCCGGACGCGAAGCCGGCGCAACAGGCGTCGGACGACGCGACCGCGGCAGCGCCGAAGACCACCGGCGCGAATCGCGGGTCGACCGTACGCGAAGCGAATCTCGGCACGGTGACCGTGACCGCGCGCCGGCGCAAGGAGCGCATTCAGGACGTGCCGGTCGCGGTGAGTGCGCTGAGCGGCGACGCGATCAAGAACAACGAGTTGCGCGTGATCAACGACGTGACGAAGTACGTGCCGAACTTCAACGGACAATCGACCGAGGGCCGCGAGCGGCCGCGCTGGTTCCTGCGCGGCGTCGGCAGCAACGATCCTTCGGACCTGTCGCTGAGCCCGATCGGCGTGTACTTCGACGACGTATACATCAACAGCGTGTTCGGGCAGGGCTTTCCGCTGTTCGACCTCGATCGCATCGAGGTGCTGCGCGGGCCGCAGGGCACGCTGTGGGGCAAGAATACCGTCGGCGGCGCGCTCAGCATCACGTCGCAGAAGCCGACCTTCGACGTGAGCGGCTACGGCAAGCTCGGCCTCGGCCAGTACAACAGCCGGCTCGCGGAAGCCGCGATCGGCGGTCCGATCGGCAAGAACGACGTGCTGGCCGCGCGCGTGTCGGTGTATCACGAGAATGCCGACAGTTTCTACACGAACACCGTGCAGCAAGGGCGCTTCGGCGGCTTCCACGACAACGCCGTGCGCTTCCAGGTGCTGGCCGTGCCGACGTCAGACACCGATTTCCTGTTCAACATCCACGGCCGCAACTACACGGGCGGCGGCGATGCATGGCACGCGGAGGGCGCGGGTCGCGGCGGCGCGAACCAGTTCGGCTTCGTCGGGTCGACCGATCCGTACACGGTGTCGCTCAATGCGCCGTCGAGCGATCACATCTCGACTTGGGGTACGTCGCTCACCGCGCACTGGCGCATCAACCCGGCGGTGTCGCTGACGTCGATCACGGCATTCGAAGGGCTGCACCGCTGGTATCAGGACGACGAGGACTATTCGCCGTTCGATGCGGCACGCTCGCATGACCGCCTGTCGAGCCGCCAGTTCTCGCAGGAGTTCCGGCTCGAATCGCCGCAGAGCGAGCGGCTGAGCTGGCTGGTCGGCACGCACCTGTTTACCGAGCAACTGGCCGAGCAGGGCGCCGGCGGCGGCCTGCCGGGCGCGCCGTCGCCCGCGTTCTACCACCAGACCGACCTCACGCAGCACACGCAGAGCGCGGCGATCTTCGGCAGCGTCAAGTACCGTTTCACCGACCGTTTCAACGTGACGGGCGGGCTGCGTTACACGATCGAGCGCAAGACCATCAATCTGACGGGGCTGCAGGGCACGGGCAGCGTGACGTTCAGCGATCCGAACAGCTGGTGGTCGCCGTCGTCGGTGTCGTCGCCGCTCGCGGTCAGCGCGCAGCAGAACCAGACGAACACGTGGCGTGCGCCGACCTGGGATCTCACGCCGGAATATGCGCTTAGCAACAACGTGCGCGCGTATTTCCGCTATGCACGCGGTTTCCGCTCGGGCGGCTACAACGGCAACGCGTATACGCAGAGCACGGTGTCCACCGTGTCGCCGGAGTACCTGACCGACTACGAGATCGGCATCAAGAGCGAGTGGTTCGACAAGCGGCTGATCGTCAACGCGAGCGTGTTCCACTACGACTATCGCGACATCCAGGTATTCGCGCTCGCGCCGAACCCGTTCGGCGGGCCGCCGGTGTCGACGTTGTCGAATGCGGGGCAGGGGCGCGCGGACGGCTTCGAACTCGAGCTGAAGGCGCAGCCGGTCAACAGCCTGTACCTGTTCGCGAACCTCGGGATGCTGAACACGCGCTTCACGGAGTTCCGCTACGTGCCGACGGCCGTCGGCAACTCGTTCGCGCGTTCACCGCATACGACGCTGAACGCGGGCTTCGACTATCGCGTGCCGGTGTCGTTCGGCACGTTGACGGCCGGGGGCGACGTGAACTACCGCAGCCGCGAATACTTCAGCGCGACGCGGCAGACGATGCCGCAGCTCTGGCAAGGCGGCTATACGGTACTGAACGCGCATGTGTCGTACACGACGCCGAACCAGAAATACATCGTGACGGGCTACGTGACGAACCTGACGAACAAGGTTTACAAGAAGCTCGAGCTGCTGCCGTCGTATGGCGCGTATCCGGTGCTGTACGGCGATCCGCGCACGGTCGGGATCACGCTGACCGCGAAGATCTGACGCGCGGCGCGTGCCGCGTCCGTTCGACGAACGGCGCGACGGTAACGTCGATCAGGTATCGGAACGTCGAAGCGAACGGCAAGGTTCGGTTCATGCCTGCGTCGTTCGTCGGCGCGCGATACGTGTACACGACGGTGCGCTACGACGCGACGACGCGACAACGCGACGACCGGCGTCGCGAAGCCGGCGATCCGGGGGCGTACGGGGATCCGGCACGGGTTCCGGGTGTGCCGGAAAGAAGGCGGCGGCCGCCGCCTTCATCCATCCGTTACGAAGCGACGCGAATCACGACCTTGCCGAAATGCTGGCCCGACTGCAGGTACGCATACGCTTGCGGCGCCTCGTCGAAGCCGAACACGCGATCGACCACCGGCTTGATCCGTTTCGCATCGACGAGCCGCACGACGTCGTCGAGCATCGTGCGGCTGCCGACCATGATCCCGTGCAGTTTCCGAATGCCGCCGATCAGCGACAGCAGCCCGAGTTCGGGGCCGCCGAACCCGCTGACGCCGCCGATCACCGACACGATGCCGCCCAGCCTCGTCGCGGCGACCGAGCGCGGCAGCGTGTCGTGTCCGCCGACTTCCACGACGAGATCCGCGCCCGCACCGCCGGTGAGCCGCAGCACTTCGTGCTGCCACTCGGGCGTCGCGCGATAGTTGATCGTTGCGTCCGCACCGAGTGCGCGGGCGCGTTCGAGTTTCGCGTCGCTCGCCGACGTGACGATCGTGCGCAGGCCCGCCGCGTGCGCGAGCTGCAGTGCGACGATCGAGACGCCGCCCGTGCCGAGCAGCACGACGGTCGAGCCCGGCCCCGCGCCCCCGTCGGCGAACAGCGCGTTCCATGCGGTGATGCCCGCGCACGACAGCGTCGCCGCTTCGTCGTAGTCGAGATGCGAGGGAATCGCGACCAGCGCCGCTTCGTCGGACACGAAGTGCTCGGCGAGCACGCCGTCGAATTGCGCGCCGGGCGAACCCGAGACTTTCTGCGGCGTGGGCGGCCCGTCGATCCAGCGCGGGAAGTACGTGTTGATCACGCGATCGCCCGGCTTGAAGCGCGTGACGTCGCGGCCGGTTTCGACGACTTCGCCTGCGCCGTCGGCGACAGGAATCAGCGCGTCCTTGCCGATGCCGAGATAGTCGCCGCGCGCGAACATCAGGTCGCGGTAGTTCAGGCCTGCCGAGTGGATTTTCACGACGACGTCGGTTGGCCCGACGGGGCGACGCGTCGCGTCGATGCGCCGGAGCGCGGCAATGCCGTCCCCCGGTCTGATTTGCCATGCGTGCATGTCGACTCCTTTTTCGAGATAGACCGGACTATCATAGTGTTGCGCGTCCGGACGCATTGGCGATTATTCGGCCAACGATTGTCGCCGGCACGGATACAAACCTGTCATCCCATCGGAGTGGAACTGCATGGACGAGCGGCTGAGAGGCATCGCCGAATTTGTCGACGTCGTCGAGTCGGGCAGCTTCGCCGCGGCGGCGCTGCGCCTCGGCATGACGCGCTCGGCCGTGGCGAAGATCGTCGCGCGTCTCGAACAACGGCTCGGCGCGCGGCTCTTGCAGCGCACGACGCGCCAGCTCGGCTTGACCGACGAAGGGCTCGTCTATTACGAGCAGTGCCGGCGGTTGCTGGTGGAACTCGGCGAGACGGAGGCCGCGCTCGACTCGGGCCGGCGCGAGCCGGCCGGGCGCGTGCGGATCAGCGTGCCCGTGCTGTTCGGCCGGCAATGTGTGGCGCCCGTCGTACGGCGCATCATCGAGCGCTATCCGCGGCTTGAAATCGACGTGTCGTTCAGCGATCGCCTGGCCGACCTGGTCAACGACGGCTTCGACATCGCGGTGCGCATCGGCGAGCTTGCGGATACGAGCACGCTCGTCGGGCGGCGGCTTGGCGTACAGAGGATGGGCATTTGCGCATCGCCGGCGTATCTCGAACGTCACGGCCGGCCGACTGGATCCGACGAGCTCGCGTCGCACGTCGGCATCGCGTATTCGCGCGGCGGGCAGCCGACGCCGTGGCGGATCATCGGCCCGGACGGCGCGGTGCACGACCATCGCCCGGCCGGCCGCCTGCGGTTCGACGACCTGCTGGCGATCGCGGACGCGGCCGCAGCCGGCGCGGGCCTCGCGTGGCTGCCGTGCTGGCTGATGGCGCCGTACGTGCGCGACGGGCGTCTCGCGCTCGTGATGGACAGCGACAGCGTGTCGGGCGCCGAAGTGTTCGCGGTGCGGCCGGCGTCGCGCAACGTGCCGTCGAAGGTGCGCGTCGTCATCGATGCGTTCGTCGACGAGATTCCGCGCATGCTGGCATCGGACGACGCCGACGGCGAGCGCGTGCCGCGGCGCAGCGTTCACGCTACGTAGCGACGCCGCAGGATCGGGCGATGCGGAAGACGCGGACGACGGCGACCACACGCGTTTTCTGCGCCTGACGGACAATCGGTGCGGGTCGTGCATGCGCCGCGCGCGAGCGCGCTCGTCGGTTGCACGCGCACGTGGGCGCTGGAACTCGCCGGACACGGCGTGACGGTCAACGCGCTCGCGGTGAACGGCGGCGGTACCCTCGGCGGACGCAACTGACGCAACGCGTGCATGACGGCGCGAGTCGTCGATCAACGGGCGGCGTGCATATTCCTGCTTCCCGTTAGCATGTGACGAATCCGACTTTGGGTGCCGCGCGGGCGCCGCTAAGATCGCCGATCCGTAATCGAGCGTTCGACAAAATGAAAAAGTCCGCGTCGCCGTTGCATGCCTTCCGTTTCCGTGTCGTCTGCGCCGCGATTGCCGGCGCGTTGTCGCTCGCATCGTGCGGGGGCGTCGACAGCGATGCGCCGTCGCAGTCCGCCGCGACACCGCCGCAGGCCGCGAAGCGCCCGAACATCCTGTACATCATGGCCGACGATCTCGGCTACTCCGACATCCATGCGTTCGGCGGCGAGATCAACACGCCGAACCTCGACGCGCTCGTCGCGTCGGGCCGCATCCTGTCGAACCACCACACGGGCACCGTCTGCGCGATCACGCGCGCGATGCTGATTTCCGGCACCGATCACCACCTCGTCGGCGAAGGCACGATGGGCGTGCCGACCGACGAGCGGCGCGGGCTGCCCGGCTACGAGGGCTACCTGAACGATCGCGCGCTGTCGTTCGCACAACTACTGAAGGACGCCGGCTATCACACGTACATCGCGGGCAAGTGGCACATCGGCTCGGGGATCGTCGGCAGTGCGACGGGCAGCGGCCAGACGCCCGACCAGTGGGGTTTCGAGCGCAGCTACGTGCTGCTCGGCGGCGCGGCGACGAACCATTTCGCGCACGAGCCGGCCGGCTCGTCGAACTACACGGAAGACGGCAGCTACGTGCAGCCGGGCCAGCCCGGACAGCCGGGCGGCGCGGGCGGCAATCCGGCCGTGTTCTACTCGACGGACTTCTATACGCAGAAGCTGATCTCGTACATCGATGCGAACAGGCAGGACGGCAAGCCGTTCTTCGCGTACGCGGCCTACACGTCGCCGCACTGGCCGCTGCAGGTGCCGGACCCGTGGCTGCACAAGTACGCGGGCGTATACGACGCCGGCTACGATGCGATCCGCAACGCGCGGATCGCGCGGCAGAAGGCGCTCGGCCTGATCCCCGCCGACTTCAAGCCGTTCGACGGCCTGCCCGAGACGACGGCCGCGTCGCCGGCAACGGCGAACAACGGCACCGCGAACGCGAAGTACATCAGCGCCGTGCATTCCGCCGCCGACGGCTACAGCGACTACGGCACCGGCAAGGTCGACAAGCTGTGGGCGAGCCTGAGCCCGGCCGAGCGCCGCGCGCAGGCGCGCTACATGGAGATCTACGCGGGGATGGTCGAGAATCTCGACTACAACATCGGCCTCCTGATCCAGCACCTGAAGGACATCGGCGAATACGACAACACGTTCATCATGTTCCAGTCGGACAACGGCGCGGAAGGCTGGCCGATCGACTCCGGCGCGGACCCGACGGCGACCGACACCGCGAACGGGCAGGAGCCGGTCTATTCGACGCTCGGCACCGACAACGGCAAGCAGAACGCGCAACGGCTGCAGTACGGGCTGCGCTGGGCCGAAGTGAGCGCGACGCCGTTCCGGCTCACGAAGGGTTATTCGGCCGAAGGCGGCGTGTCGACGCCGACGATCGTGCGGCTGCCGGGGCAGACACGCCAGTTGCCGACGCTGCGCGCGTTCACGCACGTGACCGACAACACGGCGACCTTCCTCGCGGTCGCGGGCGTCACGCCGCCGTCGCAACCGGCGCCGCCGCTCGTGAACACGCTGACGGGCGTCGACCAGAACAAGGGCAAGGTCGTCTACAACAACCGCTACGTCTATCCGCCGACGGGCCAGTCGCTGCTGCCGGTGCTCACCGGCTCGGCGACGGGCGAGGTGCATACCACGCCGTTCGGCGACGAAGCGTACGGCCGCGCATACCTGCGCAGCGCCGACGGCCGCTGGAAGGCGTTGTGGACCGAACCGCCGCTCGGGCCGCTCGATGGCCACTGGCAGCTGTACGACCTTGCGGCGGATCGTGGCGAGACGACCGACGTGTCGGCGCAGAACCCGTCGGTGATCAGCACGCTCGTCGACCAGTGGAAGACGTACATGAGCAACGTCGGCGGGGTGGAACCGCTGCGTCCGCGCGGCTACTACTGAGGACGGCACGATGCGGTTCCGCTTCCGGACACTCGGCGCGGCACTCGCGGCCACGCTGTTCGCGGCTGCGTTCGCCGTCGGCTATGCGAGCCCGTCGGCGTCGCCCGCCGGCGCCTTCGACGACGCGAATCGCGGCCGCCCGCTCGTGCCGCTCGGCTCGGAGCGGCAGTGCGAGCGCTACTCGGGCCTGCCCGCGAAGTGGCGCGACGACCCGAAGGCCGGGATGGTGCACCTGAGCGGCGGCGCGTTCGTGTTCGGCAGCACACGCGGCTATGCGGACGAGCGTCCGGCGGGCGACGGCAAGACGCGCGTCGGCGGCTTCTGGATCGACCAGACCGACGTGACGATCGCGCAGTTCGCCGCGTTCGTGCAGGCGACCGGCTACGTGACCGAGGCCGAGCAGCAGGGCGGCGCGGCCGTGTTTCACGTGCCGACGCGCGACGAGCTGAACGCGCGCGACCTCGCATGGTGGACCTGGGTGAAGGGCGCATCGTGGCGGCAGCCGCGCGGCCCCGGCAGCAGCGTCGACGGGCTCGGCAACCTGCCCGTCACGCTCGTCACGCAGCGCGACGCGCTCGCGTATGCGCGCTGGCTCGGCCGCGATCTGCCGACCGAAGCCGAATGGGAATACGCGGGCAAGGCCGGTCGCGACGACGCGTCGCTCGATGCGGCGCCGCGCGACGCGCAGGGCAAGCCGGCCGCGAACTACTGGCAGGGCGCGTTCCCGGTGCTCGATACGGCCGAGGACGGCCACGCGGGCCTCGCACCGGTCGGCTGTTATGCGGCGAACGGTTTCCATCTGTACGACATGATCGGCAACGCGTGGGAATGGACGAAGGACACATACACGGGCCAGCATCAGTCGCACACGAACGGCGACACGGCGGCCGTCGCACCGCCGACGCGCCGGCACGACACGCCGATGGTGATCAAGGGCGGCTCGTTCCTGTGCTCGCGCGATTACTGCGTGCGCTATCGCGCGTCGTCGCGCGAGCAGCAGGAAGCGGATCTCGGTGCATCGCATATCGGGTTTCGCACGATTCTGAGGGATGCGTCATGAAGAGGGTGATTCATTGCGTTGCCGCGTCGCTGATCGTTGCGTGCGGTGTCGCCCATTCGGGCTGGATCGTTGCGGCCGAAACCGTCATGTCGACGATCCGCGTCGGCGTGACGCACGGCGTGCATGCGGACATCCTGGACGAGGTGAAGCGTGTCGCCGCCACGCGCGGGCTGAATGTCGACGTCGTCGAATTCGACGACGCGTCGCGCATCGATACCGCGCTCGCCGACGGCAGGATCGACGCGGCGAGCTTCGAGGACGCGCAGCGCCTTGCCGCGACGCGCACGGCGAAAGGTCATGCACTGAACGCCGTCGCGCCGACCGTCACGCTGCCGATGGCGCTCTATTCGCGCAAGATCAGGAGTCTGAACGAACTGCAGCCCGGCGCGACGGTCGCGATCCCGGCCGATCCGCGCGGGATGGCTCGCGCGCTCGTGCTGCTGCAGAACGACACGCTGGTGACGCTGCGCGACCAGGCCGGCCTGCACGCGACGCTGCGCGACGTGACGGGCAACCGGCTCGCGCTGAAGTTCGTCGCGCTGCGCCGCGACCGGCTGCATGCGGCGCTCGACTCGGCCGCGTTCGTCGCGATCGACTACGAGGACGCCGCGCGCGCGGGGCTGCAACCGGCGCGCGACAGCATCAATCTCGAGGATGCGCGCTCGCCGTATGCGAACGTGCTGACCGTGCGCGACGCCGACCGCATGAAGCCGTGGGTCGCGCAGCTCGTCGCCGCGTATCACTCGCACGACGTCGCGCATTTCATCCTGACACGCTATCAGGACTCGGTGCGGCGGCCGTGGTAGACGACTACCGCCTCGCGTGCAATGCGTGCGGCCGCTGCTGCAACAGCGCGCCGACGCTGTCGTTGCGCGAACTGTTCCGGCATCGGCACCGCTTCGTCGGCGCGCTGACGATCCATCGTGTGCCGAAGCGGCGCATCGGTGAACGAACGCGCGCGGGCGGACGCGAGCATGCGCTCGACGCGGACGACATTGCCGCCTGCGATGCGCTCGCGAACGCGTTGTTCCACCGCGCACGCGGCGCGAACGACGAATGGATTGCGCTGACGCTTCAGGGCTACGACTATCCGTCGCTCGGGCGCTGTCCTGCATTGGCCGACGACGGCCGCTGCAGCGTGCATGCGGACAAGCCTTCGATCTGCGGCGCCGTGCCGCTCGATCCGATGCTGCCGGACCGCCTGCAATCCCGCGTGCTCGCCGGGCGGCGCGACGAGACGGCGTGGCTCGGTGCGAATTGCATCGTCGGCGCGGACGGCGGCTCGGCTTCCCTCGATATGGCGTCGGCGCTGCCGCTCGTGACGGCAGGGCAGCTCGCGGACCGCGCGGCGCTCGACACGTTTCGCGATGCGCTCGCGTTCGAGCGTGCGGTATGGCGCGACGCGGTGTTCGCATCGCTGATCGACGGCGGACCGCAGGTGCGCGCGGCGTTGGCGCGGCTTGCGCCCGGCGGTTACCTGACGATGTCGATCGTGCCGGTGCTGCTGGCGGTCGCATCGGTGTCCGCACATTGCCGCGCGTTGTGCATCGACTTCATCGACGCGCAGCGCGCGTTGATCGACGCACGTATCGAGGCGGCGCTCGCACGCCGTCGTCTCGACGACCGGCCGGCGACGGCCGAATTGCGCGGCTTTGCGCAGGCACTCGAACGTGCGGGGAACGCACTCGCCGCCATGCCGGCCGCCACGGCGGGCACGCGCACCGACGCCCCGCGCATCGACGCGTGGCTCGACGATCGGCGCGCTTCCATCGCGCTCACCGCGTGACACCGGCGGCACGCCGCGCGTGCCTTACACTTGCGCTCTTTCAACCGTCTCCGACGGGGCGCGCATGTACGCATCGACCTTCATTTTCCGCGCAGGGCAATACGACGACGAATTCCACCGCCTCGACCGGCAGATCGCCGACATGGCGCGCGCGACGCCCGGCTACCTCGGCGAGGAGACGTGGGAGAACGCCGAGGCGGGGCTGATCCAGAACGTCTACTACTGGGAATCGGAGGCGGCGCTGCGGCAGTTGATGCAGCATCCCGCGCATCTGGAAGCGAAGGCGAAGCAGGCGCGCTGGCTGGACGGCTATCGCGTGGTGATCTCGCAGGTGCTGCACGAGTACGGCGACGGCAAGCTCGCGCAGCCGCATGCGCGGCAGCCGGCGTAAGCCGATCGCCGAACGGGCGATTCAGGCGCCGTGCGTGATCCGCCCGGCGTCGCCACACGACATCAAAGCGCCTCGACCAGCAGCCGGTTGCTCTTCTCGCAATACTCGTGACACGCGGCGCGTGCCGCGATCGACGCGCCATGCACGAACTTCGGCGCGTCCGCCCGCCGTGACATCGACACGACGATCGACGGCGGCGACGGCTGCAGCGGCAGCTCGACGACCTCGCCGCTCGCGATCAGCGCATCCACGAACAGCACCGGAATCGCGGCGACGCCGAAGCCGTCGCGCACGAGCTGCACGATCACCGAGATCGACGGCGAGCCGGTGATGCGCGTCTCCGACAGCGGCACGCCATGCGCGTGCGCGAGCGTGCGCACGATGTCCTCGAGCGCGCGGTGCGGCGCGGTACCGCGCCCGTAGGTCAGGATCGGCTGGCGCAGCACCAGCCGCGCGAGGCCGGCGCGCGCAGTCGGCAGCAGCCCCGCGCGCGCGATCCAGCGCACCGGATAGTTCGCGAGCGCGTCACAGACGACCGACGCCTCGTCGCTTCCCTCCACGCGAATGATCAGGTCCAGTTCGCCGGCCATCAGCCGGCGCTGCAGCACGACACTGACGTCGACGGTCAGGTCGATCTCCAGTTGCGGATAGTCGGCGGCGAGGCGGCGCAGGTAATGCGGCAGCCAGCTGTGCACGACCGTCTCGATCACGCCGAGCCGCAACTTGCCGCGCAGCGCGCTTTCGCCGGCCGCGGCGGCCTGCAGCTCGTGCGTCGCCTCGACGACGGCCTTCGCATAGCCGAGCAGGTACTCGCCGTTCGGCGTGAGCCGGAATTCGCGGCTGTCGCGATCGACGAGCACGGTCTGCAATTCGTCCTCGAGCGCCTTCAGGCGCTGCGAGATCGCGGCCGGCGTCGCATGCAGCGCGGCGGCCGTCGTGCGGAAGTTGCGCAGCTTCGCGAGCGTGACGAAGGTTTCGAGGAAACGCGTGTTCATGGCGGTCGGCAAGGCGTTGGGCGCGCAGCTTGCCCCGCTGAAAAAATGAACGGGACTGGGGAAAACCCGGCTTCGTGTAAAGAAATTCTATACACGCGACGCAAAAAAACTCGTTGGCGACAAAATTTTTTCTTTTCTATTCTTCGCCGTATCCGCTGACGCAACCGTCATTCCGACGACATATCGATCTGCCCGCGACCATCATGACGCCTACCGAATTCCGCCAGTCCGTGCGCAACGGCACGTTTCGCAGCCCGACGGCCGGCCAGTGCGGCCCGTTCGCGCAAGCCAATCTTGCGATCCTGCCGAACGCGTACGCGCACGATTTCCTGCGCTTCTGCCAGGCGAACCCGAAAGCGTGCCCGCTGCTGGGCGTGGGCGAACCCGGCGCGTTCCGGCTCGACGTGCTCGGCGAGGATCTCGACATCCGCACCGACGTGCCGAGCTACAACGTCTACCGCGACGGGCGCCTGACGGAGCGGGTCGAATCGCTCGAAGCGCTGTGGCGCGACGATTTCGTCGTGTTCGCGATCGGCTGCTCGTTCTCGTTCGAGGACATGCTGGCGCGCGAAGGGATCCGGCTGCGCCACATCGAGGAGGGTCGCAACGTGCCGATGTACCGTACGACGATTCCGAACCGGCGCGCGGGAATCTTCGGCGGCCAGCTGGTCGTGTCGATGCGGCCGCTGCGCGGCGCCGACGCGATCCGCGCGGTGCAGATCACGAGCCGGTTCCCGGGCGTGCATGGCGCGCCGGTCCATATCGGCCATCCGCAGGAACTGGGCATCGTCGATCTCGGCGCGCCCGATTTCGGCGACGCGGTGACGGTGCGCGACGGCGAGCTGCCGGTGTTCTGGGCGTGCGGCGTGACGCCGCAAACCGCGCTGATGGACGCGAAGCTGCCGCTCGCGATCGCGCATACGCCCGGCTACATGCTGATGACCGACATCACGAACGCGTCGCTGGCCGTGTTCTGACCCGACCGACGCCGGCGGCCCGCACGGGCGCCGGTCCGGCCCCGACGCGGCGGCATGCCGCGACCACAGACGATCCGCCCGCCCGGAGGGCGGCGCGCACCCGCGGCCCGACGAGTGCGATGCACGCACGACACGCACCACCCGCACCACACGCACCACACGCACCACACGCACCACACGCACCACACGCAAGGTTTCGACCGCATATTTCGACAGGAGCTTCACCATGGAAAGCAAGACCCTCGCGGCGCCCGCCGCCGACCCCGCGGGCCCCGCACGCAACGGCCTGTTCGGATGGTATGCGGACGCGCAGCCGCGCGAACGCCGCGCGTTCTGGAGCTGCAAGGTCGGCTACATGCTCGACGGGATGGATACGCAGATGCTGTCGTTCGTGATCCCGACGCTCGTCGCGACCTGGGGCATCTCGCTCGCGGACGCCGGCTTCATCGGCACGATGACGCTGCTCGCGTCGGCGCTCGGCGGCTGGATCGCGGGCATCCTGTCCGACCGGATCGGCCGCGTGCGCACGCTGCAGCTGACGGTGCTGTGGTTCGCCGTGTTCACCGCGCTGTGCGGGCTCGCGCAGAACTATCACCAGCTGCTCGCGGCGCGCGCGCTGATGGGCTTCGGCTTCGGCGGCGAATGGACGGCCGGCGCGGTGCTGATCGGCGAAGTGATCCGCGCCCGCGATCGCGGCAAGGCGGTCGGCCTCGTGCAGTCGGGCTGGGCGATCGGCTGGGGGCTGTCGGCGCTGCTGTATGCGCTGCTGTTCTCGGTGCTGCCGGCCGAACAGGCCTGGCGCGCGCTGTTCCTCGTCGGCCTCGCGCCGGCGCTGCTGGTGGTCGTGATCCGCCGCTACGTGAAGGAGCCGGACGTCTACGAGAAGGAGAAGGCCACGCAGGCGAAGGTAGCCGACGCGCCGCGCCTCACCGAAATCTTCGCGCCGAAGCTGCTGTCGACGACGCTGCGCGCGGCGCTGCTGACCACCGGCGCGCAGGGCGGCTACTACGCGATCACGACCTGGCTGCCGACCTTCCTGAAGACCGAGCGGCACCTGACCGTGATGGGCACCGGCGGCTATCTCGCGATGATCATCTTCGGCTCGTGGGTCGGCTACCTGACGAGCGCGTACCTGACCGACCGGCTCGGCCGCAAGCCGAACTTCATCCTGTTCGCGCTCGGCTCGATGGTGATCGCGTTCGCCTACACGTCGCCGGTGCTGCACCTCACGAACGCGTCGATGCTGTGGCTCGGCTTCCCGCTCGGTTTCTTCGCATCGGGCATCTTCTCCGGGATGGGGGCGTTCCTCACCGAGCTGTTCCCGACGCGGGTGCGCGGCTCGGGCCAGGGCTTCTGCTACAACGTGGGCCGCGCGATCGGCGCCCTGTTCCCGTTCCTGATCGGCGCGCTGTCGAAGCACTACGGGCTCGGCGCGAGCATCGGGATCTTCGCGGTCGCCGCCTACGGCGTGTTGATCGTCGCCGCGCTGACGCTGCCCGAGACGCGCGGCCGCGAACTCGACGCCGCATAAGGCTGCATGGGCGGGCGCCCGCCCGCCGCCTTTCTACCGCTCCCTTTTCATCGAAGCCCTCACGCGGCGCGCGACGCGCGCCGTGCGGCGGCGCTCGTCCTTCGTTCAACGACGCATCGAGTTCATCGCCATGACTGACCGACACACTTTCCCCGTTTCCTCCGACGCCGCGCGCTGGCAATTCTGGATCGACCGCGGCGGCACCTTCACCGACATCGTCGCGCGCCGGCCCGACGGCTCGCTCGTCACGCACAAGCTGCTGTCGGAGAATCCCGAGCAGTATCGCGACGCGGCCGTGGCCGGCATCCGCCACCTGCTCGGCCTCGCCGACGGCGAGCCGATCACGCCCGAGCGCGTCGACATGGTGAAGATGGGCACGACGGTCGCGACCAACGCGCTGCTCGAACGCAAGGGCGAACGCACCGCGCTCGCGACGACGCGCGGCTTTCGCGACGTGCTGCGCATCGCGTACCAGAACCGGCCGCGCCTGTTCGATCTCGACATCGTGCTGCCCGATGCGCTGTACGAGACCGTCGTCGAGGTCGACGAGCGGATCGGCGCGCACGGCGACGTCGTCGTGCCGCTCGACGCGCAACGCGCGGAAGCGGCGTTGCGCCGCGTGTTCGAATCGGGCGTGCAGGCGCTGGCCATCGTGCTGATCCACGGCTATCGCTACACCGCGCACGAGCGCGCGCTGGCGGACCTCGCGCGCCGGATCGGCTTCACGCAGGTGTCGGTGTCGCACGAGGTGTCGCCGCTGATGAAGATGGTGTCGCGCGGCGATACGACCGTGGTCGACGCCTACCTGTCGCCGATCCTGCGCCGCTACGTCGAGCATGTCGCGCACGAGATGCCCGGCGTGAACCTGCAGTTCATGCAGAGCAGCGGCGGCCTGACGCGCGCCGACGCGTTCCAGGGCAAGGACGCGATCCTGTCCGGCCCGGCCGGCGGCATCGTCGGGATGGTGCGCGCCGCGCGCGCGGCCGGCTTCGAGCACGTGATCGGCTTCGACATGGGCGGCACGTCGACCGACGTGTCGCACTACAACGGCGAATTCGAGCGCGTGTTCGAGACGCAGGTGGCCGGCGTGCGGATGCGCGCGCCGATGATGAGCATCCACACGGTCGCGGCCGGCGGCGGTTCGGTGCTCGGCTTCGACGGCGCGCGGCTGCGCGTCGGGCCCGAATCGGCCGGCGCGAACCCGGGGCCGGCCGCCTACCGGCGCGGCGGCCCGCTGACGGTGACCGACTGCAACGTGATGCTCGGCAAGATCCAGCCCGATCACTTCCCGCGCGTGTTCGGCCCGCATGCGGACCAGCCGCTCGACCGCGACGGCGTGGCCGCGAAATTCGCGGCGCTCGCCGACGAGATTCACGCGGCGACCGGGCGGCGCGACACGCCCGAGGCGCTGGCCGAAGGGTTCCTGGAAATCGCGATCGGCAGCATGGCGAACGCGATCAAGAAGATCTCGGTGCAGCGCGGCCACGACGTGTCGCGCTACGTGCTGACGACGTTCGGCGGCGCGGGCGGCCAGCACGCCTGCGGCGTGGCCGACGCGCTCGGGATGACGCAGGTGTTCGCGCATCCGCTCGCGGGCGTGCTGTCCGCTTACGGGATGGGGCTCGCCGACCAGACCGCGATGCGCGAGCGCGCGGTGGAAGCCGTGTTGTCCGATGAATCGTTGCCGGCGCTGAACGCGGCGCTCGACCGGCTGGCCGACGACGCGGTCGGCGCGCTGCTCGAACAGGGCGTGGCGCCGGAGCGCATCGCGACCGAGCGGCGCGTGCACCTGCGCTACCAGGGCACCGATTCCGCGCTCGACGTGCCGGCCGGCAGCGTCGCCGCGATGCAGCAGGCGTTCGAGGCCGCGTACCGGCAGCGCTATGCGTTCCTGATGCCCGGCACGCCGCTGGTCGCCGAGCTGGCATCGGTCGAGGCGATCGGCCGCTCGGATGCGCCGGTCGAGATCGCACCGCTCGTGCCGCGCGACACGGGCGCGGCGCCACGCGCGCACAGCGCCGTGCGTTTCCATTCCGGCGGTCAATGGCACGACGCGGCGCTGTACGTGCGCGACGCGCTGCTGGCCGGCGACGCGATCGACGGCCCGGCGATCGTCGCGGAGAAGAACGGCACGACCGTCGTCGAACCCGGCTGGCGCGCGCAGATGACCGCGCAAGGCAACCTCGTGCTGACGCGCACGACGCCGCTGCCGACGCGCCGCTCGCTCGGCACCGATGCCGATCCGGTGCGGCTCGAGATCTTCAACAACCTGTTCATGTCGATCGCCGAGCAGATGGGGCTGCGGCTGCAGAACACCGCGTATTCGGTGAACATCAAGGAGCGGCTCGACTTCTCGTGCGCGATCTTCGATGGCGATGGCAACCTGATCGCGAACGCGCCGCACATGCCGGTGCATCTGGGCTCGATGGGCGAGAGCATCCGCACGGTGATCGAGCGCAACCGCGGCCGCATGCGCGACGGCGACGTGTTCATGCTGAACGACCCGTATCACGGCGGCACGCACCTGCCGGACGTCACCGTCATCACGCCGGTGTTCGCGGACGGCTCGGACACGCCGCTGTTCTACGTCGGCTCGCGCGGCCACCATGCGGACATCGGCGGCACGACGCCGGGCTCGATGCCGCCCGATTCGACGCACATCGACGAAGAAGGCGTGCTGATCGACAACTGGCAGCTCGTGTCGGCGGGCGTGCTGCGCGATGCCGACACGCGCGCGCTGCTCGCGTCGGGCCGCTATCCGGCGCGCAACGTCGAGCAGAACATGGCGGACCTGCGCGCGCAGGTCGCGGCGAACCAGAAGGGCGTCGACGAGCTGCGGCGGATGGTCGGGCAGTTCGGCCGCGACGTCGTGCTCGCGTTCATGGGGCACGTGCAGGACAACGCGGAAGAAGCGGTGCGGCGCGTGATCGGCGCGCTGCAGGACGGCGCGTATCGTTATCCGCTCGACAACGGCGCCGAGATTCGCGTCGCGATCCGCGTGGACCGCGCGGCGCGCCGCGCGGAGATCGACTTCACCGGCACGTCCGCGCAGCTCGACAACAACTTCAACGCGCCGAAGGCCGTCTGCATGGCCGCGGTGCTGTACGTGTTCCGCACGCTGGTCGGCGACGACATCCCGCTGAACGCCGGCTGCCTGAAGCCGCTGACGGTGATCGTGCCGGCGCGCTCGATGCTGAACCCCGAGTATCCGGCGGCCGTGGTATCGGGCAACGTCGAGACGTCGTCGGCGATCACCAACGCGCTGTACGGCGCGCTCGGCTGCGTCGCATCGAGCCAGGGAACGATGAACAACTTCACGTTCGGCAATGATCGCTACCAGTACTACGAGACCATCGCCGGCGGCAGCGGCGCAGGCGACGGCTTCGCGGGCGTCGGCGCGGTGCAGACGCACATGACGAACTCGCGGCTGACCGACCCGGAGGTGCTCGAATGGCGCTATCCGGTGCGGCTCGACTCGCATCGGCTGCGCGCGGGTTCCGGCGGCGCCGGGCGCTGGCGCGGCGGCGACGGCGCGGTGCGGCGGATCCGCTTCCTCGAGCCGATGACCGCGTCGATCCTGTCGAACAACCGGATCCATGCGCCGTTCGGCGCGGCGGGCGGCGAGGCCGGCGCGCTCGGCCGCAACACGATCGAGCGGGCGGACGGCACGGTCGAGACGCTCGAGCATATCGGCCGCGCGCAGATGGCGCCGGGCGACGTGTTCGTCGTCGAAACGCCGGGCGGCGGCGGGTACGGCGCGGCGGGCTGAGCGGCAGGGGGGCGCACGCGGAAAGCGGTGCGGCGGGGCGCCCGCCGCACCGCTTTCGCGCGTTCCGGGCGGCGATCGCACCGGTTCCATTCATTCTGCTGCATCGGCTGCGCGGTCCGGCGATCTATTCGCTCGCACCGATCGACGCGATGTTGCAACGGCGCTGGGAATAAGGGCGCGCATTCACGCACGAACGGGCAACGAGAATCCCGATTCCGCGCGCGGCGCAATGCGATCCGACCCCGCCGCAGCGCCGTGCCGACACGTCGCTGCCGGGATGCCTCGATTTCCTGCAAACCGCCCGTCCGGCGGGCGCTCCGGCGATTCCACCGGCCGGGTTCGACGCGTTCGCGACCGGCTTCGTGCCTCCCGCCGATCACGAAAAATCCGTCATGCCAACCGAGTTCCAATTCCTTGACACCCCGTTCCAAATGTGAGTGCCAATCTTCTTCGTCATTTGATAAGATGGGTTCCATCATTCGTTTGGAAAACCTGCGCGCGAGATGCGCGAACGCCGGTTCGCATTGGTTGGAAACAAGTACGGAACGAGGGCCACTGGCACGGTCATCACGACTGCCCCACCGGGTACGCGCACTGCGCGCCCGGGGATCGGGGGCGGCCGGCTCGCCTCCGTCTACACTGTGCGTTTTTTCTGGATCGGGGCGTGTCCATGGATGACGAAAACGATCGCGCCGTGCTCGAAGCGCATCTCGGTACGCATAGCCCGTGCTGGCGGCTCGGCAGCGACAGCAATGCACTCGAGCTGGCCGCCGTTCGCGGCCTGACCAATGTCGCGGTGGCACTGACCGGCGAGCAGTCCGCGCGGATCCGCGCGCTCACCGGCGTCACGTCGCACCTCGTGCTCGAACTCGCGCTGTTCGGCGATCCGGTCAGCCTCCATCTGGTCGGCAGGAAGGTCGACACCGCCAATTGGGCCGGCACCGCCTCCGCCTATTCCGATACCGCGTCCGTCGCGGGCGACCTCGCGCACGGGCTCGCGTTCGCCGAGCAGGTCGTGTCCGAGGTGAATTCGCTCGTCGTGATCCTCGACCGCAACGGCATGGTGCAGCGCTTCAACCGCCTGTGCGAGGAAGTGACCGGCAAGCGCGAGGTCGACGTGATCGGCCGCAGCGCGTTCGAGCTGTTCATGAGCCCCGACCAGGGTGCGCAGTCGCGCAGCAACATCACCGGCTTTTTCGCGAGCAACCGGGCGTTCGAGGTCGAGCGCTACATCAACACGGTCAACGGCCCGCGCCTGTTCCAGTTCCGCAACAAGTTCGTGCAGAGCGGCAGCGGTGCCGACGAGCAGTTCCTGATCTGCTCGGGCGTCGACGTCACCGAGGAGCGCAACGCGCAGCAGCGGCTCAGCGAACTCGCGAATTCCGACGTGCTGACCGGCTTGCCGAACCGTCATGCAATCAGCGAGCGCATCCGCGTCGCGCTGGCCGCGGACCGCACCGACGTGCGCGGCCAGGTCGGCATCCTGTTCCTCGATCTCGACAACTTCAAGCGCGTCAACGACCACTACGGGCACATCACCGGCGACCGCCTGCTGCAGGACGTGTCCGCGGTCATCGGCGGCTGCCTGCCGTCCGGCGCGACGCTCGCGCGGCTCGGCGGCGACGAATTCCTGGTGCTGTTCGAGCACGGCACGCGGCCGCTGCTCGAGGCGACCGCGCAAATCATCCTCGAGCGGCTGCGTACGCCGATCCACCTCGGGCTGGTGGAGGTCTACACGAGCTGCTCGATCGGCATCGCGATGTATCCGCAGCACGGCGATTCGCTCGAAACGCTGATCCGCAGCGCCGACACCGCGATGTACGTCGCGAAGGAAGAGGGCAAGCATACGTACCGCGTGTTCTCGCTGGAGATGAACCAGAAGGTCGCGAAGTACATGTGGCTCGACACGAACCTGCGCAAGGCGCTCGAGGAAGAGCAGTTCGTGCTGCACTACCAGCCGGTCGTCGACATCGCGACCGGCGACGTGCACGCCGTCGAGGCGCTGATCCGCTGGCAGTCGCCGGATCGCGGGCTCGTCGCGCCGATCGAGTTCATCCGCTTCGCCGAGGAATCGGGGCTGATCGCGCCGCTCGGGCGCTGGGTGATGCGCACCGCGGCCGCGCAGGCCGCCGCGTGGAAGGCGAAGGGGCTCGACGTGCGGATCGCGGTGAACGTGTCCGCGCGGCAGTTGCAGGACATGAACATCGTCGATCAGTTCGCGTCGATCCTCGACAGCGCCGGGTTGAAGCCGAGCCTCGTCGACATCGAGCTCACCGAAAGCAGCTTCATCGAGGACGAAGAAGCGGCGCACGAGCTGATGAAGCAGTTCCGCCAGCTCGGCGCGGAGGTTCACCTCGACGATTTCGGCACCGGCTATTCGTCGCTGTCGCAACTGTCGCGGCTGCCGCTCGATTCGATCAAGCTCGATCGCAGCTTCATCACGGGCATCGACCGCAACCCGCGCTCGCAGGCGCTGGTGCGCTCGGTCGTGTCGCTCGCGCGGGCGCTGAGTTTCTCGGTGGTCGCCGAGGGCGTCGAGACGCACGCGGAAGCCGAATTCCTGAAGCAGATCAGCGTCGACCACGCGCAGGGTTTCTACTTCGCGCGGCCGATGCCGGCCCAGGCCTTCGAGGCCTGGCTCGCGGAAACCAGAAAGCTCAGGCTGATCGCCTGAGCCTCCCCGCATGACGGGCGTCGCCGCTTGCGCGGCGGCGCGCCGCTCACGTCACACCGTGCGCAGCTTCGACACGCGCCGGTTCTGCAGCATCACCAGGCGTTCCATGTACGCGAGATCCTTCGGCTCGATCGTGAACGCCGCGTGCACCCATTCCTCGGTGATGTCCATCAGCTCGGAACGCGTGAGATGGAACACGCGTTCGCGGGCGCGCAGCATCGCGCGCACGCCGTTCAGCTTCGGCTTCATCACGTCGATGAAGGTGCGTGTCGCGAGATATGCGTCGCCCGCGTCGAACGTCTGGTCGATCAGCCCGCGATCCTCGTACCACTCGGCCGCATGCGCCTCGCCGGACGAGATCAGCGCTTCCGCGAGCCCGCGGTCCGCCTTGCGCGCGACCAGCGAATAGCCGCCCATGCCCGGGAACAGGTTGAACGCGATCTCGGGGAAGCCGAGCTTCACGCCCTTCTGCGCGAGCATGTAGTGGTGCGCGAGGGCGGCCTCGAAGCCGCCGCCCAGCGCGCTGCCCTCGACCATCGCGATCGAGATCGCCCCGGTGCCGAAGCCCGTGTAGATCTCGTATACGCCGTCGATGCACGAGCGCGCGTAGGCCATCAGCTGGTCGCGGCGGCCGCTGCGGATCGCGTCGACGAAGAAGCTCAGGTCGCCGCCGACGTTGAACAGCTCGGGGACGAGCGAGCCCGTCACCCAGAAGTCGAACGGCAGGCCCGAGTCGCGTGCGACGCGCGCGAGATGGATGATGTCGGTGACGAGTTGCTGGTTGAAGCACGGCCGCGGCTCCGATCGCAGCATCATCCACATGACGTTGCGGCCTTCTTCGTAGAACGCGGTCAGTTGCGTGAGTTCGCCTGCTTCGTAAAACGGACGGCACGCCGGATGGGATTGGAGTTGCATGGTATGTCCTCGAGAGATGTGGTTTTTCAGAGACCGACGCGGCCGGCGACGTGGAAACCTGCCCCCGCACGGCGCCGGCCGCGAGGCACCGCCATTGTTGCGCGCGCACAAATGTCGAATTGCGGGGAACAACGCATGACGGGGGCGCGGGCGGGTATCGCGTCCGGCGCGAACCGTGCGGGTCATGCGGGTGATGCGAACGATGTGGTCGATGTGATCGCCCGGCGGGAGAACCGTGATGAGAGGTGGGCGGGATCGGGCCGGTGGTCGTCAGGGGCGGTGAAGGCAGCGAAGGCAGCGAAGGCAGCGAAGGCGGTGAGGGCGGTGAGGGCGGTGAGGGCGGCCGCGATGACGATGCCGTGCGCGATCCGCGCGATCCGCGCGATCGGCCGGCGGGCGGCGGGCGGTACGGGCACGCCGCTTCGGCCGACGCGCGGCGTGCCGGCCGCTTACGCGGTGAAAGCGACGCCGTGCCGCCGACCGCGTCTCATGGATTGTGCGGACTGGTGCAGCGGCCGGGCGTCGGCTAGCTTTAGAAGATGACGCCGCCGCGCCCGGCGTCCCGGGAGGGGACCGTGACCGCATTCCAGAAGATGTGGCAGCTGCTCGTCGGGAAGCCGCTGGACCCGCTCGATCCGCGCACGCGCCATGCGATCGCGGTGACGCCGTTGCTGGCCTGGGTCGGACTCGGCGCGGACGGCCTGTCGTCGTCGTGCTACGGCCCGGAGGAAGCGTTCCTCGCGCTCGCGCACCACACGCCGCTTGCGCTGTTCCTCGCATGCGCCACCGCGGCGACCGTGTTCATCATCGCGCTCGGCTACAACCAGGTGATCGAGCTGTTCCCGACCGGCGGCGGCGGCTATCGCGTCGCGACCTCGCTGCTCGGGTCGAAGCCGGGGCTCGTGTCGGGCGCGGCGCTGCTGGTCGACTACGTGCTGACCGTCGCGACGTCGCTCGCGAGCGGTGTCGACGCGTTCTTCAGCCTGCTGCCGGTCAGTGCGCAGGCGTTCAAGCTCACGACCGAGATCGTGCTGATCCTGCTGATGACGGGGCTCAACTTCCGCGGGATGCGCGAATCGATCATGGTGCTGCTGCCGATCTTCATCGGCTTCGTCGTGCTGCATTTCGGGCTGATCGTGTACGGCGTCGCGGTGCACGGCAGCGCGCTGGCGACGATCGTGCCCGACGCGGTGCACGAGGCGCACGGGATGTCGCAATCGCTCGGCGTGTTCGTGATGCTCGCATTGCTGATGCGCGCGTTCTCGCTCGGCGGCGGCACCTATACGGGCCTCGAGGCCGTGTCGAACAACGTGAACATGCTCGCGGATCCGCGCGTGCCGAACGGCAAGGCGACGATGTGGTACATGTCGACGTCGCTCGCGTTCACGGCCGGCGGCATCATCCTGCTGTACATGCTGTGGCACGCACGGCCCGTCGAAGGCGAGACGCTCAACGCGGTCGTGTTCGGCAGCGTGATCGATCATCTCGGGCTCGGCTCCGCGGTCGCGCGCCACGCGCTGCTCGCGGCGGTGCTCGCGTTCGAGGCAGGGCTGCTGCCGGTCGGCGCGCAGACGGGTTTTCTCGACGGGCCGGCGGTGCTGTCGAACATGGCGTCGGACTCGTGGGTGCCGCGCCATTTCCGCGACCTGTCGACGCGCCTCGTGCGGCAGAACGGCATCATCGTCGTCGGCCTGTCGGGCCTGCTGATCCTGCTGTGGACGCACGGCAGCGTCGACGTGCTCGTCGTGCTGTACAGCATCAACGTGTTCCTCACGTTCAGCATGTCGCTGCTGGGGCTGTGCACGTACTGGTGGCGCCATCGCAGCGAGCGCGGCTGGTTCAAGCACTTCTTCCTGTCGGCGCTCGGGTTCAGCGTGACGTCGACGGTGCTCGTCATCACGCTGATCGAGAAGTTCACGGCCGGCGGCTGGCTCACGGTGCTCGTGACGAGCGCGGTGATCGCGCTGTGCGTCATGATCAACCGCCACTACGCGTACACGCGCGCGCAGCTCGCGAAGGAAGACGCGCTGTTCTCGGGGCCGCCGCCTGCAGTCGACGAGGCGATGGCGCCGGGCAAGCCCGACCCGTCGCAGCCGACCGCGGTGCTGCTGGTCGGCAAGCATCGCGGCGCGAGCATGCACGCGCTGCTGTGGGTGAACCGGCTGTTTCCCGGGCACTTTCGCAACGTGATCTTTCTCGCGGTGGGCGAGGTCGATGCGAAGGCGTACGACGGGCACGAGCATCTCGAGCGGCTGCGTCACACGATCACCGAAGCGCTCGACTATTACGTCGCGCACTGCCGCCGCAACGGCATCGCGGCCGACTACCGGATCGCGTTCGGCACGAACCCGGTCGTCGAATTCATGAACCTCGCGTCGTCGACGCTCGATGCCTATCCGAACGCGGTGTGCTTCGCGAGCAAGCTGATCTTCAGGCGCGTGAATTTCCTGACCGCGTGGCTGCACAACCAGACGCCCGTCGAGCTGCAGGCGCGGCTGCACGTCGAGGGGCGGCAGATGGTGTTGTTGCCGATGAACGTCGGGTAGCGATGCACGCGGGAGACGCCCGCGCACGCCTGGAAACGATTCAACATGACGTGGCGCGTCAGAACGTTCAGTATCCGAAAGCTATTGCCCGTTTTCCCGGAAAGATTTGATAAGATGCGCGCGCTTCGACGCCATCAACAGAACGACAAATCCTTTCCGAGGGGCTCAATGAAGAACGCAGCATCGTCCGTATTCCATGTCGCGCGCCGTGGCCGCAACGCACTGTTCGCCGCCGCGCTGCTGTCACTTTCGTCGCTGGCGAGCGCTGGCGGCGACAAGCCGGGTGCGAAAGATCATCCGTTGCTCACGCGTTTCGCCGGCGCGACCATCACCGCATATTCGCAGACGCCGTTCGACGAGGCGTTCCTGCCGAACCAGCCGATCGACGACGAGAGGACCGCCAAGGGCCTGAATCTCGAAGGCAAGATCACGCGGATCTCGTACGCGATCGACGGCGGCCGGTCGACGCTGGAAGTCGAGCGCAACTATCTCGACGCGCTGCAGAAGGGCGGCTTCCAGATTCTGTTCCGCTGCACGGCGGAGCAGTGCGGAAAGAGCGGCGGCAACGACTTCCAGAGCGTCGTGATCAATTCCGGCCGGCTGCGGCAGGCGGGCGGCGGCGACGCGAACTTCGGCGACAAGCACCGCACGATCCTCGCGAAGCTGCCGCGAGCGTCCGGCGATGCGTATGTGTTCCTGCACATCATGGACAATTCGGCATCGAACAAGCGCACGCTCGTCTACGAGGAAGTCGTCGAAGTGAAGCCGATGCAGACCGGGCAAGTCAAGGTGCTCGATTCCGGTGCGCTGCAGAAGGGCCTCGCCGCGACGGGCAAGATCGCGCTGTACGGCATCTACTTCGACACCGACAAGGCGCAGGTGAAGCCCGAGTCGAAGCCGCAGCTCGACGAGATGGCGAAGCTGCTGACGGCGAATCAGGCGCTGAAGGTGTACATCGTCGGCCATACCGACAATCAAGGGCAGTTCGCGCACAACGCCGACCTGTCGCAAAAGCGTGCGGAGGCCGTCGCGCAGGCACTGGCGACGACCTACAAGATCGCGCCGGCGCGGCTCGTCGCGAAGGGTGTCGGGTCGCTGTCGCCGGTTGCGTCCAACGGCGACGACGCCGGCCGCGCGCAGAACCGCCGCGTCGAACTCGTGCAGCAATAACGCACGCCGGACCGGGCGCACGCGCTGCGCGAACGAACAGGGCCGCGGCAACGCGACCGTGACGGGCGATGTGACGCCGACGCGCTACGACCTCAAGGGGCAATTGCACGGGCAGCATGCACAGGCCGGCGCATACACGCTCGCGTGGACGTGGCGCGGCAAGCGCGTCGGCGATTGCCATTGAACGCAACGACGCTCGACGCGCAAGCAGCCGGACCACGAGCGCCCTTCTGCGCCCGTTGATGTCCTCGAGAAACATGTGCCGCCATTCCGGGGCTGTACGCTTGAAGGGGCTCGACGTGCGCGGCGCGCTTTCCGCTTACGAATGGTGATGCGTATGCGAGCGTGCCGAGCGCTGCGACGAGCGGTGCAGCAGCCGGTCGCGCGTGCGGTCGCGGCTGCGCCGTTCCGCGAAGAACAGCACCGCGAACACGAGGACCGCGAGCATCAGGATGATCGCGACGATAGCGTTTTCCATGTCGCCTCCGGCAGGTAGGGGCCGGTGCCGCTCGTTCCGACCCCGGGCCGCGAACGCGCACACGGCGCAGCGGAAACGGGGGGCAAGAACGAGGGCCAGGCCGCGTTCGCGTCAGCATCGGCATCGCTTCGATCAGCGCGATTCCGAGCCGCGCGCCGATCGCGGCGCCGACACGTTCAGGATGCCACCGTTCGAGATGCAGCGCACCGATCGGGATCACGCCCGGCAGCGCGAACGCGATCACGAGATAACGGATTTCGAATTCGTGTCGATCGGCACGATGTCTCCATCCCCATGTCGGCGTGTCGAATTCACCCGATCGTCATGCGTTTCGGCGACCTCGCACGCGCGCGTTACGCGCCCAAATAATATGTCGCGACATGACATAAATGGCGATCGCGCAGCCAGCAGGGCGCGAAAGTTCGACAGTCATGCCTGCATGACGCATGCGCGCTTCCTCGTGCGCCCGGTGCATGGCGGCGCGGGCCGCCGCCCCGTGGCTTGACGCTCGCGGGCACGTCACCCACACTGGGTCGAACGACGGGGCGCGGCGCGCGCCAATGCGTGCCCGTTGCGTCCCGACCTGAACACGAACGCGCGGAGAGCTTCGACGTGGTGCGTTTTCCGTTCCGATCGACCGGCAGGCTGCCGGGTCGCGCCGCAACGCTCGCGGTTGCCGTGACCGCGATCGCGCTGGCGTTCGTGCGTCCCGCGTTCGCCGACGCGGGCGACGCCGCGCCCGTCACGCTCGTCAGCGACGTCCATGTATTCGTGATCCAGCACGACGGCTCGCTCGACGAGGACGACGATTCGACACTGCGCGCGAACGATGCGAACGGGATCGATGCGATCGCGCAGCGTTACGTGTGGTTCGACAAGAACCTCGAGAAGGTCGACCTGGTCGCGGCCGAGACGATCGATCGCGACGGCGTCGCGCATCCGGTCGGTCCGGAAGGTATCCGCGACGTGCAGGAGCCGCGCTCGGCCGGCGCACCGACGTTCCAGGACGGGCTGCTGCGCACCGTCGTGTTTCCCGGCGTCGAAGCCGGATCGAGCACGCGCATCGCGTTCCGCAAGTCGCGCACGAAGCCGGTCAACGCAGGTTACTTCGGCTACTACGTCGAACCGTCGCGCGAGCCGGTGGAGAACCAGCGGCTGATCTTCGACGTGCCGGCCGACATGCCGCTGCATGCGGACGCACGCGGTTACGTCGCGCTGCCGCCGGTGACCGCGAACGGCCGCACGCGCTACGCATTCGAATACCGGCACGGCACGTACGACCGGATCGAGAACGGCTCGGTCGGCTATCCGACCTACGGCGACCGGCTCGTGGTGTCCACGCTGCCCGACTACGCGGCGTTCGCCGCGCGCTACCGCAACGCGGCCGTCGACCCGGGCGCGAACGATCCGGCCGTCGTGCAACTGGCGCGCGCGCTCACCGCCGGCACCGCCGATCCGCGCGATCGCGCGCGCGTCCTGTACGACTGGGTGCAGGCGAACGTGCGTTACGTCGCGCTTTTTCTCGGCGAGACGGCCGCCGCGCCGCACCGCGTGACCGACATCCTGCGCAACCGCTACGGCGACTGCAAGGACCACGTCGCGTTGTTCGGCGCGTTGCTCGCGGCGGCCGGCATCCGCAGCGAACCGGTGCTGATCAATCTCGGCTCCGTGTACACGCTGCCGTCGGTGCCCGGTTACGGCGGCGGCGCGATCAATCACGCGGTCACGTGGCTGCCCGATCTCGGCGTCTACGCGGACACCACGACGGCTGGCATCGCGTTCGGCTACCTGCCGCCGATCGTGATGGACCGGCCGGCGCTGCTCGTCGACACCGGCGTGCTGTCGCGCACGCCGGCCACGCAGCCGAAGCACCGCGCCGCGCGCGTGGAGATCGATGCCGCGCAACCGGGCGCCGCGCGGTTTCATGCGCGCGTCGAGGACGACGGCTGGACCGCGGAACTCGAACGCACGCTGTTTCGCCGGGCGGCGCCCGACCGCATCCGGCAGCTCGCGAACGAACGCCTGCGGCAAAGCGGGCTGCGCGGCCGCGCGCAGATCGCGACGAGCGATCGCCGTGCGACGGACGGGCCGTTCGACGTCACGTATGCCGGCACGCTCGATCACTTCGTGTGGCCGGACGGCACGACCGCCGTGCCCGCGCTGTCGAGTCTCACGGGCGGCATCGCGACGCAGGTCGAGGGCTGGCTGGCCGAGCCCGTGCGCACGCAGCCGTGGGCATGCATCGGCGGCACGTTCGACGAGACCGGCCAGGTCGCGCTGCCGGCCGACGTCGCGGTGACCGACCTGCCGGCCGATACGGCCGTGCACGACCGTTTCGTCGAGTTCACGTCGCATTACGTATTCGATGCGGCCGCGCACGTCGTGCAGGTCACGCGGAGGATGAAGGCCGAATTCGGCCGCCAGGTCTGCACGCCCGACGAGTTCACCGCGCTGCGCGCGTCGCTCGAACGCATCGAACGCGACACGCAGGCGCAGATCGTCGTGCGGGCCAGGCAACGTTGAAGGTCGGGCGCGGCGCACGCGGCGCCCGGTGCAATCGCGCGTGCGGCCGAAGCCGGCCGGCGCGCAGGAGAGAAACATGACGGAACGGGAACACGAGATCGCCGACCTGTCGAAGGAATTGCTGGGCCGGATCGTGCAGGGTGCGGTGACGAACGGCGCGCCGGTGGATGCGCAACAGTGCGCGGCGCTGGCCGTGAAGTGCGCGACGGCGCTGATCGACGAGCTCGACGCGCGCAGCGGCTGAACGGAATCGTCACGCCCGGCGACCGATCGTGCGATGCCGGGGCGACCCGGCAGGCGTTCGCTGCGCCGTGCGTTGCGCGTGACGCGTTACACGTCACGCATCGGCGTGCGTGTCGCCTTCGGCACGCACCGCGCCCGGCGGCCTGCCGACCACGCGCTTGAACGCGCGGCTGAACGCGGCGAGCGACCCGTAGCCGAGCCGGTACGCCACCGCTTCGATCGTCTCGCCCTCGCGGGCGATCCACTGCGCGGCGAGCCGCATCCGCAACTCGGTCAGGTAACGCACCGGCGTCATCCCGGTGGCCGCGAGAAAGCGCTCGGCGAATACCGAGCGCGACACGCCCGCTTCGGCGGCCAGTTCCGCGACGCTCCAGTTGCGCCCCGGATCGCGATGCAGCGCGACGATCGCGCGGCCGAGCTTCGGCTCGCGCAACGCCTGCACCCAGCCCGTCGCGTCGCCGCATCCGCACTCGACCCAGCCGCGCACGATGAACGCGGCGACCACGTCCGCGAGCCGCGCGAGGATGCCCGCGAAGCCCGCGCGCGCGGCGCACGATTCGCGTTCCATCGCGTCGAGCATCGGGCGGATTTCCGGGTAGCGCGCGAGCAGCGTGCCGACGTGCATGAATGCCGGCATCGTCCCGACGAGCGGCTGCATGCCGCCGAGATCGAGCTCCATGCACGCGCTGAAGATCAGCGCATCGCCGGCGGCCGGCTCCGTCGCGGCGCACGTCGTCGCGCCCACCGACGCGACCGTGTCGCAGATCTTCGCGGCCGCGAAGCCGCCGATCTCGCGGCACGGCGCGTCCGGATCGGACACCAGCGCATGCGTGCGGCCGTGCGGCAGCAGGATCGCGTCGCCGGCCTCGAGCCGCACCGTCGTGCCGTCCGCGTCGCGCAGCAGCACGGGCCCGCGCCCGACGAAATGGAACTGCGCGCGGCCCGGCGCATGGCCGAAGCTCAGCCCGAACGGCCGCGGCACCTGGATCCGGCGGTACTGCACGCCGCTCAGGCGCATTCCCAGCAACAACTCGCTGACGAGGTCGTGCGTGTCGGGAATCGGGGGCAGAAGCGGCTCGGACATAGCGAGATTCGGACGATCGATCAACAAGAACGGATTGTATGTCATAGACCGTCCTGCCGCTGTTCCTTACGATACGCCCTCATCAGTACTTTCCCTAACCGACACGGAACCCCGCATGAATCCCGGAATCTCCTCGGCCGCTTCGACGGCGGCCCCCCGTGAACCGGCCTGGGGCGCGGTATTCGCGATGACGCTCGGCGTGTTCGGCCTCGTCACCGCCGAATTCCTGCCCGCGAGCCTGCTCACGCCGATGGCCGACAGCCTCGGCGTGACCGAAGGCGTGGCCGGCCAGGCCGTCACGGCCACCGCGACGGTCGCGCTCGTCACGAGCCTGCTGATCTCGGCGCTGACGCGCACGATCGACCGCCGGCGCGTGCTGCTCGCGTTCTCGGTGCTGCTCGTCGTGTCGAATCTCGCGGTCGCGTTCGCGCCCGACCTGATGACGCTGCTGATCGGCCGCGTCGTGCTCGGCGTCGCGCTCGGCGGCTTCTGGACGATGGCGACGGCCACCGCGATGCGGCTCGTGCCGACCGCGATGGTGCCGCGTGCGCTGTCGATCATCTTCAGCGGCGTGGCGGTCGCGACGATCGCGTCCGCGCCGATGGGCAGTTATTTCGGGCACCTGATCGGCTGGCGCAACGTGTTCCTGATCGCGGCCGGGCTCGGCGCGCTCGCGTTCGTGTCGCAGGTCATGACGCTGCCGTCGATGCCGCCGAGCGGCACCACGCGGCTGCGCACGCTCGTCGACGTGCTGCGCCGGCCGACCGTCGGCCTCGGGATGGTCGCGACGATCCTCGTGTTCACCGGGCATTTCGCGTTCTTCACGTACCTGCGGCCGTTCCTCGAACAGGTCGCGGGCGTCGGCGTGAACGGGCTGTCGGCGATCCTGCTCGGCTACGGGATCGCGAACTTCGTCGGCACGTCGCTCGCCGGGCGCGTGCTCGAGCACCGGCTGCGGCCGATGCTGATCGGGATGCCCGCGCTGATGGTCGTGCTCGGCGTCGCGCTCGTCGCGCTCGGCCGCGCGCCGATGATCGACGCGGTGCTCGTCGCGTTGTGGGGGATGGCGTTCGGCGGCGTGCCGGTCGCCTGGTCGACGTGGGTCACGCGCACCGTGCCCGACGAAGCCGAGAGCGCGGGCGGGCTGATCGTCGCGGCGATCCAGCTCGCGATCGCGACGGGCGCGGCGGCCGGCGGCGTCGTGTTCGACGCGAACGGCGCGGGCGGCGTGTTCCTGGGCGCGGCCGCGGTGCTGGCCGTCGCGGTCGCGACGATCGTGACCGGCGTGCCGAAGCGGGTTGGCGTGGCGCCGGCGCTGGCCGACTGACGGATTGCGGCACGCCGATGCGCGCGATCGCGCATCGGCTAGTGGCGCGGCGAGGTCGCGCACTAGCCGGCCCGAGTTATGCGGCGTGGCGTTGCCGAGTCGGTCGCGTCCGGCGGATATCGGGACAGGACGCCTCTGGGCGATGTGCGCCGCCGGCATGGCGGCGCGACGCCCGAAGCGTGCTTTCGGCATCTGCTCGCTGTCGATGAAACCGCCGGAAACCTACGCGCTGCGGCTCGCGACCGTCATCGACGGCGCGCTCGGCAGCGGGCAGGCACTGCGTGCGCACGGGCCCGTGCGCTTCCTGCAGGAATGCGCGCAACTGCTGATGCCGAAGAAGGGCCGGAAGTGAATGACGTGACGCGCCGCTTCAGCCGCGCGTAGCCGGATCCTCCGACAGCGCGCGCAACTGGCCGCGCAACACATCGACTGCTTCCGGCGCGAACGGCCGTTCGATCTCGGTATGGGTCTGCTGCCAGAGCGGGAACGCTTCGGCCAGCAACTGATGACCGGCCGGCGTGAGTTCGAGCAGGCGGCTGCGCTTGTCGTCCGGATCCGTCGTGATCGTGAGCAGCCCGCGCCGCTCGAGCGGCTTGAGCGCGGCGGTCAGCGTGGTGCGATCCATCGCGAGCAATGACGCGACCGATTTCATCGCGGCCGGCTGCGGCCGGTTCAGCGACATCAGCAGCGAGAACTGGCCGTTGGTGAGATCCAGCGGACGCAGCACATCGTCGAAGATGCGCGCGAGATTGCGCGCCGCGCGCTGCATGTGCAGGCACAGGCAGCAATCGCGCACCATCAGCGTCGTTTCGAAAGGGAGCTTTTCTTTGCGTGCCATGTTGCAATTGTGTTGATATCAACCTATCGTGTCAAGGACGAGGTGCGGCAGCCCGCCGTGCCCGCCATCGGACGGAGGAAGCATGAGTGCTCAACAGCAGTTGTATCTCGCGGTATTCCTCGGCAGCAAGGATAGCCCGGGCATGAAGGCGTGGATGGCGTTGCCGGAGGACGAGCGGCGCACGCGGGAGCGCGAAGGGATCGCCGCATGGCATGCGTGGGTCGAGCGGCATCGCGACGCGATCGTCGAGCCCGGCGGGCCGCTCGGCAAGACCAAGACGATCGGCAAGGGCGGCGTGACGGACACCGCCAATGCGATGAGCGGCTTCACCGTCGTGCGTGCCGCATCGCACGACGCGGCCGCCGCGCTGTTCGAGGGCCATCCGCATTTCACGCTGTTCCCGGGCGATGCGATCGACGTGATGCCGGTGCTCCCGGTACCCGGCATGTGAGCGGCGACAGGCGCTGCATGCGTGGGCAAAGCGGCCGAAGTGATCGAAGCATTCACATCATTCGAAGCACTCGAAGCACTCGAAGCACTCGAGCACTCGAAGCACTCGAAGCACTCGAAGCATTCGAAGCGGCCGATTGGCCGTCGCCTGCGCGCGGCGATTTTTCCCGACATTATCGATGGAGACATTGCGATGAAGCTTTACGGATTCGCCGGCACGCGCACGCAACGCGCGCTCTGGGGGCTCAAGGAACTGGACGCGGATTTCGAGTTCGTGTCGGTCAACCTGCTAAAAGGCGAGCACAAGCGGCCCGAATTCCTGCGCCTCAATCCGGCCGGCAAGGTGCCCGTGCTGGTGGACGGCGACCTCGTGATTCCGGAGTCGGCCGCGATCGTGCTGTATCTCGCGGACAAGTATCCGGAGAAGGCGCTGCTGCCCGTCGATCTCGCTTTGCGCGCGCAGGCCTATCGATGGGTCATGTTCGCGGTGACGGAGCTTGAACAGCCGCTGTGGCGGATTACTCGCCATTCGTTCCTCTATCCGCCGGAAAAGCGCTCGCCGGCCGATATCGAGCTGGCACGCGAGGATTTCGCGACGATGGCCGCGATCCTCGACAGGCATCTCGAAGGGCGCGAATTCATCGTCGGCGACACGCTGACGGTGGCCGATTGCGTGACGGTCTACCTGATCGACTGGGCGAGCGAATGCCACCTGATCGAACCGTTCCCGCAATTGCGTGCGTACCTCGAGCGGCTTTATGCGCGGCCGAAGGCGCCGCAACGGATCGCGGACGCACGCAAGGCGGCGTGAAGCGGCGGTCGGTCATGTCGACGGGCGTGATCGACCGCGGCCGCGCGTTCTTGCGGGCTTGCGGTTACGACACCGCGTCAGGCGCACCCAGCGCGCGACACAGCACTGACAAGTCGCGAACGGTCAGATGCGGCGACGGGGCACGATGCGCAGCATGCTCCGCTTGCGCCCCTGCGTGACGCACGACCCACGCTGCCTGAAGCCCCGCATTCAACGCACCGACGATATCGAGGTGAAAGTCGTCGCCGACGTGCAGCAGCTCCGCCGCCGGCACGCCGAGCGTCGCGGCGGCCGCATGGAAGATTTCCGGCTCGGGCTTCGCGAACCCGAACGCACGCGCGCTGAGCGTTTCACGGAAGAACTCGCCGCCGCCGGTCAGTTGAAGGTCCGCATTGCCGTTCGTCACCGCGATCAGCGGAAACCGCGCGCTCAACCACGCGAGCGCCGGCAATGCATCGTCGAAGAACTCGACCTGGTTTCGCGCCGAATAGAACACGTCGTAGGCGCGGTCGGTCAGTGAGACGTCTTCGTTTGCGCGCTGCAACGCCAGCCGGATCGATCCGATGCGCAACGCGCGATAGTCGCCGACGAGATCCGGCCGGGAGCGTTCGTATTCATCGCGCAGTTGGGCCAGCGTCTGCGACGTCGGCAGCACGCTCGCGGTATCGGGTGCGTGCGCGATCAGCCACGCATGCAGCGACGCCTCGGCCCGTGCGACGGAAGGGCCGAACGGCCATAGCGTGTCGTCGAGATCGAACGAGATGGCGGAAACTTTGGATAGACGCATGGCGATGGAAGATATCACGCCGTTGCCGTTCACCACGGCCACGGGATCGAGCGTCCCGTGCCGCGCTCGACGGCCTGCCGATACAGGAAGCGCGCCACGGTCAGGTCCTGCAGCGCGAGCCCCGTCATGTCGAATACGGTGATCTCGCCCGGCGAGCGATCGACCGACACGGTCCCGGCGAGCACGTCGCCGATTTCGGTGCGCGGCAGATCGGGCGCCCATTGGCACTCGCCGATGCCGCGCGCCTGCTCGTGATCGTCCACGAAAATGCGCGCGCGCTGCAGCACGCCTTCGGGAAGCTCGCGCTTGCCCGCGGTGTCCGCGCCGACGCAGGTCAGGTGGGTGCCGGGCTGAACCGCGTCCGCATCGAACAGCGGGCCGCCGCCCGGCGTGGCCGTGATGACCACGTCGCTGTCGGCCACCGCACCGTTTCGGTCGCGTGCGACGCGGATGTCGCAGCGTTCGCGGAATGCCGATTCGAACACCGCGTCCGCTTCGCCGCGCGCGTTCACGTACTGCACCGCGCACCGTTGCGGGAGCAGCCTGAGCGCACGGTCGAGCTGGACGCGCGCCTGCACGCCGGTGCCGAACACGCAGATGCGCGTACTGTCGCGGCGGGCCAGCGCCTGCAGGCCGAGGCCGCCGGCCGCGCCGGTCCGGGCGGTGGTGATCGCGTTGCCGTCCATGATGCAGAGCGGGCGGCCGGTGGCCGGATCGAACAGCGCGATCGTCGCCTGGTGCGGCTCGCCGCCCAGGCTGCGATTGCCGGGCCAGAATCCGGCCGCCTTGAAGCCGAGCAGATCCTGGCTCGCGACGTCGCCCGACTTGATGCCGAACACGCCGCCGGTATGCAGCTTCTCGCGCACGACCGGGAACACGCGCCCCGCGCGTTGGCTGTGCAGCACGAAGGCTTCGCGGACCGCCGCCATCACGTGTTCGGCTTGAAGGGCCGGTTCGACGACATCCCGGTCGAGAAGAAGGAGGTGGGCGTCTGTCGGCATGGTGGGGGAGCCTGTCGGATGAAATGTGAATCGCGGTTTTATAGTTTGTATAGAATTGGACAAATAGTCAATGTTGGGAGGGCGGTCAGTCGGTCGCGCGCGGCGGCCGGTTGCGTCGCCGGACGTCGGCGTATCAGTTCGCCGCACCGGCGAACGCCACCGCGCCGCCTCTGCTTACCACCCATAGAAGCGCGGCCAGCTCTGCACGATGCCGTCGTCGCCCAGCGCGTGGTATTCCGGATGTTGCGCGCCGGTCGCGCACGCGTGGTTCGGCAGAATCCGCAAACGGGTCCCGATCGGAAACCGCTTCGCGATATCCGTGTCCGGCGTCCCGATGCGGGACACGATGCCGTGCTCCTGATTGGCCGCGCTCATCACGTACTCGCCGAGCACGTCACCGTCTTCGCTACACACCTGCCCGTAGCCGAAATCCCGCGCCTGCCGCTGCGTGCCGCGATCGCGGCTCATCGCCATCCAGCCCGCGTCGACGATGGCCCAGCCTTTTTCTTCCTGGTGCCCGATGACGGTGGTCAGCACCGACAGCGCGATGTCGGACAGCGCGCACACGCCGACGTTGTGCATCACGAGGTCGAACAGCACGTACACGCCCGCGCGGACTTCGGTCACCCCGTCGAGGCGCTCCGCGGACAGCGCGGTCGGCGTCGAACCGATGCTGACGACCGGGCAGGGCAGCCCGGCGGCCCTGAGGCGCTCCGCGGCGTGCACGGTCCGGCTGCGCTCCTGTTCGGCGATCGCGACCAGCGCGTCGCGGGTGTCGTATTCGTAGCTGGAGCCGGCGTGCGCGAGCACGCCGCCGAGCGTCATGCCGCCGTCGACCAGCGCGCGGCCGACGTCGATCAGCAGGTCGTCGTCGGGGGCGATCCCCGAGCGATGGCCGTCGACATCGACCTCGATCCAGACTTCGAAGCGCTCGCCGTGCTCGCGCCCGAACGCTGCGATCGCATTCGCGGCCTGCAGGCTGTCGGCGACGATCTTCAGGTCGCAGCCCTGCCGGCGCAACGCGAGCGCCTGGCCGAGCTTCGCGGGAATCATGCCGACCGCGTAGACGATGTCGCGCACGCCGCCCGCGAAGAACTGCTCGGCTTCCTTCAGCGTCGATACCGTGATGCCTTGCGCGCCGGCCGCAACCTGCGCGTCGACGACGTGCTGGCACTTGGTCGTCTTCACGTGCGGCCGGAACCTGACGCCGAGCGCGTCCAGACGCGCCTGCATGCGCGCGATGTTGTCACGCATGCGGCCGACGTCGATCAATGCGGCGGGGGTGTTGAGAAGGAGGGGAATGCCCATGATGCGTTGCCTCGGTGGATTGCCGACAGCGAACACAGTAGGGCGTTTGGCGCGCAGCGTGTTTAACGCATGCCAAATCGAGCATTAAGCAGCATTTAATCCCGGGACCGCGCTCATGCCTTGCCGCGCCACGGCGGCGGAGCGAGGAATTGCGTCGCGGCTTCGAGGAAAACCCGCTGCCGCGCGGAGCGGCCCGTGCGTGACGGCAGCAGCGCGGTCACGGGCGCGGGCGGCAAATGCCAGTCGGGCAGCAGCCTGACCAGCTTGCCGTTCGCCAGCAGCGGCGCGACGTCCCACTCGGAGCGCTCGACGATGCCGAGTCCGGCAAGCGCCCAGTCGGTGATGACGGTGCCGTCGTTCGACGACAGCGCGCCCGTGACGCGAATCACCGCCGATCGTCTGGATTCGCCCTTGCCGTCGCCGGCTTGCGAGAAGCGCCAGCGCGGCACGTCCTCGTCGTTCTCGCGCAGGCACAGGCAGTCGTAGTGCGCGAGGTCGGACGGATGGTCCAGTTGCTTGATGCGCCGCGCGTAACCGGGGCTCGCGCACAGGAAGCGCTCGTTGGGCGCGAGCGGATAGCCGATCCACGACGACGACTTCAGGCTGCCGACATGGATGACCACGTCGGCCCCCGACGCGCTGGTCAGCGGACTCTCCGACAGGTGCAGCGAGATTTCGAGCTTCGGATGCGCGCGTTGCACGTCGCGCACGATCCGCGCGACGTACTTGCGTCCGAAGCCGAACGGCGCGACGACGCGCAGCGTGCCCTGCACGTCGCCGTGATCGCCCGCGATGTTGCCCGGCAGCGCGTCCACGCGCTCGAGAATCTCCACGGCTTCCCGATAAAGCCGCTGACCTTCGTCGGTCAACTCGATCCCTTTCGGCTGCCGCACGGCGAGCCGGACGTCCAGCCGCGCCTCCATCCGCTGCAGGCGGATCGTGACCGCGGGCGGGGTGAGGTCGAGCAGGCGCGCGGCGGATGCCAATGAACGCGACGCGCCGATCGCGCGCACGAGGCGAAGGTCGTCGAGGTCGAGCATTGCGTGTCCTTTAATGCTGGCGTTGCCGGGCATTAAACATCACATTGCATGAAGCATGTAGCGCTACGCCGCCGCGGTCCCCATGCGGGGGCATGCGTTTCACGTCGCGCGCCCGAATTCGCGCGATTTTGGGGTGAAGGCGGTACGCCGCCGCAAGCCGCGCTGACGCGCCGCAACATCGCGGCCGACACCCGGCCGACCCCCGATAGCCGGCAGTCCGATGCAATCCGGCGCCGCCCAAAACCCGCGCGCCGTTGTGTTCTGTCCCCCAACTTCTGCCCGGTTCGCCCGCCACAGGGCAAAATACGGGTTTTCCGCACCCGCGAGGGCGCGTCCGAATCACGCGCCGGGCGGCGGCAGTGCGCATTCGCACGCCGCCGCCGGGCGCCCAGGCAAGCTGCTCGCCGTGTCGCGAGCCCACAGGAGTCCAGACCCCATGCCCGAATCCAACCTGTCCTTCTTCGGCCGGCTATCGCTGGCCGTCGGCACGTTCTTCTCCGTGATCGGCAACCGCGAGTTCGCGGCCGGCGTGCTGCGCGTGCGCGACGGCGCCCCGGCACCGGTCGCGCCGGCGCCGGTTGCGCCGGCCCCCGCGGCGGCCCCGGCACCCGCGCCCGTGAAGGCGCCGGCCCCCGAGCTGCGCGAAGCGAGCCCGCAAGCCGCGCTGCAACTGCTCGGCCTGCTGCAGCGCGATGCGCGCTTCATCGACTTCGTCGAGGAAGACATCGCGGGCTACGCGGACGCCGACATCGGCGCCGCCGCACGCCTCGTGCACGACGGCTGCCGCGCCGCGCTGCGCGAACATTTCACGATCGTGCCGGTGCGCGACGAAGCCGAAGGCAGCCGCGTGACGCTGCCGGCCGGCTTCGACGCGACGGCCGTGCGCGTGACGGGCAACGTGGTCGGCGCCGCGCCGTTCACGGGCACGGTCAGCCACCGCGGCTGGCGCGTGGCCGACGTGCGCCTGCCGAAGCTGACCGGCAGCCACGACGCCTCGGTGGTCGCACCGGCGGAGGTGGAACTGTGAACGATCCGCGCTATTCGATCGGTATCGACCTCGGTACGACCCACTGCGCGCTGTCGTACGTCGACAGCGCCGCGAGCGACGGCGAAACGATCACGCAGCAGGTGCTGCCGATCGCGCAGCTGACCGCGCCCGGCGCGCTGGAGTCGCGCGACCTGCTGCCGTCGTTCCTCTATCTTCCGCATGAAAGCGAGCTGACGCAGGGCGACCTGACGCTGCCGTGGACGGCCTCGCGCGCGTTCGCGGTCGGCGAGATGGCGCGCACGCGTGGCGCTGGCACGCCGATTCGCCTCGTGTCGAGCGCGAAGAGCTGGCTGTGCCACCCGGGCGTCGATCGCCGCGCGGCGATCCTGCCGAGCGATGCGCCGCCGGAAGTGGCGCGCGTGTCGCCGCTGGAAAGCTCGATCCGCTACCTGACGCACCTGCGCGAAGCGTGGGACCACGCGCATCCCGACGCGCCGTTCGCCGACCAGGACGTGACGGTCACGATCCCCGCGTCGTTCGACCCGGCCGCGCGCGAGCTGACGGCGGAAGCCGCGCGTGCCGCCGGCTATTCGCGCATGACGCTGCTGGAAGAGCCGCAGGCGGCGCTCTACAGCTGGATCCAGAAGAGCGAAGGCGGCTGGCGCAAGCAGGTGCAGGTCGGCGACCTGATCCTGTGCGTGGACGTCGGCGGCGGCACCACCGACCTGTCGCTGATCGCGGTGGTCGAGCGCGACGGCAATCTCGAACTGCATCGCGTGGCGGTCGGCGAGCACATCCTCCTCGGCGGCGACAACATGGACCTCGCGCTCGCGCACGTGGTCGCGCGCAAGCTCGCGCAGCAGGGCACGCAGGCCGATCCGTGGCAATTGCGCGCGCTGACCTACGCGTGCCGCTCGGCGAAGGAAACGCTGCTGTCCGACCCGACGACCGACGCGGTGCCGCTCGTCGTGCCGAGCCGCGGCTCGAAGCTGATCGGCGGCTCGATCCGCACGGAACTGACGCGCGCGGAACTCACGCAGACGATTCTCGAAGGTTTCTTCCCGCAAGTCGACGCGGCCGCGCGCCCGGTGAGCCGCGCGCGCGTCGGCCTGACGCAGCTCGGCCTGCCGTATGCGCAGGACGCGGGCATCACGCGCCACCTCGCGGCGTTCCTCGGCCGCCAGGTCGCGGCGCTCGACGCGCTCGAAGGCGTGCAGCGCACGCTGCCGCAAGGTGCGACGTTCCTGCATCCGACCGCGGTGCTGTTCAACGGCGGCGTGTTCAAGTCGCCGCTGCTCACGCAGCGCGTGCTCGATACGCTCAATAGCTGGCTCGTGGCCGAAGGCGCGCCGGCCGCGCGCCTGCTCGAAGGCGCGGACCTCGATCTGGCGGTCGCGCGCGGCGCGGCTTATTACGGCTACGTGAAGCGCGGCCGCGGCGTGCGCATTCGCGGCGGCACGGCGCGTGCGTACTACGTCGCGATCGAGTCGGCGATGCCCGCGGTGCCGGGGCTGGAGCCGCCGGTGCAGGCGCTCTGCGTCGCGCCGTTCGGGATGGAGGAAGGCTCGGATGCGGCGTTGCCGCCGCAGGAGTTCGGCCTCGTCGTCGGCGAGCCGGTGCAGTTCCGCTTCTTCGGGTCGTCGGTGCGTCGCCAGGACCAGGTCGGCACGCTGCTCGACTACTGGTCGCCTGAAGAGCTGCAGGAACTCGAGGAAATCCAGGCCACGCTGCCCGCCGAAGGGCGCACGGTCGGCGAGGTCGTGCCGGTGAAGCTGCATGCGCGCGTGACCGAAGCCGGCACGCTCGAACTCGAGGCGATCCCGAGCGGCACGAACGAGCGCTGGAAGGTCGAGTTCGACGTGCGCGGCGCCGCCTGAGCGCGATGAAGCGCTATACGGTCGGCATCGACCTCGGCACGAGCAACACGGTCGTCGCATACGTCGAGGCCGGCTCCGACGCGATCCGCGTGTTCGACGTCGAGCAGCTGTTCGGCCCCGGCGCGGTGGCGGCGCAGCCGCTGCTGCCGTCGGTGCGTTATCACCCGGCGGCGGGTGAGCTGCCGCCGGACGCGCTGCGCCTGCCGTGGGCGGCCGATTCGAAGGCGGGTGCGAAGGCTGATCCGAAGGCCAACGCGAATGCGGCCGGTGCACCGCCGGCCGTGATCGGCCGCTATGCGCGCACGCTCGGCGCGCAGGTGCCGGGGCGGCTCGTCACCAGCGCGAAGAGCTGGCTGTCGCACGCATCGGTCGACCGGCTCGCGGCGATCCTGCCGTGGGGCGCGGCCGACGGCGTCGACAAGGTGTCGCCGGTCGACGCGAGCGCGAGCTATCTCGCGCACGTGCGGGCCGCGTGGGATGCGCGTTTTCCCGATGCGCCGCTCGCGAAGCAGGACGTCATTCTGACGGTGCCGGCGTCGTTCGACGACGGCGCCCGCGCGTTGACGGTCGAGGCGGCCAAACGCGCGAAACTGCCGGCGCTGCGCTTGCTGGAAGAACCGCAGGCCGCGTTCTACGACTGGCTGTACGGCCAGCGCGCGACGTTGCGCGACACCTTCGCCGCACCGCGCCGCGTGCTGATCTGCGATGTCGGCGGCGGCACGACCGACCTCACGCTGGTCGACGTCGCGCCGGGAGACGATGGCGAACCGGCCTTCACGCGCGTCGGCGTCGGCAATCACCTGATGCTCGGCGGCGACAACATGGACCTCGCGCTCGCGCGCCTGGTCGAGACGCGGCTGACCGAGCCCGGCACGCGGCTGTCGGCCGCGAGCCTGTCGCAGCTCGTCGAGCGCTGCCGCGCGGCGAAGGAGCGGCTGCTCGGCGACGACGCGCCGGCCTCCGTCACCGTGACGCTGCTCGGCGCGGGCAGCAAGCTCGTCGGCGGCGCACGCTCGGCCGAGCTGACGCGTCAGGAAGTCGAGCAGATCGTCGTCGACGGCTTCTTTCCGCAGGTCGAGGCCGGCGAGCTGCCGCGCCGCGCGCGGGCCGCGATCGTCGAATTCGGCTTGCCGTATGCGAGCGACCCGGCCGTCACGCGCCACGTCGCCGCGTTCCTGAATCGTCATGCGGAAGGCCCGCTGCCCGACACGCTGCTGCTCAACGGCGGCGTGTTCCGCGCGGGTGCGCTGGCCGGCCGTCTCGCGCAGACGCTCGGCGCGTGGCGCGGCGCGCCGCTCGACGTGCTGCACAACGCGCATCCGGACGTGGCGGTCGCGCGCGGCGCGGTGGCTTATGGCCTGGCGCGGGCGGGGCATGCGCCGCGCATCGGCGGCGGTTCCGCGCGCAGTTATTTCCTCGTGCTCGACGATGGCGAGGGCGCCACGGCGGCGCGCGGTGTCTGCCTGCTGCCGCGCGGTGCCGAGGAGGGCCGCGAGATCCGGCTCGAGGAACGCACGTTCGCGCTGCAGCTCGGGCAGCCGGTGCGTTTCCACCTCGTGTCGACGGTCGCCGACACCGCGTACCAGCCGGGCGATCTGGTCGAGCTGGACGGCGGCGACTTCGTGCGGCTGCCGCCGATCGCGACGGTCGTCGACGCGAAGGCCGGTAGCGATGTGCGCGAAACGCCGGTGAAACTGACCGCGTCGCTGACCGAGGTCGGCACGCTCGAAATGCACTGCATCGCGACCGACGATGCAGCGCGCCGCTGGCGGCTCGAATTCCAGTTGCGCGGCGATGCGCCCGCGCAAGGCGACGATGCCGCGTTCGCGCGCCATCCGCGCGTCGATCACGCGATCGAGCTGATCGACCGCTCGTTCGGCAGCAAGGCCGCGGACGTCACGCCGAAGGACACGCGACGGTTGCGCGCGCAACTTGAACAGGTGCTCGGCCCGCGCGACGAGTGGGACGTCGCGCTCGCGCGCGAGCTGTTCGACGCGTTGCTTGCGCGCGCGCGTCGCCGGCGGCGCTCGGCCGATCACGAACGCGCGTGGCTGAACCTCGCCGGCTATTGCCTGCGCCCGGGCTTCGGCCATCCGCTCGATGCGTGGCGCATCGAGCAGCTGTGGCCGCTGTTCGACGACGGGATCCAGTACGTGAACGACGCGCAGGTGTGGTCCGAGTGGTGGACGTTGTGGCGGCGCGTGTCCGGCGGCCTCGACGACGACGCGCAGACGCAGGTGCGCGATGCGATCGCGTTCCTCGAACCGTCCGACGACAAGCGCCGCAAGCTGCCGTTCGACCCGGCCAAGGTCGGCCCGGCCGACATGACGCGCCTGTCCGCGTCGCTCGAACGACTGCCGGTCGAGCGCAAGGTGGAACTGGCCGAGCGGTTGATCGTGCAATTGCAGAAGCCGGCCGAGCGCACGCTGTGCGCGTGGGCGCTCGGGCGGATCGGTGCGCGCCGGCCGTTCTACGGCAGCGCGCACAGCGTGGTGCCGGCCGACGTCGCGAACCGCTGGCTCGATGCGCTGTTCGCGCTGGACTGGAAGCAGGTCGAACCCGCGGCGTTCGCGGTCGCGCAAATCGCGCGGATGACAGGTGACCGCGAACGCGATTTGCCGGATGAAACGCGTGAGGCGGTGATCAAGCGCCTGTCTTCCGCGAATGTGTCGGCCGCGTGGATCGACATGGTGCGCGAGGCGATTGCGTTCGATGAAGCCGACACCGCACGTGTGTTCGGCGAAACGTTGCCGGCCGGGTTGAAGCTGCTGGCGGGGTGATGAACGGGCGGGACGATGCTTCGATCTGATTCGCAGATCGAAGCATCGTCCGGCGACGCATCGGGCTATTCGCGCAGGATGTCCACTCAGGTCGAAGCATCGTCCGGCGGCGCCATCGGGCTATTCGCGCAGGATGTCCGCTCAGGCCGAAGCATCGTCCGGCGGCGCTTTCGGGCTATCCGCCGCAGGATGTCCGCTCAGGCGTGCGGCACCGGTTCGCGTTACCGCGCCGCCGATTCCATTTCCTTCACGTCATGTGCTGCGGCCCGCCGCGCGAGATGAATGCCCGCGAGCATGCAGCGCACCGAGCCGCCTGCCAGTTCGATCGTCGGCACGTCGAGCGGCAGCAGCCGCGCGGAGCGTTCGATCGTCGCGCGCTGGCCGCCGGTGAGGCAGTCGAACGCGCGCCGCGACAGCGCGAGCACGCGCCCGTCCTTGCCCGACAACTCAAGCGTATTGCCCGCGAAATTCGCGATCTGCGCATGATCGAGCGCGATCACGGTGCGGCCCGTTTCGGTCAGGCGTTGCGCGATTTCGTCGCGGCGCCGGCGATCGGCGATCAGGTCAAGGCCGATCATCGCGAACTCGGTGGCGACGCTCATCATCACGTTCGTGTGATAGATCGGGTTGCCGTTCGCATCGGCCGTATCGAAGCAGATCGGCTCGAAGTTGAAGTGCGTGCAGAAGCGTTCAAGCGCGACCGGATCGGCGCGGCGCGAACGCGCGGTGTACGCGATGCGTGCGACGTGGTCGAGCACCATCGCGCCGGTGCCTTCCAGGAACACGTCGTCGTATTCGAGCCCCGAGTAGTCGATCACGTCCTGCACGCGGTATTCCGCTTTCAGCATCTCGACGATGTCCACGCGCCGCTCGCGGCGGCGGTTCGGGCTATGCATCGGAAACAGCGCGATATGCCCGCCCGAATGGGTCGAGAACCAGTTGTTCGGGAACACGGAGTCGGGCGTGTCGCGCTCGCCGTGATCGTCGAACACGTGCACGCGCACGCCTGCATCGGCGAGTGTGCGCGCGGCGGCCGTGACTTCGTCGCGCGCGGCGGCCGACACCGACAGCGTGTCGTGCGCGCCGCCGACGGCCGTGCGCTGGAACGCGTTGTCGGCCGCGGTCTGCGGATTCGGCAGGAAGCGGTGCGGCCGGATCATCACGACGGCGGCCGGCGCCTGGATCGATACGAGATTCATGAACGTTTGAAGAGACAGGCGGAGAATCGGGCGGCGCGCCGGCCGCCCGGGATGACGATCAGCGTGCGAACGCGGCGACGGCTTCGGTCACGAACGCCGCATGACCCTGCGCGATCGCGGCCGGATCGTCGATCAGCGCGAACAGGTTTTTCGGATCGACGGCCGGCGGAATCAGCGCGATCTCGACGCCCGCGTTGTGCTGCTGCGCGAGCGCATACAGGTAGCGTAGCGCCGAGTAGTCCTCGAGCGCGAAGCCGACCGAGTCGAACACCGTGACTTCATCTGCGCGCTCGCGGCCGGTCGTCTCGCCCTGCAGCACGCGCCACAGTTCCGTCACCGGGAAGTCGGCCGGCATCTGCTGGATCTCGCCCTCGATGCGCGACTGCGGCTCGAATTCGACGAACACGCGGCCCGCCTGCAGCACGCCCGCGTCGAGCTCGGTCTTGCCCGGGCAATCGCCGCCGACCGCGTTCAGGTGCATGCCGGGCTCGATCATGTCGGCCGTGACGATGGTCGCATACGCCTTGTCGGCGGTGACGGTCGTCACGATGTCGGCGCCACGCACGGCGTCGGCGGTCGACGCGGCGCGCACGACGCGCAATTCAGGGTAAGCGGCGAGGTTCTTCACGAGCTTGTCGGTCGCGAGCGGATCGACGTCGAACACGCGGATCTCGTCGATGCCGAGCAGCGTATGGAATGCGATCGCCTGGAATTCGCTCTGCGCGCCGTTGCCGATCAGCGCCATCGTGCGCGCGTCGGGGCGCGCGAGCGCTTGCGCGGCCAGCACCGACGTCGCGGCGGTGCGCAACGCGGTGGTCAGCGTGAGTTCGGCGAGCAGCAGCGGGTAGCCGGTGTCGACTTCGGCGAGCGCGCCGAACGCCATCACGGTGTGCATCCCGCGCGCGGCGTTGACGGGGTGGCCGTTCACGTACTTGAACGCGAACAGCGACGCGTTCGCGACGGGCATCAGCTCGATCACGCCGTCGCGCGAGTGGCAGGCGACGCGCGGCGACTTGTCGAAGTCGGCCCAGTGCAGGTAATCGGCGCGCAGCGTGTCGACGAGCGCGCGCAGGAACGGCGTGACGCCGGTCTGGGCGATCAGTCGGGCGGTGGCGGGTACGTCGAGGAAGCGGGTCATCGGTCTGTCTCCATTTTGCTGCCCGGACGCGTGTCCAGGCGTTCTGGTCGACCGGGGCGGGCGTGTCGGCCCGGGCCCCGGCTCCGTCAAAAGCGGCGTCGCGGCCCATGCGGCCGGTCGTTGGAGTCATTATTTCCGTGAGTCGAGCCAACAAAAAGACGGCAAAAATGGCAGATTTCTCGATAGACTTGGCAGATTGCTGGCCGGATATGGCAGTTTGTTCAAATCATGCTGGTCGAAATGCGTGCCGTCCGGCACGCTGGCGGCCGTGTCACGTTCAACAGGAAGGTCCGTTCATGATTACGCTCGACGACGTCGACCGGCAACTCATCGCGCTGCTGCGCGACAACGCGCGGATGCCCGTCGTCGCCCTTGCGAAGGCGTTGCGCGTCGCGCGCGCGACCGTGCAGAACCGGCTGACGCGGCTGGAGAAGAACGGCGTGATCGTCGGCTATACGGTGCGGCTCAAGCCGGCCGCCGAGCGGCACCGGATCCGCGCGCTGATGTCGATCGCGGTGCAGGGCAATCGCGGCGCGGAAGTGGTGAAGGTGCTGCGCGGGCATCCGAACGTCGCGTCGATCCACAGTACCAACGGGCGCTGGGATCTGGTCGCCGAGCTGCACGCCGATTCGCTCGAGCATTTCGATCGCGTGCTCGGCGCGATCCGGTTGATCGACGGGATCGCGAATACGGAGACGAGCATTCTGTTGTCGACGCACAAGGCGTGACGCGCGGCGGCGCGCGTCGGCCGGCGTGCTCGCCTGCGCCGGCGCGGCGGCGTGTCAGTCGCCCGCTGCCAATTCGGGAAACACCGGTTCGCCCAGCGTCAGCATCAGCCGGTTCGCCCACGCGAAGATCGCGACGGCGTGCGACAGGTCGAGAATTTCTTCGTGGGTGAGCCCTTCGGCTTCGAGCGCGGCGATGTCGCGTTCGTCCACCGTGTCGGGCCGTTCGGTCAGCGCGACCGCATAGCGGATGATCGCGCGTTCGCGCGCGGTCGTGCCGGCTGTCGACGGATCGTCGAACACCTGGTCGATCGCATCGGTGCGTTTCGCGAGCTGCGCGAAGCGTTGTGCGTGCACCGATGCGCAATACACGCAGCCGTTCACGCGCGACACGGCCGTGCTTGCCAGCTCGCGTTCCGCGCGCGACAGTCCGCCCGGACCATACATGATCGCGTTGAACACGCCGGAACGCTGCCGCAGGATGTCGGGCAGGTGGACGAGCAGCAGGTAGTAGTCAGACGTTTTCGCTTGCGGATGGCTCGCTTCGAGCACCGCGAGCTGGTCGGCCGTGGCGCGCTCGAGCGGCACCGTGTCGAGCCATGCACGCCAGCCGAGCGTGGCGGACGTGAAACCGTGCGTGGCCATCGTCATGCGGCCTCCCGGGCGGCACGCGCCTGCAACGCTTGCGCCGCTGCCGCGACACGCAGCTGATACGAGACGAAGGCGACGAGCTGCGACAGCGCGACGATCGCGGGTGTCGTGAACCCGGCCGACTTCAGTGCGTCGAGATCGGACGGGCGTGCGTCGGCGGGCGAGCGCGTCAGGCGCCGCGCATGCACGAGGAGCGCGCCGAGGCGTCGAGGCAGCGCGTCGAATGCATCGGCATCCGCGCGGGCGATGTCGTCGGGCGTGCCGCCTGCGTCGATCAGCCGTGCGCGATAGGTTGCGGCCAGTGCGTGCGCATTCGAGCGCTGCGCGACGTACCGCGCCGCATGCAATCGTTCGATCAACGAAAGATCGGGCAGAGCGGTGTCGAACAGCGCGGCTTCGCTGAGCCGCGTATGGAGCAGCACCTTGTCGCGTGCGCGACGCAGCGTGGCCACGGCATCGCCTTCGCGCAGGCCGGCGACGGCGTCGATCGTATCCGGCGCGGCGGCCGGCGGGATGGGTTCGGTCATCGTGATGGATTTCAGTCGTCGTGAGTAGCGTGGATCGCGGCGGCGCTCATGCGTCGGCGTCGCGCCATTCGTCGCCCTGCAGCTCCGCGGTCGCGAACGCGACGAGCGCGTCGTAGTGGCGGTCGCGATCGGCGTCGAACAGCCGGCTCGCGATGCCGCGTGCGAGCCGCCCGGCGCCCGCGCTGATCGCGGGGATGTCGCCCGACAGCTTGCCGTGGCTCAGGCTCGCCGCATGGTTGAAGCAATGGATGCGCGTGACGGCCGGGCAGGCGCCGCGCTCGCGTTCCTGGAACGCGAACGCGGGGCCGAGGTCGGGCGACTCGGCGAGCTCGTCGAGCCATGTGTCCGGTTCCGGTTGATAGCGATCCTTCCAGCGCCGCACATGCGGCCCGAACGACGCGAATTCCGCGCGTGTCGTCCAGTCGGAATGAAAGCCCGTCGCGAAGATCAGGAAGTCGACCGTGTAGCGGCCGCGCGGCGTGACGACGTCGAGGCCGTCCGCGTGTTCGACCAGCGTTTCGATCGGGCTGGCTGCATGGAAGTGTGCGTGAGCATGCCGCGACACGCGCAGCACGCTGTCGCGCGGCGGCGGTGTCTGCGACGTCAGCGCGTAGTGCATGAAGCGCCACTTCGTCGCATCGTCGAGATCGGCATAACCGTGCACGAGGCCCGGGCTGCCGATGCCCGTCAGCTTGTTGATGCGCGGAATGTCCGCGCGACGGAAGAACAGGTCGACGCGCGCGGCGCCCGCTTCGAGCGCGGTGCCCGCATTGTCGAACGCGGACGCACCCGCGCCGACCACGCCGACGCGCTTGCCGGCGAGCGAAGCGAAATCGATCGGCTCGGACGAATGGGCCCAACGCGAGCGCGGCGCGCGTTGCGCGACGGGCGGCACGTACGGGCCGCCGAGCCCGTCGCGGCCGGTCGCCAGCACGACGTGTCGCGCGAGCACGGTCTGCGCCTGGCCGTTCGCGCGCAGGTCGAGCGCGAGCAGGCCGTCGTCGCGCGGACGCAGTGCCACGAGCGCGGTGTCGTTGCGCACCGGCAGGTCGAGCACGCGGCGATACCAGCGCAGGTATTCCATCCATTGCGTGCGCGGAATCTTGTAGAGCGCATCCCACGCGTCGCGGCCGTATCGTGCTTCGAACCACGCGCGGAACGTCAGCGCGGGCAGGCCGAGCGCGGGGCCGGTGAGCTGCTTCGGCGAGCGCAGCGTCTCCATCCGCGCGAACGTGATCCACGGGCCTTCGTAGCCGGCCGGTGCGCGGTCGATCACGCACTGGTTGTCGATGCCGAGCAGGCGCAGTTCGGCGGAGGCCGCGAGCCCCGCCATTCCGCCGCCGACGATCGCGACGTCGAGCACGCGCGTGCCGTCGACGTCGCGCGGCGGCACCCACGACGGCGCGGGCAGGTCGAGCCAGCGCAGGTCCTGGGCGAGGCGGGCTTCGAGTGCGTCGAGCGTGTCGGGTGCGTCGGGTGTGTCGGGCGTCGCCGTCATGCGGCCTCCGGGCGGGTACCGCGTGTGCGTGTGGTTCGTGTGGCGCGTGTCACGCGAGGCGGGCGATCGATGCGCAACCGGTCGCCTCGCAGCAGCGCGTCGTGCACGGATGCATCGTGAAAGGTCACGTCGTCGAGCAGCGCGCGCGTCGTGTTCTGCAGCGCGTCGAGCAGCGCCTCGACGGCGGCCGTGCGCGTCTTGCCGGCGGGCGTCGCGACACCGAACGCGAACGGGATGTCGACATCGAGCGGTCGTGCGACGACGCCGTCCACCGGCAGTGCCACGCCGGTCGCCGGGTCGACGATGCCGATCCCGACGCCCGCGCGCGCGGCCATCACCGCGTTCAGCGATGCATTGGTTTCGACGAACACGTGCGCGTCGACGCCTGCGGCCGCGAATGCCGCATCGATCCGCTGGCGCAGCCGGTGCCGGTTCGCGACCGTCACGATGCGGCGGCCCGCGAGATCGCGCAGCGCGATGCGCGGCTTGCCCGCGAGCGGATCGTCGGCCGGCAGCACGGCGACGCAGGGCGTTTGCGCGATCCAGTGCACGTCGAGCCCCGCATGCGCCATCGGCAGCGTGACGACGCCGATATCGGCCGTGCCGGTGAGCACTTCGTGCACGACGTGTTCGGCCGACTCGCTGCGCAACTGGTAGTGCGGCGCGTGCGCGCCGTCGGGCAGTGCGGCGAGCGCGGCCGGCACGAGCGTGGCCGCGAGTGAAGGCGTGGCCGCGATGCGCACGGGTTCGGCGGTTTCTTCGCCGAGTGCGCGCGCCCGCGCTTCGATCGCGCGCAGGCCGACGAGCGAGCGTTCGACTTCCTCGTAGAGCAGGAATGCACGGCGCGTCGGCGTGACGCGCGGGCCGTGCCGGTCGAACAGCGCATAGCCGAGATCGGCTTCGAGCTCCTGGATCTGCCGCGTGACGGCCGGCTGCGAGCGGCCGAGCAGTTCGCCCGCGCCGGTCACGCTGCCGGCCGACATGACCGCGGAAAAGGCTTCGAGTTGATGCAACTCCATGACGCGTTCCGATGATGCGATTTGCGCATTGTAGGAGTGCGAGCATGCACGATTCATATAATGATTTTTGCTATCGACAGTGCCAAACATGCGAAGGGCACGCGCGCCGGGACGACGAGCCGTGCATGCACGCGCGTCGGCCGGCAGCGCTGCACGACGGCAAACGTCAATCGAATCAATGCGCTGCAGCGCATGCCGATGCGTCGCGCGGGACGCGCCGTGCAGGAGACCGTGGCAGTGATGTTGCGCTTCGCGCCGCGTACGATATCGATATGCGCAAAACTTCGTTGGAACGCCCTGAACTGGATGGTTACATGCCCTCACTCTTTTCGACTGACTGAAGCTGGGGGGACGCATGAACGTTTCGGGGAACGACGCACGCGGCGCATGGCGGCGCGTGCTGGGCACGGTGGCGGCACTGGCTGCCGCATGGGGCTTGTCGACGGGCGGCGCGCTCGCGGCGGGCGTGTCCGGCGAGCCGGTGGTGATCGGCGTGAGCGGGCCGCTCACCGGGCAGGACGCGCAATACGGCGAACAATGGAAGCGCGGCTTCGATCTCGCGCTCGACGAGATCAACGGCAGCGGCGGCATCCACGGCCGGCCGCTCGCGGTCGACTTCCAGGACAGCCGCAGCGATCCGCGCCAGGCGGTGGCGATCGCGCAGAAATTCGTCGCGGACCCGCGCATCGTGATCGAGCTCGGCGACTTTTCCAGCGCGACGTCGATGGCCGCGTCGCCGATCTACCAGCGCGGGCAGCTGATCCAGTTCGGCTTCACGAACTCCCATCCGGATTTCACGAAGGGCGGCGACTACCTGTGGAGCACCGCGCTGAGCCAGGCCGAGGAGCAGCCGCTGCTCGCGCGCTACGCGGTGAAGGAGCTCGGCTTCAAGCGGATCGCGGTGCTGTACCTGAACACCGACTGGGGCCGCACCAGCAAGGACATCTTCGCGAAGGCGGTGACGGGGCTCGGCGCGCAGGTCGTCGCGGCCGAAGGCTACCAGCCGGCGGAGAAGGATTTCCGCTCGACGCTCGTGCGGATCGGTGCGTCGAAGCCCGATTCCATCGTGCTGATTTCCTACTACGCGGACGGCGCGCAGATCGTGCGGCAGGCGCGCACGTCGGGGCTCACGCTGCCGATCGCGGCAGTCGGCTCCGTGTATTCGCCGAAGTTCCTCGAACTCGGCGGCACGGCCGTCGAAGGCGTCTATACGGAATCGAACTTCTTCCCGGCCGAACCGCGACCGGAGGTGCAGGCGTTCGTGCAGCGCTATCGCGCGAAATTCCATGCCGATCCCGATTCGTTCGTCGCGCGTGCATACGATGCGCTGATCCTGTCGGCCGAAGTGCTGCGCCGCTACGGCGTGACGCGCCAGGCCGCGCACGACGGCTTCGAGAAAGTGAGCGACGTGCCGAGCGTGATCTTCGGCAAGGTGCGTTTCGATCCGCAGACGCGCCGCGTCGCGGGCGCACGCACCGTGTATCTCGTCGTGAAGCAGGGGCAGTGGGCGCTGTGGGACGGCGCGAAGCCGCAGCTCGCGGCGCGCTGACCCCGACCCGGAACCGCATGCAAATGACGGACGCATCGTGATGGCTTCCTGGCTCGACTACACGCTCAACGGCCTCATCGTCGGCAACATCTACGCGCTGCTCGCGGTGGGGCTCGCGCTGATCTTCGGCGTGTCGCACCTGATCAACTTCGCGCACGGCTCGGTCTACATGGTCGGCGCCTTCATCGGCTGGCTGTGCCTGACGCGCTTCGGCTTGCCGCTGCCGGCCGCGCTCGCGGCGGTCGTCGTCGGCTGCGGCGCGCTCGGCATCGCGATCGAGCGGGTCGGGCTGCGGCCGTTGCGCCACGCCGCGCGCATCGCGCCGCTGCTCGCGACGATCGGCATCAGCTTCATCCTCGACCAGCTCGCGCAACTCGCGTTCGGCGCGGACCCGCGTGCGGTGCCGACGCCACTGCCCGACTGGCACCTGCGCATCGCCGGCGCGACGCTCGGTGCGCTCGACCTGCTGATCGCCGGCATCGGCCTCGCGGCGGCCGCGCTGCTGTACGGCTTCCTGCGCTTCACGCGGCTCGGCTGGGCCGTGCGCGCGACCGCGCAGGATCGCGACGCGGCGCTGCAGATGGGCGTCGACGTCGATCGCGTGAACCAGACGGTGTTCGCGATCGCGTGCGCGCTCGGCGGTGTCAGCGGGCTGCTGGTCGGCATGTACTACAACAGCATCGATCCGGCGATGGGCTTCCAGGCGACGCTGAAGGGCGTGGTCGCGCTGCTGATCGGCGGGCTCGGCAACGTGCCCGGCGCGATCGCCGGCAGCCTGCTGCTCGGCCTCGTCGAAAGCTACGGCGTCGCGCTGTTCGGCACCAGCTATCGCGACCTGTTCGCGTTCGGGCTGCTGATCGTGTTCCTCGTGTGGCGGCCGAACGGCCTGTTCAGCGGGAAGCGCGCGCTGCCGCCGGAGCCGATGACGGGCACCTTCCTCGCGGCCGCGAAAGCCGTGCGCGTGCCGCGCCAGGTGCTCGTGGTGCTGATCGTGGCGGCGGCCGTGCTGCCGTGGCTCGGCGCATCGCCTTATGTGTTGCAGACGCTGACCAACGCGTGGCTGTACGGGCTGCTCGCGCTGAGCCTCACGCTCGTCGCGGGCACGGTCGGGCAGATCTCGCTCGGCCACGCCGCGCTGCTCGTGATCGGTGCGTATGCGTCGGCGCTGCTGTCGTCGGATCTCGGCTGGTCGCCGGCCGTGACGATTCCGTGCGCGGGCGCGATCACCGCCGTGCTCGGCACGCTGCTCGTCTATCCGGCGTTCCGGCTGCGCGGGCACTACGTATCGATCGCGACTCTCGGGATCGGCGAAGTGGTGAGCCTCGTGATCCTGAACTGGGACGGTCTCACGCGCGGCCCGCTCGGCATCACCGGCATCGCGCCGCTGCCGTGGGCGACGACCGCGCGCGCCGCGTACTGGTTCACGCTCGCGGTGCTCGTCGCGTTCGCGCTCGTGCAGGTGCGGCTGCTGCGCTCGCATCTCGGCCGCACGCTGCGCGCGGTGCGCGAGGACGACGTCGCCGCGCGCGCGCACGGCATCGCGCCGAACCGCTACAAGGCGATCGCGTTCGCGGTCGGCGGCGTCGCGGCCGGCGTGAGCGGCGGCATCGCCGCGCACCTGTACAGCTACATCAATCACCAGACCTTCGATTCGCAGGTGTCGATCCTCGCGCTGACGATGGTGATCCTCGGCGGGCTCGGCAACGTGCTCGGCGGCGTCGTCGGCGCGATCGCGCTGATCGGGCTGCCCGAGCTGTTCCGCTGGGCGGCCGACTACCGGATGCTGATCTACGGCCTCGTGCTGCTGCTGCTCGTCCGGTTCCGGCCGCAGGGCCTGCTCGGCACGGTGTGAGGAGGAATGCGATGACCACCACTCGACCCTTGCTCGACGTACGGGGTTTGACGCGCCGCTTCGACGGCGTGACCGCGCTCGACGCGGCAAGCCTGACGCTCGCCGACGGCGAGCTGCTGAGCGTGATCGGCCCGAACGGCGCGGGCAAGTCGACGCTGTTCAACCTGATCGCGGGCGCGGACCGCCCCGATGCCGGCCGCGTGACGTTCGACGGCCGCGACATCACCGGCACGCCGCCGGAACGGCTCGCGGCGCTCGGCATCGCGCGCACGTTCCAGCACGGCCGCGTGTTCGGCAACCTGAGCGTGCTCGACAACGTGCTGATCGGCGCGCACGCGCGGTTGCGCGCGGCGCGGCCGGGCTGGCCGGCGCTCGGCGCGGCGGCCGAGGTGTGGCGCGCGCTCGTGCGGCCCGCGTCGGTGCGGCGCGAGGAAGCGGCGCTGCGCGACGAGGCGCGCGACATCATCGCCGGGTTCGGCGAGCGGCTCACGCCGCGCATCGATCATCCGGCGCACAGCCTGTCGTATGCGAACCGGCGGCGCGTGGAGATCGGCCGCGCGCTCGCGCTGCATCCGCGCCTGCTGCTGCTCGACGAGCCGACCGCCGGGATGAACGAGACCGAGACCGCCGAGATGCTGCAACTGATCCAGTCGCTGAAGACGCGCGGCCTGACGATCCTGCTGATCGAGCACAAGCTCGAACTCGTGATGCGCGTGTCCGACCGCGTGATGGTGCTCGACAACGGCGTGAAGATCGCCGAAGGCGCGCCACGCGACGTGCGGCACGATCCGCGCGTGATCGAGGCTTATCTCGGTCGCCGCCATGCAGGCGGCACGGCGGCCGAGCGCACCGTGCAGGCGGCCGCATGAGCGCACCTTCTTCCGGACCCGACACGACCATGACCGACGCACTGCTGAAACTCGAACACCTCGACACGTTCTACGGCCCGGTGCAGGTGCATTTCGACGTGAACGTCGAAGTCGGCCGCGGGCAGATCGTCAGCCTGCTCGGCGGCAACGCGAGCGGCAAGTCCACGACGATGAAGCTGATTCTCGGGCTGATGCGGCCGCGTCGCGGCGTCGTGCGTTTCGACGGCGACGACGTGACCGCGCTCGCGACGCCGCAGCGCGTGCGGCGCGGGATCGCGGCCGTGCCCGAGGCGCGTCGGCTGTTCGGCGACATGAGCGTGCGCGAGAACCTGCTGATGGGCGCCTATACGCGCGGCGATCGTACGGCGGTGGCCGACGACTACGCGCGCGTGCTCGAACTGTTTCCGCGCGTGCGCGAGCGGCTCGCGCAGCGCGCGGGCACGCTGTCGGGCGGCGAGCAGCAGATGCTCGCGATGGCGCGCGCGCTGATGGCGCGGCCGAAGCTGATCTGCATGGACGAGCCGACGATGGGGTTGTCGCCGCTCTACGTCGACAAGGTGCTGGAACTGATCGACACGATCAACCGGCAGGGCGTGACGGTGTTCATGGTCGAGCAGAACGCGAGCCTCGCGCTGGAGATCGCGCATTACGGATACGTGCTGCAGACGGGGCGCGTCGTGCTCGAAGGGCCCGCGAAAACGCTGCTCGACGACGAACGCGTGCGCGATGCGTATCTCGGCGGGGAGGCGGTGGCGGCGTAGTCGACGGAAGGGGCGCCGCGTTCCGCCGATTCATGCGTGACCGGCGTGCGCCGTCGCCGGCCGCGGAAACGTCAGCACCACCGCGAACCCGCCCGCATCGGGAAACGCGAACCCGACGCGCCCGCCGTGCGCCTTCATCACTTCCTGCACGATCGCGAGCCCGAGCCCCGACCCGGTGCGGCGTTCGCTGCCGTCGGGCGCGATCCGCACGAACGGCTGCAATGCCGCGTCCCAATGCTCGCGCGGAATGCCGCGCCCGTTGTCGGTGACGGTCAGCGTCACCGACCGATCCGCGTTGCCCGCGGTGGCGACCGACACGACGATATCGTCCGCATGCCCGTGCAGCAGCGCGTTGTGCAGCACGTTCGACAATGCCTCCTGCAGACTGATTGCATCGCCGTCGATCCACGCATGCGGCGCGTCGCTCGCGAACGCGACGGCCACGTCGCGCGCGTCCGCGAGCGGAATCGTGCGGCCGAGCACGTCCTTCGCGAGCGCGACGAGATCGACGGGCTGCAGCGGCACCACCTCGGTGCGATGAATCACCATCGCATGATTGAGCAACTGCCCGGTGAGCCGCCCGACATCCGAGCAGGTCGCGCGCAACGCATCGAGCCGCGCCGCATGACGCGCGGGATCGGCTTCGCCGTCGAGCAGTTCGATCTGCGCGTCGAGCCGCGCGAGCGGCGTGCGCATCTGGTGCGCGGCGTCGGCGATGAAGCGCTGCATCGCGTTGATCCGCTCGGCGAGCCGCCGCATCAGCCCGTTGATCGACCCGATGATCGCGTCGATCTCGCTCGGCGTGTCGACGGCCACCGGCCGCAGGTCGGCCGGGTCGCGCGCGGCGATGATCGCGCCGATCTGCGCGAGCGGGCGCAGCCCGCGCCGGATCGCGAGGCCGCTCGCGCCGATCGCGAGCACGCTCATCAGCAGGATCAGCGTCCACACCTTGATGCTCATGTCGTTCGTCAGCTGTTGCCGCGCATTGGTTGTCTGCGCAACCGTCACGAGCGCCCAGCCCGGCGTGCTTTCCTCCGGCATGTAGCGCGCGATGGTCGCGGTGCGGATCCGGTGACCCTGGTAGACGGCGTTCGCGAATGAGGGGCCCTGTTTCGCGGCCGCGAGCGTCGCGGGGCTCGCGAGATCGTTGTAGCCGGCCACGACGACGCCGCGCGAATCGACCACCTTGTAGTAGACGAGGTCGTAGCGCGACAGCGTCGACAGCGCGGCGACGGGCGGGTTCAGCGCGAGCACGCCGCCTTGCACGTACAGGTTCTCCGCGACCTGGATCGACGCGCCGGCGAGCAGCTGGTCGTACGCGCGCTCGGCCGCGACGCCCGCGTAGTAGCGCGCGATCGCGGCCAGCGCGAGCGCACCGGTCGCGACGACGAGCGCGATGAACAGCAGCGTGCGCCCGAACAGCGTCTTCGGGAACCAGTCAGTGCGCGGCAATCTGATACCCCATCCCGCGCGCGGTGCGGATCTCGACCGAGCTGCCCTGCAGCTTCCTGCGCACGCGCGTCACGTATTGCTCGACTGCGTTCGCGGTCGGCTCGTTGCCGAAGCTGAACAGCTGGTTCAGCAGTTCGTCCTTCGAGAAGATCCGCTGCGGACGGCTCGCGAGGATCTCCAGCAGCGCGAATTCCTGGCGCGACAGCGACAGCGGCTGGCCGTCGAGTTCGGCAAGCCGGCTGCTGCGGTCGATCACGAGGCCGCCGAGCGTCAGCACGTCGTTCGCATGGCCGCTGTTGCGGCGCAGCAGCGCCTGCACGCGCGCATCGAGCTCGCGGTAGTCGAACGGCTTCACGAGATAGTCGTCGGCGCCGAGGCCGAGGCCGCTCACGCGGTCGTCGATCGCCGAGCGCGCGGTGACGAGCAGCACCGGCGTCGTGCTGCCTGACGCGCGCAGGTTGCGCAGCACCGCGAAGCCGTCGAGGCCGGGCAGGTTCGCATCGAGCACGACGAGGTCGAAGCGCTCGACGCGCAGCAGGCCGTTCGCGGTCGAGCCGTCGGTTTCGAGATCGACGGCATGGCCGAGCCGCGCGAGGCGGCTGCGGATCGCCGCGCCGATTTCGGCATCGTCCTCCACGACGAGAATGCGCATGGTGCCGTTTGCAGGGTGAGGGGTTAGGGGTTTTCCCGGGGGCGGGATGTCAGTATTTTCTCAGACTCGCTCGATAACCTGTGTTCAGCCGGAGCAAGCGACGACGGCATTAATACCAGAGGAGACGGCAACATGCAGCATGTCACGGGCACGACGAAGGCGCGGCCGGATGCACGGCGTAGCCTGACGCCGGCTGCCGCGTTGCCGCTGGTCGCGCGCCGCATGGAGGCATGCGCATGAAGACGTCGCCGCGCCGCCGCGCGTTGCTCGCCGCAGGCCTCGGCATGCTGGGCGCGCTCGGGGCGCCGTCGCCGGTGCGCGCGAAGCCGCGCACGGTGCGGATCTCGAAAGGCTATGGCGTGTTGTACCTGCCGCTGCTCGTGATGGAGAAGCAGCGCCTGTTTGAGCGGCATGCGGCGCGGCACGGCCTGCGCGACATCGCGGTCGACTGGGTGCTGCTCGATGGCGGCAATTCCGTCAACGACGCGATGATGGCCGGCACGCTCGATTTCGCGGGTGCCGGCGCGCCGGGCTTCATCGAGCTGTGGGCGCGGGCGCGCGGGATTCCGAACGTCGAGGTGATCGGCATCAGCGGATTGTCCACGACCTCGCTGTCGCTCAATGCAAATCGTCCGGGCCTGACGTCGCTGCGCGACTTCACGCCGTCCGACCGGATCGCGGTGCCGGGCATCCGCACGTCGCTGTCGGCGGTCGTGCTGCAGATGGTCGCGAGCCGGCAGCTCGGCGCGCGGCATTTCGCGCAGCTCGACTCGATCACCGTGAACCTGCCGCATCCGCAGGCGATGCAGGCGCTGATCCGCCGCGAGAACGGCGTCACCGCGCACTTCACGTCGCCGCCGTTCTCGACCCTCGAATTGCGGCAGCCGGGCATTCATCGTGTCGTGAATTCGGTCGACGTGCTCGGCCCGCTGACGCTCGACGTCGTGTTCGCGCCGAAGCGGCTCGTCGATACGGAGCCCGCGCTGGCCGCGGCGTTTCTCGGCGCGCTCGACGAAGCGAACCGCCTGATCGCGCAGGACCCGCGCGCGGCGGCCGCGCTGTATGCGGCCTCGTCGGGCGTCGCCGTGTCGCACGACGATGTGATGCAGATGCTCGCCGCGCCTGAAACGCGTTTCTCGGTGCGGCCGAACCAGCTGATGGACTACGTCGAATTCCTGTATCTCGCCGGCACGATCAAGGCGAAGCCGCGCGCGTGGCACGAGATGTTCGCGCCGATGCTCGACGACTACCGGACCGGCTGACGACGGCGGCCATCCGTTTCCGGATCCCGATTTCATCGAACCCAACCGCGCCCGCGCATGCATCGCGCGCGGCGCCGATTCAACCGACAAGCAACCGCTTCACGGAGGAGCCCGCAGTGAATGCCACCGAAACCCTGGACCCCGCGTCCGCCGAAGAGCAGCGCATCATGTCGAAGATGGCGCGGCGCCTGATGCCCATCCTCGTCGTGATGTTCCTGATCGCGTTCATCGACCGGCAGAACGTCGGCTTCGCGAAACTGCAGATGGTGCACAGCCTCGGGATGACCGAGGCCGCGTTCGGTCTCGCGTCGTCGCTGTTCTTCATCGGCTACCTGCTGTTCGAGGTGCCGAGCACGCTCGCACTGCATCGCTACGGCGCACGCGTGTGGCTCGCGCGGATCATGCTGACGTGGGGCCTCATCACCGTGCTGATGGGCTTCACGACGTCGATGCCCGCGTTCTGTTCGCTGCGCTTCCTGCTCGGGATCGCCGAGGCCGGCTTCTATCCGGGCGTGATCTATTACCTGACGCTGTGGTTCCCGCAGAGCTATCGCGCGAAGGTGCTCGGCATCTTCACGCTCGGCAGCGCGCTCGCGAACATGCTCGGCTCGCTGGTCGGCGGCGTGCTGCTGAGCCTGAACGGCGTGTGGGGGCTCGCGGGCTGGCAGTGGGTGTTCGTGGCGACGGGTATCCCGGCGGTGATCGTCGCGATCGTCGTGTTCCGCGTGCTGCCGGCGTCGTTCCGCGAGGCGCCGTTCCTCGACGAACGCGAGAAGCAGATCGTCGCGGCCGCGCTGGAGCGCGAGAAGCCGGCGCAGGCCGAGCATGCGCAGCCGTGGAAGGCGCTGCTCGATCCGCGCGTGATGCTGTTCGCGGCGACCTACATGCTGATGTCGACGTCGCTGTACGGCGTTACGTACTGGCTGCCGACGCTCGTGAAATCGTTCGGTGTGTCGAGCAGTACGAACGGTTTGCTGAGCATGCTGCCGTGGGCGCTCGCGGTGGTGCTGCTGGTGTGGCTGCCGTCGAAGCTGCGCCGCGCGAAGAGCATCCTGCGCACGATCGCGATCGTCGCGGCGCTCGGCGCGCTCGGCTTCCTGCTGAGCCTCGTGCTGCCGTCGACGCCGCTGCGCTTCGTCGCGCTCGTGCTGGGCGGGGCGTGCATCCCGCTGCTGTATCCGTGCTTCTGGTCGATGCCGCCGCGTTACTTCACCGGCGCGCGTGCGGCGGCGAGCGTCGCGGCGATCAACTCGATCGGCAACCTCGGCGGCTTCTTCAGCCAGAACCTGATGCCGTTCGCGGGCAAGGTGACGGGCACGGCGTTCGGGCCGATGATCGTGCCGATCGTGTGCCTCGCGCTGCTCGGGATCGGCGCGCTCGTCGCGTGGACGCGCTCGGAGCGGGGGATGGTGGCGGCGCGGGTGTGATGGGCGGCGGCGGCCGGGGGCTGCGGTATCGCGCAGTCCCTGCTGCCGATCGGGCCGATGTGCTACCGTGCATGCGTTCCGCATGCATGGAGAGCGAAATGAAAACGACGGCGATGTCCGTGCTTCGAGTCGATCGCAAGTTGCTCGAGGCAGCGGAAAGCGTGTTGGAGGAAAACGAGACGCTGTCCGCGTTCGTCGAATCGACGCTGCGCGCTGCCGTCGCACGCCGACGAACGCAGCGCGAGTTTGTCGCGCGCGGCCTGGCGTCGGCCGATGAGGCGCGGCGTACCGGTGAATACGTCGATGCCGCAGAAGTCCAGGCCAGCCTTGGGACGATGCTGAATGCCGCGCGTGCAGCGACGACAACCGGTTAGACGAGCGGTGTGAGTGACGGGCATGGTCGAACAAGTCACGATCCTCACCGTTCGGCATCAGCGGGAAGAGGACTACCACTGACCCCCCATGGCAGCACACCGCCGCTACTGCTTCGCCCTTACCTCTTCCGTCCGTGACGTCCCCCGTCCGTCATGCGCAATCGCCACATGCGCCGACGCCACCGGAATATCCACCTCCACCGTCGTCCCTTCGCCGAGCGTCGTATCGATCCGCAGCGTGCCGCCGACGAGATACGCGCGCTCGCGCAGGCCGACCAGCCCGAACGATCCCGACTTGCGCGGCGCACCGGGATCGAAGCCCGCACCGTCGTCGCGAATCGTCAGCGCGATCATCTCGTCACGGTAGACGAGCGCCACGGTCGCGCTCGACGCGGCCGCGTGCCGCGCGACGTTCGCGAGCGCTTCCTGCGCGATACGGAACACGGCCGTCGCATACGGTTCGTCGAGCAGCAATTCGCCCGGCTCGACGTGCAGCGCGCACGCGATGCCGTGACGGCGCTGGAAATCCTCCACGAGCCATTGCATCGCGGCCGCGAACCCGAGGTCGTCGAGCATCAGCGGACGCAGGTCGGACGCGATGCGCCGCGTGGCCGTCACCGCGCCGCGCGCGAGCGCATGCATCGCCGCGATCTTGCGCGCCAGCGGCGCGTCGTCCTGCGGCACGCGGTCGAGCAGCCATTCGAGATCGTTCTTCAGCGCCGCGAGCGTCTGCGCGAGTTCGTCGTGCAGTTCGCGCGCGATGCGGCGCTGTTCGGCCTCGCGTGCGCTCGCGCTGATCGCCGCGATCTCGCGCAACTCCTCGCGCGACGCCTGCAGCGCCCGCTCCGCGCGCACGCGCTCCTCGACTTCGCGCCGCAGGTCGCGGTTCGACGCGCTCAACTGCGCGGTGCGCGCCGCGACGCGCTGCTCGAGCCGTTCGTTCGCCTCGTTGAGCTGCGCGCTCTTCTGCACGACGAGCAGGTGCTGATAGCGCGCGCCGGCCAGCGCGCGCACCGTCTGCGCATGCAGCCGGCCGTTCTCGAACAGCAGCGCGAACAGCACGACGCACGATGCGACGAGGCCGTAGGTCCGCCCGGCGTAGAAGCCCAGGTCGAAGCGACCGTGGTTCAGCATCGCCGACAGCGCGATGTCGAACAGCCAGGCGACGAGCACGATCATCACCCACAGATCGAGCACCGAATGACGACGCCGCAGCCGCCACATCAACACGAGCGCGGCGAGGTTCAGTGCCCAGACGATCGTGATCGCGTGCGTCATCGTCGACGCCATCCGGTTGCCCTGCATGATGCGCGGCAGCAGGTCGTGGCCGGCGGTCGCGAGCAGCGCGAGCGCGACGGTCGCGCCCGCGGCCGACGCGATGCAAAGCAGGATCGGAATCGCCGCGCGACGCTGCTCGAGCGACGGCGGTCGCGCGCGCGCCGCCGCGCGCAGCAGCACGTACGCGGCGACCGTCAGCGGAAAGCCGCCGTGCCAGAACAGATAGAGCCACGCGGTGGTCTGTTCGCCCGCGCCGAGCAGGCCCGTCGGCGAGAACAGCCCAGGAAAGGTCAGCATGTGCGTGCCGGCCATGAAGCCCGTGAACAGGTAGCCGCCCGCGAGCGCGAGCAACGATTTCTCGCGCAGGATCGCGTACTGGCCGAGCAGCAGGCCGGCCGTCACCATGTCGTTGATCACGATCGCCGACTGGTACACGGGAATGAAGCCCAACACGCGCGCGAGCGGCACGCCCGCGAACGGCGCGAGGGCGGCGAAGATCACGGCCGACACGATCACCGTCGCGATCGCGAGCCGCCGCTCGCGCCGGTCGGGCGGCAGCGACGACATGAACAGGCGCGACGGATCCGACGCGTCGTCGTCGTCGGGGGCGGCGGAGCGGACGCGGAACGCGGGCATCATGCGTCGTCGACGCCGAGGTCGAGATCGTGGCGCATCGCGTAGCGCACCAGCGCGGCTTCGTGCGGCAGTTCCATCTTCTCGAGGATGCGGGTCTTGTAGGTGCTGACCGTCTTCGCGCTCAGCGTGAGTTCCGCCGCGATCCGCGTGACCGTCTGGCCCGCGACGATGCGGCGCATCACGTCGAGTTCGCGCGCGGACAGCCGCTCGTGCGGCAGCATGTCGGCCGGCGTGCGCAGCGTGCGCGCGAGGCTCTCGGCCGCCGACCGGCTCACGTACACGCCGCCCGCCGCGACCTTGGTGACGGCCTCGACGAGTTCGGCGGTCGCGCTGTCCTTCGTCAGGTAGCCGGTTGCGCCGGCCTTGAACGTGCGCGCCGCGTACTGCGCCTCCGCATGCATCGTCAGCACCAGCATGCGCAGCGACGGCGCATGCGTCCTGACCAGCCGGATCAGCTCGATACCGGTCGGCGCGGGCATCGACAGGTCGAGCAGCAGCACGTCGGCGGCGCGACGCTCGGCCAGCGCGAGCGTGGCCGCGCCGTCGCTCGCCTCGCCGACGATTTCGAAACCGCCGGCCGTTTCCAGGATGTGACGCAGTCCGTCCCGCATGACTGCGTGATCGTCAGCCAGCATTACCCTGATCATCTAGCGGTCCTCTTCGGGATGATGCCGCGGGCTGCTCCGCCGGTAGCCGCCGCGGCCGTTCTTCTGACCAATATATTCCGCCGAAACCAAAAATGGTGCACCTGCGGGAAATTTTTGAGATACGAGAGTGTCGAATCTGTCTTGAAGAGAAATAATCGGCGTGAAATGGCACAGGCGATAGGGCCAGATGGGGCGGGTATTCCCGAGGAATGGTCGCCGTCGGGCGGGCGGCATGCGTCGCGGACCGCCCTGATTCAGAGATAAACTGGTGCCTGATTGCACCGTCCCGACCCGAGGAGCCGCCACGATGATCGATCTCGCCGACATCCTGCCGTCCGCGTTGCCCGACGCCGTCGCGTGGGCTGACGCGCAGGCGGCCCACGGGCTCGCGCAGGGCGTGCCGCTGACGCCCGCGCAGGCCGACGACGCGCGCACCGTGGGCGTCGCCCGGCCGGAGCGGATCCGCGTCGTGGTCGCCGACCGGCTGCCGTTCCCGGACACGCCGGCGCTGGGCGCGATCGCGCGCGACACCGGCCTGTTGTCACCGGGGACGATCGGCCTCACGCTCGGCCATGCGGTGTTCGTGCTGCGCGGCCACGACACGCGACGCCTGCTCACGCACGAATTCCGCCATGTGCATCAGTACGAGGAAGCCGGGTCGATCGGCGCGTTTCTCGCGCGCTATCTGCACGAGATCGCGACCGTCGGCTACCACGACGCGCCGCTCGAGGCCGACGCGCGCCAGTACGAGTTCGACTGACACCGCCCGCCGGCGCGACCGCGCACACACGCCGATGAACCTTCACCACGCCACCGCCGGCCCGGTGCAGGCACGCCGCGCCGCCACGCCGCGCGGCCTGCGATGAGCGACACCATCCACGCATGGCTCGGTGCGATCGGCGCGCATCCGGCGCTCGTGCTGGCGATCGTGTTCGCCGCCGCCTGTGCCGAGGCGATCGCGCTGATCGGCACGGTCGTGCCGGCCGGTGCCGTGCTGTTCGCGGCCGGCACGCTGATCGGCGCGGGCGCGCTCGACGGCTGGACGGCGATCGGCGTCGCGGCCGCCGGCGCGATCCTCGGCGACGGGATCAGCTACGAGCTCGGACGCCGCTACCGCGGCGCGATTCGAAACGGGTGGGTCCGGCTGGGCTACGCGGATGCCTATGCGCGCGGCGAGCAGTTCGTGCTGCGCCACGGGACGAAGAGCATCGTGCTCGCGCGTTTCCTGGCGCCGGTGCGCGCGGTCGTGCCGGTCGTGGTCGGCTGCGCGACGCTGCCGCGCCGGTCGTTCTACCCGGTCAATGTCGTGTCGGCGCTGATCTGGGCGCCCGTGCACATCGTGCCGGGCATCCTGTTCGGCGCGTCGGCGGTGCTGGCCGCCGCGATCAGCGTGCGGGTCGCCGCGATCCTGCTGGTGATCGCCGCGCTGGTCGCGCTCGTGTGGATCGGCGTGCGCGTCGCGCTGCGGCGCGGCTGGCCGTTGCTGCGCCGCGCGGCCGGCGCGGCCGTGCATGCATGCGCGCGCCGCTGGCCGCGCGTCGGCGGCTGGCTGCACGACGCGATCGAGAAGGGGCGCCGCCTGCCGGGCGTGGTGCCCGTGTTCGCGCTGCTGTTCGTCGGCTGCGTGTGGCTGTTTGCCGGCATCGTGCAGGACGTCGTCGCGAACGATCCGCTGATGCACGCCGACATCACGGTGTATGCGTTCCTGCAGGACCTGCGCACGCCGCCGGTGGATGCCGCAATGCGCGCGCTCGCGGTGCTGCACGGACACGATACGGGGCTGATCGTCGCGGCCGCGTTCCTGGTCTGGCTGATGATCCATCGCTGCTGGGTGACGTCCGCGTGGTGGCTTGCGACGGTCGGCATCGCGGTCGTGCTCGTGCCGGCGTTCGGCACCGGCGTGCCCGGCATGACGCCCGCGAGCCTGCCGCCCGGCGCGCCGCACGTGCCGCTGCCCGACGCCGACGCGGCGTTCGCGATGCTCGCGAGCAGCGGCATCGGCTGGGTGATCACACGCGACCGGCCGGCGCTGTGGCGCATTCCGGTCGTGACGGCGGTCGTGTTGTGGATCGTGCTGGGCGGCTTTGCGCGGCTGTACGTCGGCGATACGTGGCTGTCGGGTCTGCTCGGCGGCTGGAGCCTCGGGCTCGCGTGGTTCGCGGTGCTGGCGGGCGCCTATGCGTACTGGCAGGTGCGCGAGCATGTGCAGCCGCGGGGCGCGCTCGTCGCGGTGCTCGTCGTGCTCGCGACGGCCGGCGTCTGGACCGTGCCCGCGCAATGGCAGCTCGATCGCGCGGCGCGTCCGCACGTGGGCGACGTCGTCGCGATGACCGTCGATCAATGGATGCGCGGCGGGTGGCCGCGCGTGCCGACGCGGCGCACCGAGATCGGCGGCGATCGCGAGGAATATCTGCCGTTGCAATGGTGCGCGACGTCGGACACGCTCGATCGCCATCTTTCGCTGGCCGGCTGGCAGCGCGCGACGCCGTGGTCGGCCGCCGCCGCGCTGCGTTGGCTGCTGCCGCAGGGGCCGGCCGATGCGCTGCCCGTGCTGCCGCGCTATACGCACGGCGAGAGTACGCGCCGCGTGTTCGTGCGTGTCGATCCGGCCCGTCCGGACAGCCGCCTCGTGCTGCGGCTGTGGCGTTATCCGTACGCGCTGCAGGATGCGCTCGGCACGCGGCCGCTGTGGTACGGCGCGCTGTATCGCGAGACGCTGCATCGGCCCGCGGGGCTGATGACGGTCGTGCGCACGACGACGATCGACGATGCGGCGACGATCGCGCAGGCGCTGCAGGTCGAGCCGACGCTTGCGCGGCCGCCGGCGGGGACGAGTGGGGCGCCGGCCGCGGTGCTGCTCGTGTGGATGGTGCAGCCTTGAAGCGTGTGCGCCGCGTTATGCGTGCGACGGTTGCGCGGGGACGACGGACAGGCGCAGGCCGACCGTCTTGAGCACCGCGAGCAGGGTTTTCAGCGTCGGGTTGCCGTTGGGCGACAGCGTGCGATACAGCGATTCGCGGCTGATGCCGGCGTCGGCCGCGACCGCGCCGAGCCCGCCATACGCTTCCGCGACCGTGCGCAGCGCGAGCAGCGCGGCCGCGCGGTTGTCGGGGTCGTCGAGCGATTCCATCGCGACGCGCAAATAGGCCACCGCGAGCTCGCGGTCCGCGCCGAGTTCGGCGACTTCCGCGTCGTGGTGCGATACCGCGCCTTTGAGCTTGTTCATGCTTGCCTCCGTTTCCAGTCCAGCCAGTGTTCCTTCGCATGCCTGATATCGTCGGACTGGCTGTGCTTGTCGCCGCCGTACAACAGCAGCACCAGCGCACTGCCGTACCGGCCGAAGTACACGCGATAGCCGGCACCGACGTGGATGCGCAGTTCGATCACACCTTCACCGACGGGCTCGCAATCGCCGAAATTTCCGGTCTGCACGCGACGCAGCCGCTCGCGAATCCGCGCCTGGGCGACCTTGTCGCGCACGGCGTTCAACCATTCGGTGAAAGGCTCGCGACCGTCGGCGCGCTGATAGCGAAGCAGTTCGAACTTGGAGAGCATTGTAGCTTATAAGTTACATGAAGGGCATGGATATCGGCGTGATTGCGTTGTTGGCCTGATGAGGCGGATGACGTGAAACGCACGCGGGCCGACTGCCGAATCGAGACGAAGCACGACGCGAAGACGCTGCGCGGGAATGCCTGCAGTGCCTTCGTGGCTCGGGGTGTCGGGCGGCGAGACCGGTTGCCCGAATGAAAATCATTCTTTGATTCGGGGCGTCGGATGACGATTCGGCCGAACGGCTGATCTCGTCGGCGCGTACGGGAAACGCGCCGTGCGGGGGAGGGACTGCTCAAACGATCGGACCGCCGGTGCCGCCGCGTGACGCGACGGTCGACCCGGCGAGTCCGGCCTGCGTTACTGCTTCGCCGGCGCGGCCGTCGCGACCTTGTCGAGCGCGGCCGGGATGAACGTGTCGAGCTGCGCGGTCACCGAGTCGTAGAAGTCGATCGGCTTGCCCCACGCGTCGGGTACGTCCTTGTGCACGCCGGTCGCGTATTCGGCAAGCGTGAAGACCTTGCCGGCGGCAGACGGATAGAGCGTGAGCACCTTCTCCTTGTGCTTGTCGGTCATCGTCAGGATCACGTCGGAGTGCTTGACGTCGTTCGCATTCAGTTGCACCGAACGATGCGCGGACGTGTCGATTCCGCGCCGCTTCATCAGGATCACACCGTTTTCCTCGGGCTTTTCGTCATACGGATCCTCGTCGACCGCGCGCGAGATCACGGCGATATGCGCGTGCCGTTGCGCGATCAGTTGTCCGGCGATCGCTTCGGCCATCACGCTGCGTCCGGTATTGCCCGTATCGACGAACGCGACCTTCTTCGGTTCCTCCGCGAATGCCGACGTCGCGCACTGGACGCCCAGGCAACAGAGCAGCGCAAGCGTCTTGAGGATGGGGCCTTTTTTCATTGGTGTCTCCGCCAGGGTGGGGTGGTCGTCGCCGCGGCACGACGCCGAGGCTGGCGGAGATCATGCCGGCCGCGCATGCCGGAAAAAAATAAACGGCCGGTTTTGGCAAGAGGGTGTCGCATTGTTGCAAGCGGGTCGATCGAGGCAGTCGCGCTCCGCAGCCTCGATCGCCGGCATCACCGGATCGTCACGTCGCGACCGCCGTCGCCGCCACCCGCCGCGCGGCAAATCCCGCCAGCGTCCGCAACGCGTCCCGCCCCGAGCGCAGATAGAACGCCTGCAGATGAAACACATGCCAGCGCGCGGCATGAATCTCCAGCCGGCACGGCACGCCGCAGGCGAGCGCATGCGACGCGAGTCGCTGCGCGTCCGACAGCAGCACTTCCTGGTCGCCAGCCTGCACCAGCATCGGCGGCAGTCCACGCAGGTCGGTGTCGAGCGGGCCGGGCGCTGCAGCCGAGCCCGCGCCGTGATACCAGCGCAGCCCTTGTTCGAGCCAGCCGCGACGGATCATCGGATCGTCGTGGCGGCGCGATGCGAGCGTGTCGCCGCCGAGCGTCGGGTCGGTCACGGGCGAGATCAGCAGCAGCGCGGCCGCGGCGGGTTCGCCGCGCTCGCGCAGCGCGATGGCGAGCGCCAGCGCGAGCGCGCCGCCGGCCGAATCGCCGGCAATCACGATCCGGTGCGGCGCGTAGCCTTGCGTGCGCAGTGCATCGTATGCGGCCAGCGCGTCGTCGAGCGCCGCCGGGCTCGGGTGCTCGGGCGCGAGCCGGTAGTCGGGCACCCACACCGGCAGGCCGGCTTCGGTCGCGAGCCGCGTCGTCACGCCGCGATGCGTATGCGGGCCGCCGAGACAGAACGCGCCGCCGTGCAGATAGAGGATCGCGCCGCCCGCCTCGCCGCGCTTCGGCGCGATCACTTCGACCGGCACGCCGGCGGCGGACGTCCGGTAGCGCAGCGTGTCGCCTGCGCCCGGCATCAGCGGCGACAGCAGCGCGACGACGCGGCGCTGCATGCGCGCGCCGAACGGCGGCCCGATCAGCGGCCGGAACGCGACGCGCAGAAAGCCGCGCAGCGACGCCGCGGCGAGTGCTTCCACGCGGCCGGCGGGCGGCGCGACGACGGCACCGTGCGTCGTCGTCGGGGTTGATGTGGGTGTCGCCGTGCCGGGCAACGGCTGCGTGAAGCGATACGCGGACAGCCCCGTGAAGCGCGTGATCCATCGATAGGTCAGCGTGAAGCCGGGCCAGTTCGTACTGTTGTGGCCCGACGCGTCGACGTACCAGCTCTTGCAGCCGCTCCACACTGAGCCTTCGAGCCGCTGCTGCACATGCGTGTTGTAGCGCCGGTAGCGGCGCGGATCGACGTCGATCGCGCACGCGCCGTCGCGCCGCATCGCGCGCACGCAGCGCATCACGTGCGCGATCTGGCTTTCGAGCATGTAGACGATCGAGTTGTGGCCGAGGTTGGTGTTCGGGCCATACAGCATGAAGAAGTTGGGGAAGCCCGGCACGGTGAGCCCGAGATACGCTTGCGCGCCGCGCCGCCAGGCGTCGTTCAGGTCGAGCCCGTCGCGGCCGGTGATGCGCATCGGCGACAGGAACGCGGTCGCCGCGAAACCGGTGCCGTAGACGATCGCGTCGACCGGATGGTGCACGCCGTCGTCGGTCTCGATGCCGGTCTCGGTCACGCGCCGGATGCGCTGCGTGACGAGCGCGACGTTGTCGCGGCCGATCGCGGCGAGGTAGTCGCTCGACAGCAGGATCCGCTTGCAGCCGATCGGATAGTCGGGCGTGAGCCGTTCGCGCAACGCCGGGTCGCGCACGTCGCGCGCGAGCAGCTTGCGGAACGGCCGGCCGACCGCGATGTCCATCAGCCCGTGCAGCCGCGTGAACGCAATCGCACGCGACTCGTAGCGCACGTAGATCGACGCGCGATGCAGCTTCATCGCCCACGGCAGCCGGCGGAACAGCGCCCGCTCCCACGGACGATAGGCGCGGTCGGGACGCGGCATCACGTAGGCCGGCGAGCGCTGGAACACGACGAGGCGCTCGACGTCGCCGGCGATCGCGGGCACGAACTGGATCGCCGACGCGCCGGTGCCGACCACCGCCACGCGCTTGCCCGCGAGCGGATAGTCGTGATCCCAGTGCGCGGAGTGGAAGGCGCGGCCGCGAAACGTGTCGATGCCGGGCAGGTCCGGCATCGCGGGGCGGCTCAACTGGCCGGTGCCGCTGACGAGCACGGCAGCGCTGAGCGTCGTGCCGTCGGCGAGCGTGACGTGCCACAGCGCACGGGCCTCGTCATACTGCGCGCGTTCGACGTTCGCGCCGAAGCGCAGGTAGCGTGCGAGGCCGTACTTGCGCGCGCAATGCTGCAGGTACGCATGGATTTCAGGCTGCGGCGCGAACACGCGCGACCAGTCCGGGTTGGGCTCGAACGAGAACGAGTACAGATGCGACGGCACGTCGCACGCGGCGCCCGGGTAGCGGTTGTCGCGCCACACGCCGCCGACGTCGTGCGAGCGCTCGACGATCACGAAGTCGTGAATGCCGGCGCGCTGCAGCGCGACGGCCATGCCGATGCCGGCGAAGCCGGCGCCGATGATGATCGCCGACAGCGGCGCGGCCGGTGCGGCGGGACGGGATGCTTCAGGCGACGACATGGCGGTTTTCCTCGGGCAGGATCGCATCGTGCGGCGCGCACGACGCGGGAACAGTGTCACGATGTGCCGGCACGGCGGCCGGTTCGCGTTCGGTGTCGGCCGCGGCGTGTAGCGGCACACGCCGCACGCCGCGGATCAGGTCGATGGCCTTCTCGGCGATCATGATCGTCGGCGCGTTGGTATTGCCGCCGATCAGCGTCGGCATGATCGACGCATCGACGATGCGCAGCCCCGCTACGCCATGCACGCGCAATTGCGGATCGACGACCGCGAACGCGTCGCGCCCCATCCGGCACGTGCCGACCGGGTGATACACGGTGTCGGTGCGCCGGCGCAGCACGTCGCGGATCTCGTCGTCGGTCGTCACGTTCGCGGTGAACAGGTCGCGCGTGATCCATTCGGCGAGTGCCGGCGCCTCCATCAGCCGGCGCGTGATGCGGAAGCCGGCGACCATGTCGTCGAGATCGCGCGGATCGTCGAAGAACGCGGGGTCGATGCGCGGCGCGGCGAGCGGATCGGCGCTGTGCAGCGTGACCGAGCCGCGGCTGCGCGGCCGCAGCAGGCACACGTGGCACGACAGTCCGTGGCCGGCGTGCAGCCGGCGCGCATGATCGTCGACGAGCGCGACGACGAAGTGCAGCTGGATGTCGGGTGCATCGAGGTCGGCTCGCGTCTTGAGGAAGCCGCCGCCTTCCGCGAAATTCGACGTCAGCATCCCGCGCCGCTCGCGGCGAAAGTGCGCGAACTCGCGCAGCATGCGCAGCCCGCCGCGCGCGGACACGCCCATCGTGTCGACGCTGCGCGCGCGGTAGCCGAGGATGAAGTCCGGATGATCCTGCAGGTTGCGGCCGACGCCGGGCAGGTCGGCCCGCACCGGGATGCCGAGCCCCTGCAGTTCGCGGGCCGGACCGACGCCCGACAGCATCAGCAACTGCGGCGTCTGCAACGCGCCGGCCGCGAGTACGACTTCGCGCCGTGCGCGCAGCGTGCGAACCTCGCCGCGCTGCCGTACCTCGACCCCCGTCGCGCGCGTGCCGTCGAACAGGATGCGCAGCACCTGCGCGTGTGTCTCGACCGTCAGGTTGTCGCGGCGGCCGACGTGCGGCAGCAGGTACGCGCGCGCCGCGCTCCACCGCTCGCCGTGCTTCTGCGTGACCTGATAGAGGCCGACGCCTTCCTGCCGCGCGCCGTTGAAGTCGTCGGTGAGCGGCAGGCCGGCCTGTCGCGCCGCTTCCAGGTAGCGCGCATGGAACGGGTTGCCGGTGCGCAGGTCGCTGACCCACAGCGGGCCGTCGCGGCCGTGAAAGGCGTCGTCGAAGCGCTCGTTGTGCTCGCTCAGGCGGAAGTAAGGCAGCACGTCGTCGTAGGACCAGCCTTCGTTGCCGAGCGCGGCCCAGCCGTCGTAATCGACGCGATGGCCGCGAACGTAGACCATCGCGTTGATCGCGGACGAGCCACCGAGCGCCTTGCCGCGCGGCTGATAGCCGATGCGCCCGCCGAGCCCCGGCTGCGGCACCGTGTCGAATGCCCAGTTGTTCATGCGGGTCGGCAGCATCGCGACCGCGCCGGTCGGCACGTTGACGAGCGCGTTGTCGCCGCGGCCACCGGCCTCGAGCACGCAGACGGTGACGGCCGGGTCCTCGGTGAGGCGCCCCGCGACGACGCAGCCGCCCGATCCGCCGCCGACGACGATGTAGTCGAAAGTCTTGCTCATGAAATCGTCTCCCGATGGTCGATGGGTCAAGCGATGCGCGTGAGCACGCGCAGCAGCAGGTCGAAGGTTTTGCCGTACGGCGGGTGGAACAGCGCGGTGCCGCTGCGACGCGCCTGGTGGAACACGGGCTTGTGATGGCTGAACGTGTCGAAGCCCCATTTGCCGTGATACGCACCGATGCCGCTCGGGCCGACGCCGCCGAACGGCTGGTGTTCCTGTGCGAGATGCCACAGGCAGTCGTTTACCGTGACGCCACCCGACACCGTTTCGCGCAGCACGCGATCGCGGCGCGCGGCGTCGCGGCCGAACCAGTACAGCGCGAGCGGGCGCGGCCCGCGGTTCACGCGCTCGATCGCTTCGTCGAGATCCGCGTATTCGACGATCGGCAGCACGGGGCCAAAGATCTCCTCGCGCATTACGCGCATCGTGTCGCGCGCGCCGAGCACGAGCGTCGGCGCGAACTTGCGCGAGCCGGCGGGGAAGCGTTCGCCGGCCGGATTGACTTCGAGCACGCGTGCGTCGCCTGCGCGCGCATCGTCGACCAGGGCCGCCAGACGGTCGCGGTGGCGCGCGCCGATGATCGCCGTGTAGTCGGGGTTGGCGAGGAGGGTCGGGTAGCGGCGCGCGATCGCGTCCGACAGGCGCGCGGCAACGATCGGTGCGGTGCCCGCCGGCACCAGCAGATAGTCGGGCGCGATGCAGGTCTGGCCGGCATTGAGCAGCTTGCCGAACGCGATGCGCCCGGCCGCGTGTGCGACGTCGCACGACGGATCGAGGATCGCCGGCGACTTGCCGCCGAGCTCGAGCGTGACGGGCGTGAGGTTCGCGGCCGCAGCTTGCGCGACGTCGCGGCCGACCGCGGTCGAGCCGGTGAAGAACAGATGATCGAACGGCAAGCGCGCGAACGCCTTCGCCGTGTCGACGTCGCCGGTGACGACCCGCAGCTCGTCGGCATCGAACGCGTCGGCGACGAGCGTCTCGAGCAGCGCCGACAGCTGCGGTGTCAGTTCCGACGGCTTGACCAGCACGCGGTTGCCGGCAGCGAGCGCCGCAACCGCGGGCCCGATCGCGAGTTGCAGCGGATAGTTCCACGGGGCCATCACGCCGACGACGCCGCGCGGTTGCGGCGCGATCCGGTTGTAGCCGGGCCGGAAGTGCGCGGCGGTCGGCACGCGGCGTTCGCGCATCCAGTGCCGCAGATGCGCGCGTGCATGGCGCAGGCCGCTTCGAACCACGAATAGTTCGGCGAGCCGCGTTTCGTGCGCGGAGCGTCCGCCGAAATCGGCGTCGATCGCACGCACGAGCGCGGCTTCGTGCGTATCGAGCAGCGCGCACAGGCGATCGAGCCGCGACAGGCGGATCGCGAGCGGCGGGGCGGGATCGCGGGCACATGCCTCGCGCTGGTGTTCGAAGCGGGCGGCGAGGTCGGGTGGGCGACTCGGTCGCATGGTGTCTCCTCCGGGGGCGTTGACGTCGTTCGGGCGACGACTGATGACGCCGATGGTGCGGGCCGCATGGGAAAACACCAATGCTGCTTCGGGACAATTGTTTTAGTATTTGGGCCAAATCGGCGCTTCGAGGGTTTCTCCGCATGAGCTTCTGGGACTTCACCCGGAGTCCGGCCAGCGCGCGGCTGCTGGTCGATTTCGGCGACGAACGCGGCGTGCCGCGCGCGAAGTTGCTGGCCGGTACAGGGCTCGCGGACGCGCAGCTCGACGATCCGAACGTCGAGGTGACGGCCGCGCAGGAACTGCGGCTGACCGGCAACCTGCTGCGCGCGCTCGGGCGCGCGCCGGGCCTCGGGTTCGAAGTCGGGCAGCGCTATCACTTCTCCGCGTACGGCGTGTGGGGCTACGGGCTGATCGCGAGCGCGACCGCGCGCGACGCGCTGGCGCTCGCGATGCGCTTCCTGCCGCTCACGTATGCGTTCACGGTGATCACGTACCGCGAGGAACTGCAGACGGGCGTGCTCAATTTCGGCGCGCCGGAGCTTGATGCCGACCTGAGCCGGTTCCTCGTCGAACGCGACATGGCGGCTGCGGCCGTGCTGCTGCAGGAAATCGGCGGCGGCGATTTCGCGTTGTCGCGCTTCACGATGCAGGCCGCGAGCGCGGCGAGCGCAGCCGCGTTCGCACCCGCAGCGCGCATCGCGGGCGTCGAACCTGCGTTCGGCGCCCGCGCGAACAGCCTCGCATTCGACCGTGCGTTTCTCGACCGGCCGCTGCCGCATGCGAACCCGCTGACGGTCTCGATGTGCGAGCAGATGTGCAGCCAGCTGGTCGAAACGCGGCGCGCGCGGCTCGGCACGTCGGAGATGGTGCGGCAATATCTGACGGCGACGCCCGGCAACGTGCCGTTCTCGCTCGAGGACATGGCGCGGCTGATGAACACGAGCCCGCGCACGCTGAAGCGCCGGCTGCAGGAAGAAGGCACGACGTTCAGGGTGTTGCTCGCGCAGGCGCGCGGCGCGATGGCCGAGACGCTGCTCGGCGATGCGCACCTGTCGCTAACCGAAGTGGCCGAGCGGCTCGGCTTCAGCGACCTGTCGAGTTTCTCGCAGGCGTTCAAGCGCTGGTATGGTGTGCCGCCCGGCACGTATCGCAGCGGCCTGCTGCGCGACGGCGGCTCGCCCTGACGCAGTGTCGCGCCACGCGCGCATTCCCCAACCCCTTCACGAGAGGACCCGCATGATCACGCTTCGCCCGATGACCGAAGACGACTTCCCCCGCTTCTGGCCCACGTACCACGCGATCGTCGCCGCGCAGGAGACCTACGCATTCGATCCGGCGCCCACGCGTGAAGCCGCCCGCGCGCTGTGGCTCGATGCGCCGCTTTGCACGTGGGTTGCCGAAGAGGATGGCGTGCTGCTCGGCTCGTACTTCCTAAAGGCGAACGCGGCCGGCCCCGGCAATCACGTGTGCAACTGCGGGTACATGGTCAGTGAGGCCGCGCGCGGCAAGGGCGTCGCGCGCCTGATGTGCGAGCACTCGCAGCAGGTGGCGCGCGAACGCGGCTTCCTCGCGATGCAGTTCAATTCGGTGGTCGCGACGAACGAGGTGGCGGTCGCGCTGTGGCAGAAGCTCGGCTTCGAGATCGTCGGCCGCCTGCCGCGCGCGTATCGTCACGCGCGGCTCGGCTTCGTCGACTGCTTCGTGATGTTCAAGTGGCTCGGCGACGCGGCGGCCGCCGACGCCTGATGCCAAGGTCAGACGGCGAACGCGCCGTCGAACACGATCCGCTCGTCGAACGCGAGCGTGCCGCGCGCGAAGATCAGGTCGAGGTGGTGGCTGCCGTTCGCGCCGCCGCCGAGGCCGAGATGCAGGCCCGGATGGCGTTCCTCGAAGCCGGCGTTGCGGCCGTATAGCCCGCGGATGCCCAGGTTCGTGCCGATGCCGAATTCCTCGATGCGCCGGTGATTGTCGTGCCGGTCGAGGTACGACGCGAAGTCGCGCCGGAAGCCCGCGTCGTCGCTGTCGAAATCGACGATCAGGCTGTCTTCGACATGCAGCGTCGCGAGCCGCTCCGTCACGCGGTACTTGATAGCGAACGGCACGGTGCCGAGGAACGTGCCGCTGAACACGATCGAGCCGTGCAGGTCGGTGACGTGCGTCGCGATCTCGCCGGGCACGACGTCGAGATTGCCCATCCCGTCCACGCTCGTCCATTTCTGGTCCGGCGCAAGCGAGCCGGTCAGCGTGTTGCCGGCTTCGTCGATGAAATGGATCTGCGATGCGCGCGCGGCCGCTTCGATCAGCCGGCCGTTGCGCGCGGCGATGTCGTCGAGCGATTCGGCGAACGCCTCGTCGAGATGCGGGCCGTAATCCTTGAAGAGCACCGACTTGCTCCAGTGCCTGACGATCGCGGGACGGATCGCGGCCAGGAACGGCGGGCCGCTCGGCGACGGCGTCGGCAGGCACGACGAGTCGTACAGCAGCACGAACAGGTCCGCATGCGTGAGCGCGGCGGCGATGTCGGCGGGCGGGGTGGTGTCGAGGCAGAGGATCGTCGCGTCGAGCGAGTCGGGCAGGGCGGAAAACGCACGCAACGCGGTGTCGCGGTTGCGGCTGTCGTAGCCGACCAGCAGTTTGCCCGTCTCGCCGCGTGCGAGCTTGTCGCGCAGCGCCGGGTGATACCCCAGCGCACGGTGCAGGTTCAGCATGCGTGTCTCCGGAGGCGGCGGAAGGGCCGCGGCCCTTCCGCGGGAACGGGCTGGCCGCTCAGACCGGCCAGAGCGCGGTGCCGAACGGCACCACGGCATCCTCGACCATCATGTCGACGGCCTCGGGGTGCGTGTCTTCCTGCATCCAGTCAAGCAATTCGATCTGCCGGGTTTCCTGCATGTCAATTCTCCTGTGGTGAACATGAGCGATTCAACATGAAAGCGCGGTAACGGGATTACCGCGGCTCATCCGATGTTTTTTGAATACCGGACGAGTGGCGTCGATATTAGTCTGATGATTTGGTGAATGCAATGCGTGGCGAGGTTTTTAGCCGCGGCGTGCTAAACATGCGGGTTCGCTGCATTTCGCGCGGTGAAGGCGTATGAATCCAATCGCAAAACCCGAGGATTTTTTTCGAATATCGGGGCCGCAATCGATTGATTGATTCATTCAAGCGATTTTTTGAATCGCGGGTTCAATCGCGTCGATCGTTTCGATTTCCGCCATTCACGAACAATGCGCGCGGTTATCGTGGACGCGAACCGGCTTCAGCGGTTTTCTGGCACCATCTGACGACCTCGCGCGCGGGCCGCAGCCGCGCGCCTGCCGCCGTCCCGGCGGCACGATGCGAACCACGATGGAGACACCGCGATGCGCGCAGCGCCGCAACCGGAGCACGCCGGGCCAGCACGACAGGACGCCGGCGCCACCGAACCCGACCGCATGACCGCGTGGCGGCTCGCGATCTGCCTGTCGCTCGGCAGCGCGATCGCGCTCGGTCTCGCGCGCTTCTCGTACGCACTGCTGCTGCCGCCGATGAAGGCCGATCTCGGCTGGACCTTCGCGCAGGCAGGCGCCTTGAACACGGCCAACGCGGCCGGCTACCTGATCGGTGCGCTCGTCTTTCCGTTGCTGTCCCGCCGCTGGCGCACCGGCACGCTGCTGGCGGCCGGCTGCGCGCTGACCGCGGTGCTGATGGCCGCATGCGGGCTCACGTCCGGCATGAACGCGCTGCTCGTCGAGCGGCTCGCGACCGGCGTCGGCAGCGCGCTGATCTTCATCAGCGGCGGCGTGCTGGCCGCGCGGCTCGCGTCCGCCGCGCCGCGCGACGCGGGGCTGCTGCTCGGGCTCTATTACGGCGGCACGGGGTGGGGCATCGTCGCGTCGTCGCTGCTCGTGCCCGCCACGCTCGTGCAGCGCGCGCACGGCTGGCAACCGGCATGGTTCGCGCTCGCGTTCGCATGCGTGCTGTGCTCGGCGATCGCCGTGTCGGCGGCGCGTCGCATCGAGCATGCGCACGCGGCACCGGCCGCGCGGCGTGACGGTGCCGTGCCGGCGGCGACCGCGAGCCCTGCGCGCTTCGCACTCGCGCTCGCCGGCTACGGCCTGTTCGGCGTCGGCTACATCGGCTACATGACGTTCATCGTCGCGCTGCTGCGCGGTGCGGGAATGAGCGGGACGGTCGTGTCCGCGTTCTACGTGATGCTCGGCGTCGCGACCGTCGTGTCGGCGCGGCTGTGGTCGGGGCTGCTCGACCGGATGCGTGGCGGCCAGGCGCTGGCCGTGCTCAACGCATTGCTCGGCGTGGCGACGCTGATGCCGGCGCTGTTCGTGCATCCGGCGGCCGCGTTCGCGTCGGGCGTGCTGTTCGGCGCGACGTTCCTGTCGGCGGTCGCGTCGACGACCGCGTTCGTGCGCCACAACCTGCCGCCGGAAGGCTGGGCGAAGGGCATCAGCGCGTTCACGACGATCTTCGCGTTCGGGCAGATCGCCGGGCCGGTCGCGATCGGCTGGGTGTCCGACAGCGCGGGGCTTGCGCGCGGGCTCGTCTATTCGGCGCTGACGCTGTTCGCGGGCGCGGCCCTCGCGGCCGGACAGCGTGCATTAAGGGCGTCGGCGTAGCCGATCGGGCCTGCAACGACCGGCGAGCGCGACAACGTGAGCGCGACCGTTACCGTTCCCGTTACCGCACGCAGGCCGTGCGCGACACGCGATGAAACGCGCGGCTGAAGTAGATGAGGCTGTCGCCGTCGTTGCGCACGCGAATCGACGTCGCCTCGATGAACATCACCGAATGCGAGCCGACTTCCTTCATCTCGGCGATCCTGCCCTGCAGGCTCGCGAGCGCATCGCGCAGCACGGGGACATCCTGCTCGCCGCGATCCCACACCGGCAATTCGAAGCGGCGTTCCATCGGCAGCTCGGTCATTCCCGCGAAATGGCGCGCGAGCAGTTCGTGCTCGGCCGGCAGCACGTTGATGCAGACCTGACGATTGCGCTCGAAGATCGCATGCATCGCGCTCGACCGGTTCAGGCACACGAGCAGCGTCGGCGGCGCGTCGGTGACGGAGCAGACGGCGCTCGCGGTGATGCCGCAGCGGCCGTGCGGCCCCGCGGTGGTGATCACGTTGACGGCCGCGCCGAGGTGGGCCATTGCCTGCCGGAAGGCCTGTTGCGCGTCGGTGGGGGCGGCGCGTGCCGGTTGCGGGGTATCGGTCGTTGCGGACATGGGTGCTCCTGGGTGAATGAGGGCGGCGATCGTGCGCGTTGTCGATGCGGCAGCGGATCGTCGACGATGAACCAAGCGTACGTCGCGAAAAAGCCGGCGAACATTCGCACGATTGACGATGAAGATGGCGTTCCCGCCAGCGCATCTAAAGGTTCTACCTAGATGCGCGGCACGACGTGCGAAAAAAGTGCGATCGGGCGTTCGAGCGGTACGTAAAGGGGTATTCAGCGCATTTCCGGCTCGTTATGATGTGCCGCACACCCCCGACGAACGACGCTTGCCTCACCCGCGGCGCGTGCGATACCGATACCGATATCTTGCGAGACAACCCGATGACGTCACCCGCTCCGATCGTATACATCGTCGACGACGACAGCGGCATGCGGACCTCGCTCGCGTGGTTGCTCGAATCGGTCGGCATCGCGTCCGAGGGATTCGCGAATGCCGCCGATTTTCTCGCGCGCTTCGACGTGAACCTGCCCGCGTGCCTGGTGCTCGACGTGCGAATGCCGGAGAAAAGCGGATTCGACGTGCAGGCGGAACTGAACGCGCGCGGCGCGACGCTGCCGGTGATCTTCGTCAGCGGACACGGCGACATTCCGATGTCGGTGCGCGCGCTGCAGAACGGCGCGATCGACTTCGTCGAGAAGCCGTACAACTCGCAGCAGATGCTCGAGCGCGTGCAACGCGCGCTGCGGCTCGCGCAGCAGCGGCACGCGGTCGGCCAGCGTCACCGCGAGCTGCGCCAGCGGCTCGATGCGCTGACCGCGCGCGAGAAGGAGGTGCTGCGCGGTGTCGTCGACGGCAAGGGCAGCAAGCAGATCGCGTCGGACCTGTCGATCAGCGTGAAGACCGTCGACGTACATCGCGCGAGCATCAAGGAGAAGCTCGGCGCGACGTCGATCGCCGCGCTGGTGCGCGACGTGATGGTCGTGTGGGGCGACGACGGGGAGTCGTCGCGCTAGCAGATTGCACCGCACGCTCGACGCATGCCGCCGCTCAACGCATGTACAACCCGCCGTTGATGTCCCAGCACGCGCCGTTCGCGAAATGCGCGTCGCCCGACGCGAGCAGCATGGCCGCATCGGCGACGAAGCCGGCCGACCCGAGCTTGCCGCCCGGCAGGCTCGCGAGCACCTGCCGCAGCTTGTCCGGCGCGACGCTCTCGTACACGATCGGCAGGTCGAGCGGCCCCGGCGAGATCGCGTTGACGGTCACGCCCTGCGCGGCAAGGTCGCGCGCGAACACCTTGGTCAGCGTCAGCGTGCCGCCTTTCGCGGCCGCGTAGTGCGCGCCCGTCGCCGAGCCGCCGTTCTGCCCGGCGAGCGACGCGATGTTGACGATGCGGCCCGCGCCGCGCGTCGCGAAGTACTGGCCGAACACCTGGCAGCCGAACAGCACGCTGCGCAGGTTCACGTCGATCACCTGGTCGAACTGCTCGGCCGTGATCTCCATCGCGGGCACGACCTTCGATGCGCCGGCATTGTTGACGAGCACGTCGATCGCGCCCCAGCGCGCGACGAGCGCATCGCGCGCGGCTTCGAAATCGCGTTTCGACGTGACGTCGAGCGGCAGCGCGACTGCGCGTGCGCCGCTCGCGTCGAGGTCGCGCGCATGCGCGTGAATGGCGTCGACGGCGATGTCGGCCAGCGCGACGCGATAGCCGGCCGCATGAAAGCGTTCGGCGATGACGGTGCCAAGCCCGCGCGCGGCGCCGGTGACGAGGACGACTCGGTCTGACATGGTGCGTGATTCCGTTGGTTCGCGGATCGTGGCCACAGCCGCGCCCGCATCGTGGTTCATGCGGCGAGCGCCGCTTCGAAGTGCGCGGCGACCGCGCACACGTGTTCGTCCGCGCCCTTGCGTCCGACGATCTGCAGCCCGGCCTTCAGCGGCGTTCCCGCGAGCGGCAGCGGCAGGCTGAGCGCCGGATGGCCGCTCAGGTTGAACGGCCGGATCAGCGACGACATCGCAATGACCGATACGCCGTCGCGTGCCTGCCGAAGCGTGATCGGCAGCGCGGGCAAGGTCGGCAGCACCAGCACCTCCGCGCGCTCGAGCGCGGCATCGACCTGCGCCGTGAAGCGTGCGCGCACGGCTTCGGCTTGCGCGAGCGCGGCCGGTGTCGTCGTCGCGGCCGAGCGCAGCCGCGCATCGAGATCCGCGCCGAGCTTGCCGGTTTCGACGAGATGACCGAATGCACGCGACGTTTCCGCGTTGATGACGGCAAGCCCCGCGGCGAACGCATCCTGCATCGCATCGAGCACGACGTCGTGCGTACGCAGGCCCGACGCGCCAATCGCCGCGTCGAGCGCGGCCGCGATGGCCGGCTCGGCTTCGACGATCACGCGTGCGATCGTGCAGCCGGCAACGGGTGCTGCCGCGAGCGCCCGGTCGAAGTCCGGCGCGATGGCGGCCATCACGGCCGCGAGCGTGCGGATGTCGCGCGCGAACGGCCCGACACAGTCGAGCGTGGTGACGTCCGGCGCGACGCCGCGTCGCGACACGCGGCCGAACGTCGGCTTGAGCCCGGCCACGCCGCAGCAGGCGGCCGGCCCGCGGATCGAGCCGCCGGTGTCGGTGCCGAGCGCGGCGTCGACGGCGCCGAGCCCGACGAGCGATGCCGACCCGCTCGACGAGCCGCCCGGGATGCGCCTCGGATCCTGCGGATTGACCGGCGTGCCCGTGTAGTCGTTGATGCCGGTCATGCCGAACGCGAGCTCGTGCATGTTCGCCTTGCCGGCGATCTGCCAGCCGGCGTCGAGCAGCAGGCGGACCACGTCCGCGTGCTGCGCGGCGGGCGCTGCGTCGGCAAGCGCGCGGCTGCCCGCGCGGGTCGGATGGCCGGCGATGTCGATCGTGTCCTTGATTGCGATCGTCGGGCCCGGGCCGCCCAGCGTGAAGGTGTCGATGAAGCCTGTCATGGTCGATGGCGTGCGAGTTGCGGTGAAGGGGGTCAGGCGAGCGGCGCGGCGGCGAGCGGCCACGGGCCGTCGAGCACGCGCTCGGTGCGGAAATGGCGGATCAGCCAGGTCGCGCCGTCGGCGGCCGGCGCGAAATCGATGGTCAGCCGCGCGGCGATCAGCTCGGCCGTGCCGTCGGCGTAGCGCGACGCCTGCAGCATGATCCAGCGGCCGCGCGCGCTTGCATGATCGGCGCCGACGTCGATCGACTCCGACGTCAGGAAGTGCAGGTTCGCCGAGAAATGTGGTTCGGGCGGCAGGTAGCGGCGCAGCATCGCGACGATCGCGTCCGTGCCTTCGAGGCGGCCGAACTTGCGCGCGTACTGCGGGCCGATGCCTTCCCACACCGCGTCGGCCGTGAATAGCGCGGCGAGCGCCGGCCCGTCGCCGGCATCCTCCGGCACGTCGCACAGCGCCATGTAGCGCGTGATCGTCGCGCGCACCGCGCGTTCGGCGTCGAGCATCGCCACGCGCCGCGCGAGCGCGTCGAGCGCTTTGACGGCTTCGCGTGCGTCGGGCGCTTCGCTTGCGTCGGGCGCTTCGAGCGCGCGCGTCGAATCGGGTCCGGTCATCGCGCGCCTCACGCCGCGGGCTTCGCGGCCGGCGGCACGGTCAGCGCACGGCCGACCCGCGCCTCGATCTTGCCGTAGCGCCACAGGTTGTATTCGCCGACGGGCGTCGTGCGATACAGGTTGCATACCGCGACCGTCGTGTCGAAGTCGGCGACGTCGGCCATGATGTAGAACGTCCACGGCGCGCCGTCGGCCTGGCCGACGACGAGGCGATCGTCATCCATCACGCCGAGCACGCGCACGCCGGGCATCGCCTCGACGGCGGCGAGCATCGCGCCGTACGCTTGCCACACTTCGCCGATCTTCTCGCGCGGCAGGTCGAAGAAGTTTTGCGACACGCCGCAGCAGAACAGCACGCGCAGCGGCAGCGGATTCGAATCGGACATGAAAGGTTCTCCTGAACAATGCGTTGTGCGGCGTCGAAGCGAATCGACGCGGATTACAGATAGCCGGGAAACGGCGTGACGCCGGTGAACACCGCACCCGCGCCGTCGAAGTTGCCTTCGCCGAGAAACGCGTGCTGCGTGACGACCATCGCGTCGCGCAGCAGGCGCTGCAGCGGATGCGTGCGATAGATCGCGGCCGTGCCGCCGAGGCGGTACGCGCGCTCGACGACGCTCGCGCCTTCGCGGGCGATATGCGTGGCCGCGAGCCGCAGCAGGCTGACCTGCTCGGGCGTGACCGGGTTGCCGGCCAGGATCGACTGCCAGACCGAGTCGGTCGCGTCGTAGAAGAACGCGCGCGCCGAGCGCAGCTGCGCTTCTGCCTTCGCGAGCTCGATGCGGAAATACGCGCGATCGGCGAGGCGCGGGGCGCCGGTGGTCGTCTGGCGGCCGCCCGACATCCGGTTCGCGACGTCGAGCGCCGCGCGGGCCAGCCCGAGGTTGACCACGGCGAGCACCTGCGCCGCATACGCGACGGTCGGATAGCGGTACAGCGGCTCGTCGACGGTCGGCTCGCCGCCGCGCACGAAGGTCCACGCCTCGGGCACGAAGCGGTCGTCCACGCGCAGGTCGTGGCTGCCGGTGCCCTGCATGCCGACCACGCTCCAGTTCTCGACGATCTCGACGTCGGCGGCACGGAACACGGCCGTGCGCGGCTTGTTCGGCGCGGCGTCCTGCGCGCCGGGCACCGCGATGCCGACGCCGAGCCAGTCGGCGCCCTTGCAGCCGCTCGCGAATTTCCACGTGCCGTTCACGCGCCAGCCGCCGGGTGCCGCCTGCGCCGGCTGGACCGGGAACAGCCCGCCCGCGAATACCTGGTCGGGGCCGCCCGCGTACAGCTCGGCCTGCGTGGCGAGCGGCAGCGCGGCGAGATAGACGTTGGCCGAGCCGAAGCTCGCGACCCACGCGGCCGACCCGTCGGCGGTCGCGATCCGCTCGATCATGTCGAGGAACGCGGTGGGCGCGAGCGCATCGCCGCCGAAGCGGCGCGGCGTGCCCGCGCGATAGATGCCGGCCTCCTTGAACAGCGCGATCACGTCGCGCGGCACGTGTGACAGGCGGTCGAATTCGTCGCGGCGCGCGGCGACGGTCTCGATCACCGCGTCGAGCGGCGACACCCGCGCGGCCGCTTCGCGGACCGCATGCGGCGAGGGGGACGCGGCGTCGATGGCGAGGGCGGCGTTGGGCATGAGTGGCTCCTGGGAATGGGGTTCGAAAGACGATGCAATCAGTCTAGAAACGCCGAAAACACGCAGCAATTGGTGCGTAAGGCCGCGCGACTGGTGTGGCTCCGTGCCGGACTAAAGAAATCTTCAGATGCGGGCCGTGCACGCCGGTGCTATGTTGGACATCCGGCCGCGCGACGCCGCGCGCCTTCAACCGAATCCGCTCATGAGCTTCCCCGACGAAGACGATTTCCACCGGCTGCTCGACGCATTGACGACCTGCGTGCTGCTGCACGACGCGCAGACCAAGGCGATCGTGTGGGCGAACCGCGCCGCGTGCATCGCGCTCGGCTTTTCCGTCGAGGAGCTGCTGCCGCTGAAGGCGCCTGACATGACGCGTCCCGAACCGAAATACCGGCGCGAGATCGGCGTGGGCGCGATGGATCGCGCGATTGCCGAAGGGCGGCCGCAGGTGTACGAGTGGTGCTATCGGTCGCGCACCGGCGTCGACATGCTGTCGGAGGCGATCGCGACGCACGTGCCGCTGCGCGGGCGCGACGTCGTGATGGTGCAGTTCCGCGACATCAGCGCGGAGGAGGCGATCCGTCAGCAGCTGCGCCGCTACGAGGCGCGGCTGCGCGAATTCATGCAGGACCTCGACGAAGGCATCGCGGTCGTGACGCCGAACGGCGGCGCGCAGTTCATCAGCGAGTCGGGGCGCCGCGTGCTCGGGCTCGCGCCCGACGAAGCGCTCGGCGGCGTGCTCGACTACTGCACCGCGGCCGATCGCGACCGGCTCGTCGCGCAGCTGCGCGATGCGCCGTCGACGTGCCCGTCCGAGCCGCAGCGCTACCGCTTCGTGCGGCGCGACGGCTCGGCGTGCTGGCTGCGCATCACGTGCCGGCAAGTCGAGATCGAAGGCGACCTCGACGGTTTGCTCGTGCATTTCCGCGACGTCAGCGACGAGGTCGCGATCGAGGAGGCGCGCCGCGCCGAAGCGCGCATGCTCGAATACGCGGGCCGCTACAACGCGATGGGCGAGATGGCGACGGTGATCGCGCACGAGCTGAGCCAGCCGCTCGCGGCCGTGCGCAACTTCATCGAGGGTGCGGTGCAGCGGCTGAACACGCGCGGCGCCGTCGACGATGCGATCTGGGGGCTGCGCAGCGCGGACCGGCAGGCCGAGCATGCGGCGCTGATCATCAAGAGCGTGCGCGAGTTCATCGTGAAGCGCGAGCCGGTCGTCGCGCTCGCCGACCTGCGCGAGATCCTCGCCGACGTCGCGTATTTCATCGAGCTGCGTGCGAAGGAAGCGGGCGTGACGGTCGCGATCGTGCAGGCCGACAAGCCGCTGCCGATTCGCTGCGAGCGTGTGCTGATCGGGCAGGTGATCCTGAATCTGGCCTTCAACGCGATCGAGGCGTTCGCCGGCTGCGCGCGCGCGCCGTGCACGCTGACGCTCGGCACCGCCATCGTCGGCGGCCACGCGGAGCTGCGGGCGATCGACAACGGGCCCGGTATCGCCGAAGGGGCGCACGACCGGCTGTTCGACGGTTTCTCGTCGTCGAAGGCCGGCGGCAACGGGATCGGGCTGTCGCTGTGCAAGAGCATCGTCACGCGTCATGGCGGGCGCATCGGCGCGAGCCCGGCCGAAGGCGGCGGGCTCGACTGTCGCGTGACGCTGCCGCTTGTCGGTACGCAGGCGTAAGCGGTGCGTCGCGGCGCAAGCGTAACGGGCGCCATGCACGTCGCGCGCATCACTCGTATCACGCACATCGCGCACATCGCGCACATCGCGACCGGCCAGCGACGCGCGGCACACGATCAGCGCCCCAGCGCCCGCGCGGTTTGACCACCGATCCCGAAGTCGGTGTTCGGGATGTCCTTGATGATCACGCGCGTCGCCTGCAACGGCGCATCGAGCACGTTCGCGCCGGCGTCCGACAGCGCCGCGATCAACGCGCGTTTCTGCTCGTCGGTGCGGCCGGCGATCAGGATCGCGACGATCACCGGCAGCGACGGCGGTGCGCCATCGGCGGCCGTGCGGCCGCCAAGGCCGATGTGCGTGGCGGGCAATTCGGTGAGCAGGACGCGCACCGATTCGAGCGGTGCGCCGATCGCGTCGACGGTCGCGCCGCTGAGCCGCGCGATCAGCTCGGCCTTGCGCGCGTCGTCGTGGCCGGCCGGCAGGAAAACTTCGAGTGTGGGCATGGTCGTCCGGAAAGGTGAAGGTGGCCGGCTCACCGTTGCGCTGGCGACGGCGAACCGGTGGCCGCTTGCAGCAGGAAGCCGATCTCGCTGCGCGCATCGGTCGAGCCGATCAGGTGGACGACCGTTTCCGCATTCGAGTGTGGGCTGGGTCGTCCGGAAAGGTGAAGGTGGCCGCCTCACCGTTCCGATCGCGCCGAGTGATTCGGCCGAACCGATCGGACGGACGACCGTTTCCGCATTAGAGTGTGAGCATGAGCGTCCCGAAAGGTGAAGGTGGCCGGTTCACCGTTGCGCTGGCGACAGCGAACCGGCGGCCGCTTACAGAAGGAAGCCGATCGCGCTGAGTGCCTCGGTCGAGTCGATCAGGCGCACGACCTTCTCCGCTATCCGCATTTCGCCGTCCGGGTCGATGTGCAGCTTGTGCGTGACGTCGGCCGCGAACAGCGTCGCGACGCCGCGCTTGTACGCGACGACGACCTGCGCGGATTTCAGCTCGACCATGCCGGCGCTGCTGCTCTCCAGCGTGAAGCGCGACACGGTGCGCACCGTGCGCGCCGCGTCGGTCGCCGACGCCGAGTAACCGGACAGCATCCGCTGCACGCGCTTCTCGCGCATGTCCTGGTCGTCGAACACGTAGTTGAGCGTCGCCGCGAAGTCGGTGGTGTCGGGATCGATCGGCACCACGTAGTGACCGGCCGGATCCCACAGGTCGAGCCATGCGCGATAGTCTCGGCGGTCGAGCAACTCGGCTTCGCGCCACACGAATTCGACCGCGCGGGCGAAGGTCTGCTCGGAAAAGAGGGCGTTGCGGTCGTCCATTACTGTTGCTCCATCATCTTGCGCCATTGCTGGTAGGCCTCGCGCATGCCCGTCTCGTCGGTCGCATGCGCGGTCTTTTCGCCGTTCGCGGCGGTCGTCTCGCGGTTCAGCCCGCGGTTCACGAGGATCGGCACGTCCGGCCCCGCATGCGCGCCGCGCTGCACGCGCTCCCATGCTTCCGCGTCGTCGGGGCTGCCGAAGCCGAACGGTCCCTGGAAATGCTCGTGAATCCGCAGCCGCTCGCGATTCGCTTCGTCCGGGCCGCCATCCATCGCGAGCGCGACGTGACGGATCTCGGTTTCGTTCGCGGAGATCGGCCGCAGCACGCGGAAGAACGCCATCGACAGCGCAAGGTTCGGGAACAGGTTCAGGTTGAAGCCGACCCCCATCAGCGAGCGCACGATGCGGCGCACTTCGTCCGGCGTGTGGCGCTCGGCGAGCTTCGCCGCGAGCGGCGCGAAGCGTTCGGGCAGCGGCGCGCCGTCGTCCTGGTCGAGATCGATCAGCTCGGGCATCAGCACCGCGAGGCTGTGACCGTTGCCGAGCCCGCGGCAGAAGGCGTCCTCGCTCGTCATGAAGCTCGTGATCGCGGCCGCCGTTTCGTCGTCGATCGACTTCATCCACGACTTGTGCACGACGGGGAAGTGATAGAGGTCGGTCGTGTTCTCGAGCTGGATCTTCCAGTTGCCCTTGAACTTGAACTTGTGCTCGCCGTTCGCCTTGATCGGGTAGCCGGCACCCTGCTTCATGAACAGGTCGATCCACGGCTTCGCGCCGCCGAGGAAATCCTCGAGCGGTTCGATGGCGTCGTTGAAGCTCGCGAAGATCAGCCCCTGGTACACGCCCACGCGCAGCTTCACGAGCGGCAGGTCGCCTTTCTCGCACACGCCTTCGTAGCCGTCGCCGTACGGCAGCGCGCGCAGCGTGCCGTCGAGCGCGTACGACCAGCTGTGATACGGGCACGTGAAGCCCTTCGCGTTGCCCTTGTGCGATTCGCACACGGTCGCGCCGCGGTGGCGGCAGCGGTTCTGCAGCACGTTGATCTCGCCGGTCCTGTCGCGCACGACGATCACCGGCTGGCGGCCGATCGTCGTCGTGACGAAGTCGCCCGGGTTCGGCAGCTCGCTCTCGTGCGCGACCCAGATCCAGGTGCGGTAGAAGATGCGGTCGAGCTCGGCCTCGAACAGCGCGGGGTCGTGATACATCGCGGGCGCGATGCGGTCGGGCTGCGCGAAGCCGTGCAACGCGCGGGTGTCGATCGTCTGGGTGGGAATGTCGCTCATCGTCGTCGTGGGGAAAGAGTCGCGAAATCGGGCCGCGTCACGCGCGGCATCGGGTACCCAGTCTCGTCTTCCTCTACATATCCGTCAAATTGATCTAAAATTGCCGATCAAATAAATGCGGCAAATGATGGAGGTCACGATGACATCGGTCGATCATCTCGATCTGAACCTGTTGCGGGTGTTCCAGGCGATCGTCGAGGAGCGCAGCCTGACCAAGGCCGGCGAGCGGCTCGCGCTGTCGCAGCCGGCCGTCAGCTATTCGCTCGGGCGGCTGCGCACGCTGTTCGACGATCCGCTGTTCGTGCGCACGCGCGCGGGGATGCAGCCGACGCCGGTCGCGCTCGAACTCGCGGGGATCGTCGGCAAGGCGCTCGACATGGTGCGCGTCGCGCTGCGCTATGCGGAGCGTTTCGATCCGGCGTCGAGCACGCGCACGTTCCGGCTGTCGCTGTCGGATGCGGGCGAGATGGCGTACTTGCCGGCGATCTGCCAGGCGCTGCGCGAGCGCGCGCCGCGCGTGACGCTCAGCGTGCAGCCGCTGCCGGTGGAGGAGATCGAGGAGGCGCTGCGCGCGAGCCGGCTGGACTTCGCGATCGGCAACCTGCCGGAGCTGATGCCGCGCACGCGCCACCAGCTGCTGTTCGAGGAAACCTACGTGTGCATGACGGGGCGCCGGCGCGGGTTGCCGGCCGGTGCGGCGCTGAGCCTCGAGCAGTTCGTGCGCGCCGCGCACGTCAACGTGAAATCGGTCGAGCACAGTCACCACGCGCTCGACGACGCGTTGCGCGCGCAGGGCGTGGGCCGCAACATCGCGCTCGAAGTGCCGCACTTCGTCGCGCTGCCGAGCGTGCTGTCGGTCACCGATCTCTATGCGACGCTGCCGAAGCGGCTCGCGCGGATCCTGAACCGCGACAACGCGTTCCGGCTCTACGAGCTGCCGGTCACGCTGCCGCCCGCGCCGGTCACGATGCACTGGCACGAGCATTTTCACGAGGACGAGGGGATCGCGTGGATGCGCGCGCTGCTCGCCGAGATCGTCGAGCGGTTCGACGACGCGTGACGGTCGGGCTGCGTGAGCGCGTCAGAGATCGAGGAGGACTGCTAAAGTATGGGCTTCGAAGTGCTAGGCCTGACGTTGAGAGAGCAACGTTATGTTCTGCAAAGCCGATACGGAGAACAGGATTCATGGCTTCAGTGACGATTGATCTGGGTGCCGGAAAGCGCGCTACGCTCACGCGTGCGTCACGTTCAAGCGGTACCAGCTTGTCCGCCAGTCAACGCAGCGACGTGTCCGAATTAATGTTGCACTGGCCGAAATACAGTGGTCTGACCACGAACGTGCTGACATACCTTCGCCAACTTGGCCTAGACGCACTCCAAGGCACTCCGCTTGATGCGCTCAAGGCTGCCATCGAAAATGGACGCGTGGCGGTACAGATCGAACGACAAGCGGTTGGTGGTGGGGGTTCGGCTGGAGGTTCTCCCACAACTCCGCCATTCCCAAAAGCCAATAGGTTCGCCAGTGTGCCGAGAATGGCCCCGCTACCGGTAGACAAGCCCTTGCCTGGTTGGGCGACACCCAGCGATGTGTCTGCGGGCGAGCTCATGAGCTATCTGCAGAGTGTTGTCTCGGGCGGTGCAGGTGGTGCGGCCGCGATGGCGGGCGGCGCGGGCTTCGCTGATTCGACTTCGCTCAGTGAGGCATCGCCATTCGATTTTTCGCCAGATGCGTTGGGAGACGCGGTTCAAGTCGCGGGTGTCGACCGAGGCGATATGATGGCCTGCGACATCATCAAGGCTGAGTGCAAAGGCTCAGTGTTGCGCGAGTTCCCAGGGCAATATCTGAATTCGACGCTCAACGAGATTCAAGGTGATGCGAGCGATGGCATCAAAGAGGCGCGTAAGGCGCTCAAGTTGCTCAACGATAACCGTTTCAAGAAATAGGTGCCCGACATGACCCCCAACACACTGTTCGATCTGCTCGATCAGCTCGAATCTGCGAAGATCCACTACACCCTGAGCCGCAACCGACCGGATACGGTGCTGGTTTCGATCACGGTGGTCGGGATGCGGGTAGAGGTTGACGTGTTCCGAGACGGGCACACCGAGGTTTGCATCTTTCGCGGCACGGAGGAACCCACGGACGATGCGAATGAGCTCGAACGTATCATCGAAGCAAATCGGGATTGATTGCTGAGCGCCGCGCGCCCGCATCTTCCGACGCATTGCACCGATGATACGGGGCGCATCACAGATCGAGAACGAGCACCGCCGAGCGAGCCCGCGACACGCAGCAGCAGATCACCGTGTTGCTCGCGCGCTCGGCCTTGCTGAGGCAGTGGTCGCGATGATCCGGCTCGCCGTCGAGCACCGGCACCATGCAGGTGCCGCACACGCCTTCGCCGCATGACGTATCGACCTCGACGCCGATGCGCGCGAGCGCGTCGACGATCGACGTGCCGGGCGCGACGCGCACCGCTTGGCCGCTGCGCTGCAGGCGCACTTCGAAGCCTTCCGCCGGGGCGGCGTCGACAGCGGCGTCGGCCGCGACGGGTTCCGCCGCGAAGCGTTCGAGGTGAATCGCGTCTTCCGGAAGCCGCGTGGCTGCCGCCGCGACGACGGCATCCATGAACGGCCTGGGCCCGCACGTATAGACGTGCGCTTTCGCGTCGATCGACTCGACGCAGCGGCTCAGTTCGGCCGCGAGCGCATCGGGTGCGATCCCGTAATGGAAGGTCACGCGCGACGCGAACGGTTCGGCCGACAGTTCGTCGACGAAGGCCGCGTGTTCACGGCTGCGCGCGAAGTAGTGCAACCGGTAACGCGCGCCGCGCTGCGCGAGCGCGTACGCCATCGACAGCAGCGGCGTGATGCCGATCCCGGCCGCGACCAGCACATGCTCGCTCGCGTCGTCGGCCAGACGAAACAGGTTGCGCGGCGCGCCGATCGACAGCTCGGCACCGACGCGCACGTCGTCGTGCAGCGAGCGCGAGCCGCCGCGCGACTGCGCTTCCCTCTTCACCGCGAACAGGTAGCTGCCGCGCTCGTCGGGGCGGCCGCACAGCGAGTATTGCCGTGTGACGCCGGACGGCGCGGTGACGTCGATATGGGCACCCGGCTCGTACGCGTCGAACGGCTGGCCGTCGACGCGCGAGACCCGGAAACAGCGGATGTCCTGCGCCGCGTCGATCAGCGCGTCGATCCGGACCTGGTGGCGGTTCGCTTGCATGGGGTGTTCCGTGGGGTAGAAGAAACCGGCGCGGCGGATACCGCGCCGTCATGCAACCGAGAATAAGGACGGGCATCGCATAAATCAAATCGATAAAAAAGCGATGCCAGAATCAGTGGGGTGGATGATGGTCGGCGACCAGCATGACGGCCGCGGCGTCGACGATCGCGCAGGCGGTGCGCCGAACACGCGATCGCTGAACAGCGCGACTTCAGCGTGCGGCCGCGGCGCGGCCACCGTCGACGGCCGCCTCAGCCGAAGCCGAAGCCGACGCTGACCACCGCGACTTCAGCGTGCGGCAACGGCGCTGCCGCCGTCGACAGTCGCATCGGCCGAAGCCGAAGCCGACGCATGGCCGCGTTCGCGCTCGAGGCTGCGTCGATACTGCCGGCAGCCGACGGCCAGCAACATCGCGGCGAGCGTGGCCGCCGCGATGTTCACGATCGACATCGAATGGCCGACCGCCGCCGGCGCGCCGAACACGCGATCGGTGAACAGTGCGACGACGGTCGTGCCGATCCCGAGCGCGATCAGGTTCGACACGAGCAGGAACAGCGCGGAGATCTGCGCGCGCATCTGGTTCGGCGCGAGCGTCTGCATCGCGGCGGTCGACGTCGGCATCGGGAACGACGCGAAGAACATCGCGACGACGAGCATCGCGAGCGATGCCGGCAGGCTGTCGAGCTGCGTGAACAGCGTCGCGGGGATCACCATGCACGCGGCGCCGATCGCACCGGCGCGCATCGGCGCATCGGTGCGGCCGCGGCGCAGCAGCCAGTCGTTGAGCCAGCCGCCGCAGAACACGCCGGCGGTATTCGCGACGAGCAGCACGATGCCGAGCGTGTAGCCGGCTTCGACGGCCGTCATCCCGAAGCGGCGGATATAGAACGCGGGCGTCCAGCTCAGCAGGCAGTACAGTGTCATCGCGTAGAACGAGAAGCCGAGATAGTGGCACGCGAAGGTCGCGCGATGCGTGCCGACGAAGCGCAGCGAATCGCGCATCGACACGCGCCGCACGGCGCCCGAGCGGTCCTGCGCGAGCCCCTTGCGCTGCGGGTCGCGCACGGTCGCGGCGAACAGCAGCGCGACGAGGATCCCCGGCAGCCCGACGATCAGGAACGTGACCTGCCACGCATGCACCTGCCCGACGACCGGCAGCGTGAACGCGCTCGCATGCTTGAGCAGCGCGATTACGTAGCCCCCGATCAGGAACGCGACGCCGCCGCCGATGAACGAGCCGAGCGAATACACGGCGATCGCGCGGCCGAGCTTCTCCTTCGGGAAGTAGTCGGCGAGCATCGAATACGCGCCGGGCGACAGCGCGGCCTCGCCGATGCCGACTCCCATCCGCGCGACGAACATCTGCACGAATTGCTGGCTGAGCCCGCATGCGGCGGTCGCGACGCTCCACAGCGCGATGCCGAGCGCGATGATGCGCGGGCGCGCGTAGCGATCGGCGAGATACGCGACGGGCAGGCCCATCACCGCGTAGAACAGCGAGAACGCGAAGCCGTTGAGCAGGCTGAACTGCGTGTCGGTCAGGTGCAGGTCGCGCTTGATCGGTTCGATCATCAGGACGAGCACCTGGCGATCGACGAACGAAAAGACATACGCGAGCATGCAGATGACGACGACATACCATTCGTACGTATAGCGCTTGCCGTCGGCAGCGCGGGCCGTGGGTGCGGACATGCGGATTCTCCAGGAGCGGGCGATGGAAAAGCGCGGCGCGGGCCTCGCGGGCCGGGTGCCGTCGCGGTGCGAAAGCGTGCGGGTGACACGATCGGAGACGCAGCGTAGTCGGCCAAATTCGGCCGCCATAGCCGGAGTGACAGCCGCGCCACACGGACATTTACCGACGCGGATAAAGAAAACACCGAGGCCGTGCGCGCGGGCCGCCGCGCGGCGCACGTGCGGCGGCGCGTGCGCGCATCATGCGGCGCGTCTATAAGCGTTATAGAGCGCATTGCGTCGACGTCCGAAATTGTCGTTCCTAGACTCGGCCCGTTTTTGATCGGCAGCGTTCGCATCCGAATGCGAACGCGCTTCATGTCAAACGGCGCGATGCCGACAAGCGCCGGCATTTCCACGGGACGACCAAGATGAACCATTCGAACGGGCGGGCCGACCGGCTTGCCGTACCGCTTGCCACGCTGGCGGCCGCGCTCCTTGCGTGCGCATCGCTGCCGGCTGTCGCGCAATCGAGCGTGACGCTCTACGGCCGCATCGACACCGCGATCGAATATGCGAACGCCGGGCCGAGCCACGTGATGCGCGTGGGCAGCGGCAACCTGTGGGCGTCGCAGTGGGGGCTGAAGGGTGTCGAGGATCTCGGCGGCGGCTACGCGACGATCTTCAAGCTCGAGGACGGCTTCAACGCGGCGAGCGGCGCGCTGTCGAACGGCAGCGCGCTGTTCGGCCGCGAGGCGTGGGTCGGCATCACCGGGCCGTTCGGCGGCGTGCAGTTCGGCGAGCTCTACACGATCGTGCACACGACGCTCGTCACGTACAGCCTGCCCGGGCTCGGCGCGGGCCTCGCATGGGGCAACGCGACGAACAACTTCGTCGGCCCCGCGTTCCTGCGCGTGCGCAACTCGCTGCGCTACACGTCGCCGCGTTACGCGGGCTTCATGCTGCGCGCGATGGCCGCGCGCGGCACCAACGGCGCGGCCGGCCAGCCGGCGACGCTCGGCGACACGTACGGCGCGGGCCTCAACTACGTGCGCGGCGGGTTGTCGGTCGACGTCGACTACATGCAGCAGAAGTTCAGCCCGGTGGCGGCATCCGCGCTCGGCGTCACCAGTTCGGCCGCGAACGGCAACTACACGGTCGGCGCGATCTCGTACGACTTCAACGTCGTGAAGGTCGCCGCGCTGTACATGCGGCATCGCGGCGGCCCCGACGTCGCGGCCGCGATCGACAGCCAGAGCGCGTATCCGCACAGCGACACGATGGAACTCAGCGCGACGGTGCCGATCGGGCGCGCGTCGCTGCTGCTGAGCATCGGCCACTACCGGAAGGTCGCCGACAGCGACGGCAACGCCGATTCGTACGGCATCCGCTTCGACTATCCGCTGTCGAAGCGCACGGTGCTGTACACGGGGGCCGCGATGGTGCGCAACGGCGCGCACGCGCGCTTCGTCGTCAATGGCGCGGCGGGCGGCGGCGTCGCGGTCGCGAAACCCGGCGCGACCGCCAGCTCGATCGTCGCGGGCATCCTCACGGCGTTCTGACCGCCGAGGCCGGCCTGCGCCCGCCCGCGCCGCTATGCGCAGGCGGGCGGTTGCGGCGCGAGCCATGCGTCGAACGGTGCCTGCCGGCCGATGTCGAACAGCTCCAGCAGCAGCGCGCGCAGCCACCGATGGCCCGGGTCCGCATCGAAGCGCCGGTGCCAGTACGCGTTGACGGCCCATTCGCCCGCGCCCGCGATCTCGTAGAGCGTGCACGGCTGGCGCGCCGCGAACGTGAGCGCGACGGTCTCCGGCAGGATCAGCGCGTAATCGCCGTGTTCGAGCAGCGCCGGCACCACCAGGAAGTCCGGCAGCGCCGCCCGCACTCGCGGCATCAGGCCGTGTCGTTCCAGCAGCTGCATCGATTGCGGATGCGCGGTCACCGCGACGAAGCGCAGCGCGTCCGGCGCGTCGCCATCGAGCACGAAACCGCCGGGCAGCGCGAGGCGCTGCGCGGTGCGGCGCGGCATCAGCAGCACGCAGCGTTCGTGCAGCAGCGCGGTCCGCTGGAAATGGCTCGAGGCATCCGCGAAATGACCGAGCGCGAAGTCGATGCGGCCCGATTCGAGCGCGACGTTGAGCTGGCATTCGTCGACGTGCAGCGTCTCGATCACCGCGCCCGGCGCGCGCCGGTCGAATGCCGCGAGCAGCGTCGGCAGGAACGCGCTCGCCGCGAAGTCGCTCATGTGCAGCCGGAACACGCGCTGGGTGCTGTCCGGCGCGAAGCGCGAGCCTTCGTCGAGCACGTCCTGCAGGATCGCGAGCGCCTTGTCGACCGATAGTGCGAGCCGTTGCGCGCGCGGCGTCGGCTCGACGCCGGTGCCGGTGCGCACGAACAGCGCGTCGCGAAACATCAGGCGCAGCCGGCCGAGCGCGTAGCTCACCGACGGCTGCGTGACGCCGAGCCGCAACCCTGCGCGGCCGACGTGCCGTTCTTCGTACACCGCGCGAAACGTCTTCAACAGGTTCAGGTCGAGGTCCTGCACGCGCAGGCCGTCGGGCGCGTCCGCGTCGTGCGCCGCGGGTTCGGGGCGGGCCGGCGGCCGGCCGGTGGCGGAGTGCGTCATGGTGCTTGCCTCGCGGTGACGGAAGGCAGGTGGCCGTAACGCCGCGCATACGCCTTCGCGAAATGGCCGAAGCCGTGAATGCCGTGCGCGATCAGCACGTCCGTCACGCTGCGCGCGTCGCCGCGCTGCAGCGCGGCGTGCACCGCGGCCAGCCGGCGCTCGCGCACGTAGGTGGCCGGCGTGGTGTTCAGGAACGCGCGGAACGCATGCTGGAGCGTGCGCGGCGCGACGCCCGCGACGGCCGCCAGCGCGGCGAGCGCGAGCGGGTCGCCCAGGTGCGCGTCGACGTGGTCGCACGCGCGGCGCACGTGCGCCGGCAGCGGTGGCGTGCCGCGTGCGAGCGCGGCGCTGTACGAATGCGGCAGGTGCGTGAGCAGCAGCGCCATCAGCCACGCGGTGAGATCGGCGCCGAACGTCGTGATCGACGTGCCGATTCCCGGCTGCGCGCCGAGCCGGCACAGGTATTCGAAGGTCGGCAGCACGAGCGCCGCGCCCGCGCCGTTGCCGCCGGCCGCGAGATCGAACTGCAGCGGCCGCGTGAGCGTCGTGTGCAGCATGTCCTGCAGCTTGCGCTCGAGTGCGCCGCGTTCGAGCCGCAGCACCAGGTTGCGGCAATCGGGGCTCGTGCTCAGGCGGCTCGCGAGCGCCGGCGACGACACCGTCAGCTGGCCCGGCCCGGCGCGTGCGACCACGTCGCCGGCCTGCAGCTCACATGCGCCCGACAGCGTCAGCCGGAACAGGAAATGCCCGGCATCGTCGCCGAACTCGATGCGCGTCTCGCGGCCGTAGCAGAGCTCGAGCAGTGCGCCGTGATGCAGCGGCACCTCGTACAGCTCCGCATGAAACGGATCGCGGCCGTGCGCGGCCATCCGGTGCGGCCCGAGCCGGTGCGCGACCGCGCGTTCGACTTCGTCGGGCGCATGCAGCGTGCCGAGCCGGTTCGGCGCATGTCGGGAAAGGGCGATATCCATGCGGTGGCCTCGTGTCGGATGGATGGATGCGACGTCGTGCGCATCGCCGCGATTGCGTTGCGCGAACGGGCGCGCCGTTGCGCGTTTTGAAGCGACGCGACGTGCGCCGCCGCGTAGTCTCGGCAACACTCACTCACCGGGAGACGACGATGAAGGTATGTGTACTGGGCGGCGGCCACGGCTGCCATGCGGCCGCGATCGACCTGTTCGAGAAGGGCCACGACGTGACGTGGTGGCGGCGCGACCGCGAACCGCATGCGCGGCTGCGCGAGCTCGGCGCGTTGCAGGTGACCGACTATCGCGGCAGGCGTGCCGTGCCGCTCGGCGACGCACCCGGCGCGATCCGCCTGAGCGACGATCTCGCGGCCGCGCTGCGCGGCGCGCGGCTCGTCGTGGTGCCGCTGCCGGCCGTCTCGCACGATGCGCTCGCCGCGCAGGTCGCGCCCCTGCTCGAGGACGACCAGGTCGTGTTCCTGCCGCCCGGCACGTTCGGCAGCGTCGTGTTCGCGCGTGCGGCGGCCGATGCCGGCAACCGCGCGCGCGTCGCTTTTGCCGAGACCGGCACGCTGCCGTACCTGGTACGCAAGCATGGCGACAACGCGGTCGTGATCAGCGCGTATGCGACGCGCCTGCCGACCGGCGTGTTTCCCGCGAACGCGGCGGCCTGGGCGTTCGACGTGCTGCGCGCGGGCTACCCGTCGGTCGAGCCGGTCGAGGATGCGCTGTCCGGCGCGCTGATGAACGCGGGCCCGGTGATTCATCCGCCGCTGATCCTGATGAACGCCGGGCCGCTCGAACACTTCGACGCGTGGGACATCCACAACGAAGGCACGCAGCCGTCGATCCGCCGCGTGACGAATGCGCTCGATGCCGAACGCATCGCGGTGCGCGAGGCACTGGGCTACCGCGCGCCGCATTTCCCGCTGGCGGACCACTACGCGACCGACGGCGACGAATGGATGTACGGGCGCGGCGCGCACGGCAAGCTGACCGACAGCGGCGACTGGCGCGAGAAGATCGATTTGCGCACGCATCGCTACATGCTCGAGGACACCCGGCTCGGGCTGTCCTTCATCGCGTCGTGCGGGCGCTGGGCCAACGTGGCGACGCCCGTTGCGCAGGGGCTGCTGAGCGTCGCGTCGGCGGTGACCGGCCGCGACCTGTATGCGCAAGGGCGCACGCTGGAGGCGCTCGGCCTCGCCGCGCTGTCGCGCGACGCGATGCGCGCGCTGCTCGATGCGGGGTACGCCGCATGACGCCCGCCGCCGACGTGACGCGCGTGCACGTGCTCGGCGCGGGACGCATGGGGCAGGGGATTGCGCTCGTCTTTGCGTTCGCGGGCCTCGACGTGACGCTGATCGACTTCAAGCCGCGCGATGCGCAAGGCCGGCGCGTATTCGAGGATCGCACGCGCGGCGAGATCGCGCGGCCGCTGCATGCGCAGGTGGCACTCGGCCGGATCGATGCCGACCAGGCCGCGGCCGTCGTCGCCCGCATCGCGCTGGTCGCGCGTGAGGGCGCGGCGCCCGCCCTGCGCGACGCCGGCATCGTGTTCGAAGCGCTGCCCGAAGTGCTCGATGCGAAGGCCGACGCGCTGCGCTGGCTCGGCGCACATGTCGATGCGCATGCAACGATCGCGTCGACGACGTCGACGTTCGTCGTCACCGAGTTGCAGCGCTATGTCGCGCATCCGGAACGGATGCTGAATGCGCACTGGCTGAACCCGGCGCTGCTGATGCCGCTCGTCGAGATCAGCCGCAGCGACGCGACCGATCAGCGGGTCGTCGACGCACTGGCCGCGCTGCTCGAACGCGTCGGCAAGAAGCCGGTGATCTGCGGGCCGGCGCCCGGCTACATCGTGCCGCGCATCCAGGCGCTCGCGATGAACGAGGCGGCACGCATGGTGGAAGAGGGCGTCGCGAGCGCCGAGGACATCGACATGGCGATCCGCACCGGCTTCGGCCCGCGTTTCGCGGTGCTCGGGCTGCTCGAGTTCATCGACTGGGGCGGCTGCGACATCCTGTACTACGCGTCGACGTATCTCGCCGGCGAGCTCGGCCCGCGGTTCGCGCCGGCCGACAGCGTCGTGCGCAACATGGCGGCCGGGCGCGACGGCGTGCGTAGCGGTGCCGGGTTCCACGACTATGCGCAGGTCGACGTGCCGGCCTACATGCGGCAGCGGCTCGGCGAATTCGCGCGGCTGCTCGACCACCTGGGACTGGCGCCCGAGTTCGACGGCGCGCGGCGCAGCACCGACGCATAGCGCGGTCGTCGCGGCCGGGTGCGATCGTCGCGCCGCGCACGCGTGCACGCGGTACCGCAAAACGGTGTGCCGTTCGCCGGCCGGAAGCGTCGCGTGCGCGGCGGCTACGCTCATGCCGCGTCGCCGCGCGTGTCGGCTGCAGGCGTGCCGCGCGTCTCGCGCATCACGCACAGCGTCGCGACGGTCACGAGGCCGAGCGCCACGAGGAACAGCGACACGGGCCACGACGCGTGATAGCGCGCGAGCAGTGCGGTCGCGATCAGCGGCGACATGCCACCCGCGAAGATCGACGCGACTTCATGGCCGAGCGCGACGCCCGAATAGCGCACCTCGGTGCTGAACAGCTCGCCGACCAGCGCGGGCAGCGTGCCGATCATCGCGCCGTGGCTCACCGCGGTACCGACCGTCAGCGCGAGCCACACGAGCGGCGTCGCACGCGTGTCGAGCAGCCAGAAGAACGGAAACGCGCACGCGACGAGGCTCAGCGCGCCGATCAGGTACACGGGCTTGCGGCCGATCCGGTCGGACAGCCGGCCCCACGCGAGCATCGCGCCCATTTCGACGATCATCGCGATCATCACGCCGGTCAGCATCACGCCGTTCGGGATGCCGACGTATTTGCCGTAGACGAGCGAGAACGCGAGGAAGATGTACGCACCGCCGTTTTCGGCGACGCGCAGCCCCATCGCGAGCAGGATTTCCTTCGGATGGCGGCGGATGCATTCGACGATCGGCAAGTGCGTGTGCGCGCCGCGCTTGCCGGCCTGCTCGTAGTCGCGGCTTTCCGGCAGGTGGCGGCGGATGTAGATGCCGATCGCGAAGATCGCGATGCTCGCGAGGAACGGCAGCCGCCAGCCCCACGTGCGGAACGCGTCGTCGGGCAGCGCCTGGGCGGCGAGAAACGCGGCCGACGACAGCACGAAGCCGCCGCCGACGCCGAGCTGGCTCCACGCCGCGTAGTAGCCGCGCTGCTCGGGCGGCGCGTTCTCGCTGATCATCAGCACGCCGCCGCCCCATTCGCCGCCGGACGCGATGCCTTGCAGCAGCCGCAGCACGACGAGCGCCGCCGGCGCCCACAGGCCGACCTGCGCGTAGGTCGGCAGCAGGCCGATCGCGAACGTCGACGCGCCCATGATCAGCAGCGTCCACACGAGCGACGCCTTGCGGCCGTAGCGGTCGCCGACATGCCCGAACACGATCCCGCCGAGCGGCCGCGCGACGAAGCCGAGCGCGAACGCGGCGAACGCTGCGAGGCTGCCCGCGAGCGGCGACGCGCCGGGCGGAAAGAACACGTGGCCGAACACGAGCGCGGCGGCCGTGCCGTAGACGAAGAAGTCGTACCACTCCATCGCGTTGCCGGCGACGGAGGCGATGACGATGCGGCGAAGCTGCCGGTCGGCGAGCGGCCGGGCGGCGCTCGGGGATTGCATGGTGTCGGTCGGGTACATGGCGGACTCTGAAGGGGGCGGGTGCGTGCCGTCTCTGCGACGCATGCGGCACTGCGGGCTAGTGTTGTCGGCACCGCCGCCCCGGTCAAATCCGCAGAAAAAGGGGAGTGTCATCACTCCCGCAAATGATGGTCGCGGCGCGCACGGCCGTACCCGCGCACGCCGGTGCCCGTCACCGCTCGATCTGCCGGTTCCAGCGCGTGTCCCACTGCGCGCGGCGGGCGTTGATCGCCGTCCAGTCGACCACCGTCAACTTGCGCACCAGATCGTCGACGTTGCCAAGGCTTTGCTGCATCGCAGCGGGCATCTTCGCGAGGCGATTGGTCGGGATCTGCTTGCCGGCTTCGGCCGCCTTCGTCTGCGCGGGTGCGGACAGCAGGAACTGCGCGAGCTTCTGGGCCAGTTGCGGATCCGGGTTGTTCGCGACCACGCACAGATCGACGAGCAGCAGCACCGGGCCTTCCTTCGGGTTCGCATACGCGACCGGAATGCCCTTGTCCTGCAGGTCGCCGACGCCGGTCGGCGTCAGCGGGAACAGGCCGGCCTCGCCGGTCTGCACCATCTCGGAGATCTTCGCCGAGTTCGGGATGTACTCGACGACGTTCGGCCCGACCGTGCTCGCCCACTTGCTGAAGCCGGGCTCGACGTTCTGTTCGCTGCCGCCGAGCAGCCGGTTGATCGCGAGAAATCCGTGCAGCCCGAACGTGCTGCTCGACGCGGACTGGAACACGACCTTGCCCTTGTATTTCGGGTCGGCGAAATCCATCCACGACGTCGGCGGCGCCCAGCCTTTCTCCGCGAACAGTTTCTTGTTGTACGCGATGCCGGTCATGCCGAGCTGCACGCCCGCGCCGACATCGTCCTTCATTCGCGCGAACGGATAAAGCTCCTTCAGTACCGGCGAGTCGTCGAGCTTCTGGCATACACCGAGGCTGACCGCGCGCGCCATCACGCCGTCGTCGAGGAACGCGACGTGGATTTGCGGTTTGTTGCGGTTCGCGAGCAGCTTCGCGAGCACGTCGGACGAGGTGCCGGGCACGACGATGACCTTCACGTTGTTCGCCTTCTCGAAGTCGGGCAGCACCTGGCTCGTATAGGCCTTTTCCATCGGGCCGCCGTTCATGCCGACGTAGATCGTCTTGGTTTGCGCGAACGCCGGCGCGCCGGCGCCTGCGAGGCAGAGGGCGGCAGCCGCCGCGATCGTTCCGAGCAGTTTCATCGTTGGGTCTCCTCTTGACGGAAAGGGGCGGTCGGCGCGGCTTGGGGGAAGAAGCGGCCGATCGAGAATGCATCGAGTGGCGTGGCGGTTTCGCCGATTGTGACGAGCTCGGCGAGCACTTCGCCGACGCCCGGCGCGAGCAGGAAGCCACCGCCGGAAAAGCCGAACGCATGCAGCAGGTTCGGCGTGGTACGGCTCGCGCCGATGATCGGGTTGTGGTCGGGCGTGCAGCCTTCAACGCCGCTCCACGTGCGGATCAGCAGCGCGTCGCGCAATGCGGGCAGCAGCGCGCACGCATCGCGCATCACCGCGCGCGTCGTGTCGACCGACGGCTGGCCGAACTCGCCGTCGCCGCGGCCGCGCCCGCCGCCGATCACGCAGTTGCCGCGCGCGACCTGTCGGGCGTACACGCCGCCGCCGTACACGCCGAGGTTGTGCGTGATGAACGGCGGCAGCGGTTCGGTCACCCACATGTTCGGGTAGATCGGCTCCATCGGCACGGCTTCGCCGAAGCGCTCGGCGATCGTGTTCGCCCATGCGCCGGCCGAGTTGATCAGCCACGTCGAACTGAACGCACGGCCGCCCGCAACGACATGAAAACGCGTGCCGTCGTGCCGGGCGTCGTCGACCGGCGTGTGCTCGAACACGTCGGCGCCCGCTGCGCGGGCCGCGCGCGCGAACGCGGGCGACACGACACGCGGGTTCGCGTGCCCGTCGGTCGCGCACAGCGAGCCGCCGACCGCGGCGCGGCCGAGCCACGGGTAGCGGCGGCGGAACGCGTCGCCGCGCATCACCTGCAACGGCAAGCCGTGCTCGCCGGCAAGCGTCGCGTAGGCATCGAGCGCATCGAGATCGGCGTCGCTGCGCGCGAGCCGCAAATGACCCGACACGACGAATTCGCCGTCGATGCCGATCAGCTCGGGCAGGCGATCCCAGATGCGCCGCGCGCGCAGCGCGAGCGGCAGTTGTTCGGCGGGGCGGCCCTGGCAGCGCACGCCGCCGTAGTTCACGCCGCTTGCCTGCGCGCCGCAGTCGCGGCGCTCGAACAGCGCGACGCGCAAGCCGTGCCGCGTGAGCGCCAGTGCAGCCGAAGCGCCGACGAGCCCGCCGCCGACGATCGCGACGTCGTAGTGACGGCGTTCACTCATCGCGTGCCTCGTCGGGAATCGCCGCGACATCGTCGCCCACGAGTGCGGCGGAGATCGGGAACGGCTTCACCGGCGGTTGCGCGCGCAACCGGCCGACGTCCGCGAGCGCGCGGCCGGTTTCCGCGGCGAGCACGAGTGCGGTCGCGTCGCCGCACATGCGGCCCTGGCAGCGGCCCATCCCGGCGCGTGTCAGCGCCTTCAGCCGGTTCAGCTCGGTCGCTTCGCCACCGCGGATGCAGCGTCGCAGCGTACCCGCGTCGATTTCCTCGCAGCGGCACACGATCGTGTCGTCCGGGCAGCGCGCGGCGAGTGCGGCGGGCGGCGCGAACGCCGCTTCGAGGCCGGCACGGAACGCGCCGAGCCGGGCGAGCGTGCGATCGAGCGTCGCTACATCGGGCTTGCCGGCCAGCGACGGCGACGACGACGGCATCGCGATACCCGCATCCCCGAGCAGCGCGAGCGCCGCGCGTCGCCCGGACGCCTCGGCCGCGTCGGCGCCTGCGATGCCGGCACCGTCGCCCGCCACGTAGATGCCGCGCACCGATGTGCGGCCGGCCGCATCGCGTTCGGGCAGCCATGCGCGGTTGAGCGGATCGAAACGGAACCGGCAGCCGGCGAGATCCGCGAGCTGGGTCTCGGAACGCAGCCCGAAGCCGAGGCCGAGCGCATCGCAGTCGAGCATCCGCGGCGGCGCGTCGCCGCCGGCCGCGCGCCATGCGAGGCCCGTTACGTGCCGCTCGCCGAGCACGCGCTCAAGCGTGACGCCGGTTTCGATCGCGACGCCGTGCGCGCGCAGCCAGCCGATGTAGTACAGCCCCTTCGCGAATGTGGACGGCATGCGCAGCAGGGCGGGCGTCGCGGCAGCCTGCCGGCGCAGCGGGCTCGTGTCGAGCACGGCCGCGACCTGCGCGCCGGCCTTCGCGTACTGATAGGCGACGAGATACAGCAACGGCCCCGTGCCCGCGAACACGATGCGGCTGCCGATCGCGCAGCCCTGCGCCTTCAGCGCGACTTGCGCGCCGCCGAGCGTATAGACGCCCGGGAGCGTCCACCCGGGTACCGGCAGCATGCGATCGGTCGCGCCGCTCGCGACGATCAGGTGCGAGAACGGCACGGTCGTTTCGCGGCCGTCCTGCAGCGTGTCGACGCGGCCCGCGCCGCACGCCCAGGCGAGCGTGTTCGGCCGATAGTCGACGTGCGGCAGCAACGCGGCCATGGTGCGGTGCACGGCATCGGCCTTCGCGGCCTCGAAGCCGTACAGCGCGCGCTTGCCGCGCGCGAACGCGCCGTCGGCCGGCGGCTGGCGATAGATCTGCCCGCCCCAGCACGCGTTCTCGTCGATCACGACGGGGCGCAGCCCCCCGTCGACCAACGCCTCGGCCGCGCGCACGCCGGCCGGCCCCGCGCCGACGATCACCGGCCGCAGTGCGTCGCTCATGATGCGTCTCCGGCCGTGTCGGGCTGCGCGCCGGTGAGAATCCGCATGCCATCGGCGATCGGCGTCGAGCAGGCGCGCACGCGGGCACCGGCCTCGGTGCGGACCCAGCAGTCCTGGCACGCGCCGATCAGGCAGAAGCCCGCGCGCGGCTTGCCGCTGAATTCGCTCACGCGCACGCGGCGCTGCGCGACGAGGATCGCGGTGAGCACGGTGTCGCCGGCGAGCGCCTGCGCGGGGCGGCCGTCGAGCGTGAACGCGACGGCGGCGCGCTCGCGTTCGGCGACGCGCACGAATTGCGCGCCGTCGTCCGCGTTGTCGGTGGAGCGGGAAACGAAGGTCGTCATCAGTGTTGGCCGATCAGGATGCGGTTCAGGCCGTACACGCGATCGAGCAGCAGCATCGCGCCGGCGGTGATGAAGATGACCAGCGCCGATACCGACGCCATCATCGGATCGATCGATTCGGTCGCATACATGTACATGCGCACCGGCAGCGTGACCGTCTGCGGCGACGTGACGAAGATCGACATCGTCAGCTCGTCGAAGCTGTTGATGAACGCGAGCAGCCAGCCGCCGGTGATGCCAGGCAGGATCATCGGCAGCGTGATGCGGCGGAACGTCGTCCACGGGTCGGCGCCGAGCGAGCACGCGGCCTGCTCGATGCTGCGGTCGAGGCCCGCGACGGACGCGAGCACGAGCCGCATCACGAACGGCGTGATGACGATCATGTGCGCGAGCAGCAGCCATGCGAACGAGCCGGTCGCGCCGATCAGCGCGAAGAAGCGCAGCAGCGCGATGCCGAGCACGAGGCCGGGAATCACGAGCGGCGACAGCAACAGGCTGTTCAGGAACGCGCGGCCGGGAAAGGTCGCGCGGCCGATCGCGAGCCCGGCGGGCAACGCGATCACGAGCGACAGCGTCGCCGACGCGAATGCGAGCTTCACGCTGTTGGCGAACGCGGTGACGAAGTCCGGATAGTCGAGGATCGCGCGGAACCAGCGCAGCGACAACTCGTGCGTCGGCAGCGTCAGCGTTTCGTCGGGCGTGAACGCGACCAGCACGACGATCGCGAGCGGCGCGAGCACGAACAGGATCACGAGCGTATGGAACGCCAGGGCGAACGGGCCGTTCTTTCTCATCGGGAAGCGCCTCCGAGGCTGCGCGCATAGCGGCGTTCGAGCACGCGGTAGTAGGTGAGCATCACCACGAGGTTCGCGACCAGCAACAGCACCGCGATCGTCGCGCCGAGCGGCCAGTTCAGCGAGCCGAGGAATTCGTCGTAGACGGCGGTCGCCGCGACCTTCAGGCGGCGTCCGCCGAGCAGGCCGGGAATCGCGAACGCGCTCGCCGACAGCCCGAACACCATCAGGCTGCCCGACAGCACGCCCGGCATCAGCTGCGGCACGACGATGCGGCGCAGCGTCGTGAACGGCGACGCGCCGAGCGACAGCGCCGCGTGCTCGGTCTGCGGATCGAGCCGCTGCAGTGCCGTCCAGACGGGAATCACCATGAACGGCAGCATCACGTGGACGAGCGCGATCACGATCGCGAACGTGGTGTATTCCAGCTTGTACGGCCCGAGGCCGACGAGACCGAGTGCCTGGTTCACGAGCCCGCTCGTGTTCAGCAGCATGCTCCAGCCGAACGCGCGCACGACGACCGACACGAGCAGCGGAGCAAGGATGACGAGCAGGAACAGCGAGCGCCACGGATCGCGCATCTTCGACAGCACGTACGCTTCGGGTGTGCCGATCGCGACGCAGATCGCGGTGGTCAGCGCGGCGATGCCGAACGTGCGCGCGAAGATCGTGTGGAAGTACGACGAGCCGAGCACCTCCGCGTAGTTGCCGAGCTGGAAGGCGGCGATCGGACCTGTGGCCGGGTCGTAACGGTAGAACGTGAGCGCGAAGGTCATCGCGAGCGGCACGAGCACGAGCGCCGCGAACAGTGCGAACGCGGGCGCGCACATCAGCCACAGCGGCGCGTGCGCACGCCACGTCGCGCGCAGCGCAACGCTGCCGGTGCGAAGCGGAACGGCGTCGGCCGCGTTGGCCGCCGCGGTCGCGGCCGCGCCCGATGGCGCGAGCCCGGCCGGCGCGCCGTCGGTCGAAAGCGGACGGGTAGGCTGTCGCATTCAGGCCTCCCGGCGCATCACGCGCACCGCGTCGCTGTGCCAGTCGACGCCGACCGGCGCGCCTTCCGCGAGCGGCTCCGCGCCTTCGTTCTGGCAGCACACGAGCACTTCGCCGAGCGCGCTGTCGACGCGGTACAGCCACTGGCTGCCGAGGAAGAAGCGGCTCGTGACGGTCGCGGCGAAGCGGCCCGCGCCGGGTGCGCACAGTCGTAGCTTCTCGGGACGGATGCACACCGACACGGCATCGCCGATGCGCACGTCGCGCTCGCGCGCCGGCAGGTGCACGGTGCGGCCGGTCTCCGCGAGATCGTGGCCGAGATCGATGCGGATCGCGTCGCCGTCGTGCGCGACGATCGTGCCGGGCAGCAGGTTCGCCTTGCCGATGAACTGCGACACGAAGTGGTTCTCCGGGCGTTCGTACGCGCGGTACGGCGTGTCCGTCTGCGTGATGCGGCCGGCTTCCATCACGACCACGCGATCGCTGATCGACAGCGCTTCCGATTGATCGTGCGTGACCATGATCGTCGTCGTGCCGATCTTGCGCTGGATCGCGCGCAGTTCGAACTGCATCTCCTCGCGCAGCTTCGCGTCGAGGTTCGACATCGGCTCGTCGAGCAGCAGCACCGGCGGCTCGATCACCACGGCGCGCGCGATCGCGACGCGCTGCCGCTGCCCGCCGGACAATTCACGCGGAAAGCGGTGCGCGAGCGCATCGAGGCGCACGAGCGCGAGCGCCGCGCGGATGCGCTCGGCGCGCTCCGCCTTGTCGACGCCGCGCATGTCGAGCCCGAAGCCGACGTTCTCCGCGACGCTCATGTGCGGAAACAGCGCATAGCTCTGGAACACGATGCCGAGCCCGCGGCGGTTCGGCTTCATGTGCGTGATGTCCTGCCCGTCGAGCGCGATGCGGCCGCGGGTGACGTCGACGAAGCCGGCGATCATCTGCAGCGTCGTGGTCTTGCCGCAGCCCGACGGCCCGAGCAGCGACACGAATTCGCCTTGTTCGACCGACAGGTTGACGTCGGCGACGGCGGTGAGCGCGCCGAACGATTTCGTCAGATCCGTAAGCGTGAGAAACGACATGGAGCACTCCGGGTTCGCACACCGCATGGCCGGTGCGTCATTGACGCGGACTCTAGCCAGCCATATTTCGGAGCGTCAATTTGGAATTCTGCTCAACGAGATGAATTTCAGAAAAATTCCAGTGAACGGAATGCTTTGCCGAGTCGCCGGCAAATCGTTCCGTTGAATGAAGGGCGGGCAGGTGGTGAAAGACGCGCGTCAATCCCGTGCACACCCGGATGCCGCGCGCATTTTGGCGACACGACAATGGCAGCTGATGTATTCCGTTCAATGAAATCATCGAGGAGAATCCGCATGCAGGAACCGCATTCGCCCGGAACGTCGCGTGCCGTACGCATGCCGGCCGCGGACGAGGACGCCGCCGTCGATGCGGCCGGCGCGCCGGGCACCGGCATGCTGCAGCGTGCGTTCGCGATCCTGCGCGCGCTGGCCGGCATGCAGCAGGACGGCGTGCGCGTCACGCACCTCGCGAAGGCCGTCGGCCTCACGCAGGGCACCGCGCACCGGATCCTGCAATCGCTGATCGCCGAAGGGATGGTCGAGCAGGACGAACAGTCGAAGCTGTACCGGCTGAGCGTCGACTTCTTCGCGCTCGCCGCGCTGGCCGGCAACCCGAGCAGCATGCGCACGCTGTGCCGGCCTGCGCTGCTGCGGCTGTGCGCAAGCCTCGGCGAGACGATCTTCCTGCTCGTGAAGAGCGGCTTCGACGCAGTGTGTCTCGATCTGTGCGAAGGCCCGTTCCCGATCCGTTCGTTCACCGGGGACATCGGCGGGCGCATTGCGCTCGGCGTCGGGCAGGGCAGCCTCGCGATCCTCGCGTTCCTGCCGGAAGCCGAGCGCGAGGAAGTGATCCGCTTCAACGTGCCGCGCATTCGCGGTTACGGCGTGCTCGACGAGGTCTACCTGCGCACCGAGATCGAGCGCGTGCGCGAGCTCGGCTACGCGGGCCGCAACAGCGGCGTGCTCGACGGGATGGCCGGCGTCGCGGTGCCGATCCTCGATCGCACCGGCTACCCGGTCGGCGCGCTGAGCGTTGGCACGCTGGCGTCGCGGCTCGGCGACGACCGGATGCCGATGGTCGTCGAGCTGCTCCGGCGCCAGGCCGATGCGATCGGCCCGCGCACGAATCCGTTCGACGCCGCGTTGCGGCGCCCGATGCACGGTCTATCCGGGAAAACCGCATAGGCGCGTCGCGCGTTACCGTTTCGTCAGCTTGCTTACGCGAGCCATTCATGTCTGAGCAGAATGCGTCGCGTCCGGCGGGCTTCCATGCTTTCTATCGGCTTGCAGGCGCGTGCATTCGCCGCCCGTTTCCCCTTCATCCGTCTCCATTCGATTTTCAACTGCCGCCCAGTTGAACATTTCATTTCTTGATGCGACTGCGGCTGGATACCATCCAGCCACTGTCTATACAAGCCGACCGGCGCGTATGGCCAGCATCAACAAAACACAACATCGACAAGACGGTTTGGAGAGGAGATGACGGAGATGGTGCGAACGATGGGCAGGAAGACGGGCGTCGCGTGCATGAGCGCGGCCATGGCGATGAGTTTCGCCGGCGCCGCGCACGCGCAGTCGACGGTGACGCTGTACGGGATCGTCGACGCCGGCGTGACCTACACGAACAATTCGAAGGGCCATGCGCTGTGGCAGTTCACGGGCGGCAACGAATCGGGCCCGCGCTGGGGCTTGATCGGCAGCGAGGATCTCGGCGGCGGCCTGAAGGCGAACTTCCGGCTCGAGAACGGCTTCAACGTCGCGAACGGCGCGCTCGGGCAGGGCGGCCGGATGTTCGGCCGCTCCGCGTGGGTCGGCCTGAGCGGCGCGAACTGGGGCGCGGTGACGCTCGGCCGCCAGTACAACTCGACGCAGGACATCCTCGGCTCGCTGCAGATGAGCAGCTTCCTCGCGCAGTACTCGACGCACCCGTTCGACAACGACGACATCAACAATAGTTTCCGCACCAACAACGCGGTCAAGTACGTGTCGCCGACGATCGCGGGCCTGCAGGCGAACCTGATGTACGGGTTCTCGAACTCGACGGGCTTCTCGAACGACAACTCATGGAGCGCCGGCGTCACCTATACGCACGGGCCGCTCAATGCAGGCGCCGCCTATGCGCGCGTGAACCATCCGGCGGCCAGCGCGACGGGCGCCGTTGCGTCCGACAACTACTACCCGGGCTCGGCGTCGGTGTTCGGCGCCGGTCTGTCGAGCGCGGTGCGCCAGCAGATCTGGGGCGCGGGCGGCAATTACACGATCGGCGCGGCGACGCTCGGGCTGCTGTACACGGGCTCGAACTTCGGCCAGGCGACGGGCGGCGCGCTGCGCTTCAACAACTACGAAGGCAGCGTGCGCTACCTGATCACGCCCGCGCTGATGGCCGCGGCCGGCTACACCTATACGAAGGTCGCGCGCGGCGCCGACGACGGTCACTACCAGCAGGTGTCGGCCGGCCTGCAGTACCTGCTGTCGAAGCGCACCGACGTGTACGTGAACGGCTTCTACCAGAAGGCGTCGTCGGGCGTGGGCCACGCGTGGATCGACGGGACCGACGGGCCGTCGTCGACGACGTCGCAGGTGGCGGTGGTGGTCGGCATCCGCCAGAAGTTCTGATGCGCTGACGCGTTCGCGCGTCTTCCGGAGGAGACATAGATGAAATTCAGACTGTTGCTGGCGGCGCTGCCGTTCGTCGGGATGTACACCGGCGGCTCGATCGCCGAGGTGCGGCCGCTGCTGTTCGGCCTGCCGTTCCTGCTCGTGTGGAACCTGATCTGGATGGCGGCGACCGCCGCGATCCTCGCGATCCTGTTCCACCTCGACGAGCGCGACGCGGCCCGCGACGGCCGCACGGGAGACGCGCGATGAACGCCTCGATCATCATCATCGCGGCGTTCGCCGTGTTCGCGCTCGCGATCGGCGTGATGGCGCGGCGCGGCCGCAAGCTCACGCTCGAGCAGTGGGCGGTCGGCGGCCGCGGCTTCGGTTCGCTGCTCACGTTCCTGCTGATGGCCGGCGAGGCGTTCTCGACGTTCTCGTTCCTCGGCGCGAGCGGCTGGACCTACAGCAAGGGCGTGCCCGCGTTCTACATCCTGTCGTACGGCTGCCTCGCGTTCGTGATCGGCTACTGGATGCTGCCCGCGGTGTGGCGCTACGCGAAGGCGCGCGGGCTCGTGTCGTTCGCCGACTACTTCGCGTCGAAGTACGACAGCCGCGCAATCGGCGTGCTGGTGTCGGTCGTGGCCGTGTTCGCGATGGTGTCGCTGCTGATGATCCAGCTGCGCGGCCTCGGCGTGATCGTGTCCGAGATGTCGTACGGGCTGATTCCGCAAGCGGCCGCGATCTGGATCGCCGCGACGCTGATGGCCGTGTACATGGTCGTGTCAGGCATCCACGGCTCGGCGAGCATCGCGATCTTCAAGGACGTGTTGATCCTCGCGATCGCGATCTTCCTCGGCCTGTACCTGCCGATGCACTACTACGGCGGCCTCGGCGAGATGTTCGCGAAGATCGACGCCGCGCATCCCGAACTGCTGCGCATGCCCGAGCACGGCTTCAACCTGAGCTGGTACAACTCGACGATCCTGCTCACGTCGCTCGGCTATTACCTGTACCCGCACGGCTTCACCGCGATCTACGTCGCGAAGGACGAACGCGCGCTGCGCCGCAACGTGATCCTGATGCCGCTGTACCAGGTGCTGATCGCGTTCCTGTTCCTCGTCGGCTTCGCGGCCGTGATGACGGTGCACGGGCTCGAAGGCGCGCAGACCGATCTCGCGCTGCTGCGTCTCGTGAAGCAGACGTTCCCCGCGTGGTTCGTCGGCATCGTCGGCGGCACGGGCCTGCTGACCGCGCTGGTGCCGGGCTCGCTGATCATGCTGAACGCCTCGACGACGATCGCGCGCAACATCTACCGCGAAGGCTTCGCGCCGAACGCGACCGACCGCGAGGTGACGCGCGTCGCGCGGATCGCGCTGCCGATCTTCACGCTGGTGGTCGTCTACTTCGTGCTGCGCGGCGGCGCCACCTTCGTCACGCTCGCGATCTTCTCGTCGAGCCTGCTCACGCAGCTCGTGCCGATGCTCGCGTCGAGCTTCCTGAAGCGGCCGTTCGGCACGCGGGAAGGCGCGTTCGCGGGGATCGTCGCCGGTGCGATCGTGATCGCGCTGACGAACTACTACGGCGTGACGCTCGCGTCGCTGTTCCCCGGCGCATCCAGCACGCTGACGTCGATCAACCCCGGGCTCGTCGCACTCGCGGTGAACGCGGTGGTGTTCATCGCGATCAGCGCGGCACAGCGCAAGCTGAAGGCGCGCGTGGCTGCGCCGGCCCGCTCCGCGTGACGACCCGATCGGCGTGCCGCCGCCGAACCGCCGGGCGACTGCCCGGCGGTTTTTCCGTGCGACGGCGCCCGGCCCCTTCTAACTACAACAGGACACCGAAACGATGACGACCGAGGACAAGGCCGACGACCAGGCCGACGACCGGCGCGAAGCGATCGACACCCTGATCGCGAATGGCTGCGTGATCACGATGGACCCGCAGCGGCGCGTGATCGAGAACGGCGCGGTTGCCGTGAGGGGCGACCGCATCGTCGCCGTCGGCGACACCGCCGAATTGCAGGCGCGCTTCCGTGCCGCGCGCACGATCGACGCACGCCGCAAGGCCGTGCTGCCGGGCCTGATCGATGCGCATGCGCACGCGGGCCACGCGATGCTGCGCACGATCGGCGGCGCGGACGGCGATGCGTGGTCGGCCGCGGCCGAGACGATCTATACGCGCGCGTCGGACGAGGCGTTCTGGGAAACCGAATCGCATCTCGCGGCGCTCGAACGGCTGAAGGCCGGCGTGACGACGGGCGTGTCGCTGCTCGGCGGCGGCAACTCGATCATGCGCGTCGACGATCCCGTCTACGCGCGGCGTCATTGCGATGCCGTGGTGCGCACCGGCACGCGCTCGATCGTCGCCGTCGGCCCGTCGCGCCCGCCCGCGCCGCGTGCATACACGCGCCACGCGCCGGACGGCGGCGAGACGCGCGACATCGATTTCGATACGATGTACGACGTGTGCGAACGCATCGTCGACGAATGCCACGGCGACGCCGACGGTCGAATCAGGATCGCGATCACGCTGCCGGTGTACGGGCCCGAGCACGACCCGGAACTCGCGCAGTACGAGCGGGATTTCCGCGACCAGGCCGCACGCTACGGCGCGCTTGCGCGCGAGCGCGGCCTGACGTTCACGCAGGACGGGCACCGCGCCGGCACGCTCGCGTTCGCGCATCGCGAGCTCGGGCTGCTCGGCCCGACGTCGTTCATGTCGCACAGCATCGACCTGACCGACGCCGATATCGCCGCGTGCGTGGAAACCGGCACCGCGATCGTCCACAACCCGAGCGCGATCATGTCGATCATCGGCCGCTGCCCGGTGCCCGAGCTGATCGATGCGGGCGTGACGGTCGCGATCGCGTCGGACGGCGCGGCGCCCGATCGCGGCTACGACATGTTCCGTCACATGTGGCAGTGCATGCACTACCATCGCCGCCATTTCCGCGACCCCGACGTGCTGCCGCACGGGAAGGTGCTGGAGATGGTGACGATCGACGCGGCGAAGGCGCTGTCGCTCGATCACGAGATCGGCTCGCTCGAAGCCGGCAAGCTCGCCGACCTCATCCTCGTCGACCTGTTTCGCCCGCACATGATGCCGATGAACATGCCGGTGTATCGCGTCACGTGTTTCGCGAACGCGGCCGACGTGTGCATGACGATGGTCGGCGGCCGCGTGCTGATGGAGGATCGGCGCGTGCTGTCGGTCGACGAGAACGCGATTCTCGAGCGCGTGATGGAGGTCGCGGAGACGATGATCGAGCGCAGCGGGTTGCGTCGCCTGCTCGACGAACCGAAGACGCTGTGGGGGCGCAGTCACTACTGAGCGAGGCCGCGCGGGCAGGCATTTGCGCGGTGCGATGTCGGCGAGGCCGGTCCTTTCGGGGCCGGCTTTTTTTCTGGTTTCGCCGCCGACGGACATGCTAGGATTTCTCTCAAACAACTTCGGAGACAGCTATGCCGTTCATCTGCGAAAACGTTGAATGTCGTGCCGTGCTGGCGCGCGGGCAGGTCAAGTCTCGCCAGGATGATGCGGGATGGTGCTTCTACTGCCCGGACTGCAAGGCCAGGAACGAGTTGATGGCGATCGGCACGGCCGGTGGCTCCGTCGAGCTGGTTCAGCCGGAGCGAGCGAGCCCGCCGCACAAGGTCGTCGCGACGGCCCGGCCACTGGACGACGGCAAATACGCGGCGCAATTGCGCGTTCAGCGGGCGCTGGCGGTGAGGGGAACCTACGCGGCCGAAGAGCACTGGGAGCAGCTCGGTGTATTCCCCGATGCGCAGGAGGCTGTCGAGCATGCGAAGTCGTTCGCAACCGACCTGCTGGAGCGGGCGGTCTAGTCACACACGGCACACCGCACACCGGCGATCCACCTGTTTCCCGTCACGACACCGGGCTGCGGCCCGGGTGTCGTGACGGGCCGGCCAGCCCGCCACGGGCCGGGTCGTTACATCACGCCGCCGCCGCTTCTCGCAGACGGAATTGCGCGACGGCATCGCTGAGCCGCGCGCCCTGATCCTCGAGCGACAACGCCGCGGCGGCCGCTTCCTCGACCAGCGCGGCATTGCGCTGCATCGTCTGCTCCATCTGGATGACCGCGGCATTCACCTGCTCGATGCCGGCGGACTGCTCGTCGAAGGCGATGCTCGTTTCGCCCATGATCGCGTTCACGCGCTCGACCGCGACGACGAGCTCGGTCATCGCCGAACCGGCGAGCGCGACGAGACCGCTGCCGTCTTCGACGCGCTGCGCGGAATTGCCGATGAGTTCGCGAATCTCCTTCGCCGCCGATGCGCAGCGCTGCGCGAGCCCCCGTACTTCGGTCGCGACGACGGCGAAGCCGCGCCCCTGTTCGCCCGCGCGCGCCGCTTCGACGGCGGCGTTCAACGCGAGGATGTTGGTCTGGAATGCGATGCTTTCGATCACGCCGACGATGCCGGAAATCCGCGCGGAGCTGTGCGAGATCGCCGACATCGTCTCGACGACGCGCTGCATCGCGTCTCCGCCCTTTGCCGCGATGCCGGCCGCACCCTCGGCGTAAGTGCGCGCATCGCGTGCGTTGTCCGCGTTCTGGCGCACGGTTGCCGTCAGTTGCTCCACGCTCGCCGCGGCTTGCTGCAGCGAGACGGACTGCTGCTCGGTGCGCGCGGACAGGTCGACGTTGCCGCTCGCGATCGTGCGCACGTCGCCGACGATCGTCTCGGTGCTCGCGCGCACCTGGCTCACGGTTTCGACGAGGCCGTCCTGCATGCGCTTCAACGCATTCAACAGATACGCCATTTCGTTTTCGCCCGGAATGACGACCGCGCCGGTCAGGTCGCCTTTCGAGATCCTGTCGAAATGCGCGACGGCGAGATGGATCGGCGCGATGATCGCCTTCGCGAGCACGCGCTGCGCCAGGAAGCCGACGACCAGCGCGAAGGCGGCGACCGCCGCCATGGCCCACACGATCCGGTGGAAGCGTTCGCCGGCCGCGTCGTAGCGCGCCTTCTGGCGCGCGACCTGGAACGATTCGAGCGCATCGATCGCTTCCTGGTAGGCGGTGAAGAGTGCCGGCGGCGCGGTGCGGTGCGTGTCGAGGAAGTCGAAGGCGTTGTCGTGGTCGAGTTGCGACATCGCTTTCAGGAAAGCCCGATCGAGCAAGGTGCGACGGCGCTGCTGCAGCGTATCGAACAAGGCCTGCTCGTCGGCGTCGCGCGCATGCAACCGCGAGTACGCGTCCAGTTCGTCGTCGCTCTGCTTGAGGAGCGTGTGGAGCTGCGCGATTTCCGCCTTCGCGGGCTGGCCGGCGCTGATGATCTGCGCGACGTCGCTGACGCGTTCGCGCAGCACGAGCATGCGCTCCGAGCTGGTTTTCAGGTGCAGCAGCGACGCGGTGTCGTCGCGGTACATTGCTTCGAGCGAGCCGTTGCCGGCGTAGAGCGCGGCGATGCACGCGCCGACGACCAGGACGAGCAGCGCCGTATAGCCGGCGACGGTCGCGACGAGGCCGCCGCGGATGGTGAGTTTTCGCATGACGTTCCCTTGCCGGCGGCCCGACGGGCGGCCGACGGCGGATGTGGATTCCGGATCACGAACGACGACGGGCGCCGCGTTGCAAGGCGGGGCGCCGGGACTGCGAACGGGTTAACGGCGGGCCGGGCGAGGAGGTTTTATCTGCACGCGACGCGAATCTGGATGATTGCGACAGCGGGCGACGGAGGGTGGATGCGCGCGCGTGAAGCGCGCCGCGCCGATCATCGAGGCCACGTCGCATGCGCCGCTCGGGATGCACGCGAATCGTCCGTGGCCCCGGCCGAGTCCGTCAGTTGTAGATATCGAACGAGAAATACTTCTTCGCGATCCGCTGATACGTGCCGTCCTGGATCAGGCTGGCGAGCGCCTGGTTGATCTGCGTGCGCAGCGCGTCGTCGTCCTTGCGCACGCCGATCGCGGAACCGACGCCGAGCGTCTTCGGATCATGCAGCGGCGGCCCCGCGAACGCGAAGTTCGCGCCCTTCGCGGTCTTCAGGAAGCCGAGATCGGCCTGTACCGACGACTGCAGCGACGCGTCGAGACGACCGGCAATCAAATCCTGATAGACGAGGTCCTGCGTCTGGTACGTGCGCACGATCACGCCCTTCGGTTCCCAGTACGTGCGCGCATAGGTCTCCTGCGTCGACCCCTGTTCGACGCCGACGCTCTTGCCGGCCAGCGACTCGGCCGTCGGCTGCAGGTTCGCGCCGCGTCGCGCGACGAGGCGCGGCGGCACGTTGTTGATCTTGTCGGTGAACGCGATCTGCGCGAGGCGCTTCTCGGTCACGCTCATCGACGACAGCACGCCGTCGAACTTGCGCGCCTTCAGCGCCGGGATCATCCCGTCGAAGGCGTTCTCGACCCACACGCAGCGCACCTTCATGCGTTCGCAGATCGCGTTGCCGAGGTCGATGTCGAAGCCGACGAGCGTGCCGTCGGGTGCGAGCGATTCGAACGGCGCGTAGCTGGGATCGACGCCGAGGCGCAGGACGGCCGGGTCTTTCGCGGCGGCGGCGCCGGCCGTCAGCGCGAGCGCGACGGCGATGACGAGCTTTTTCATGATTGTCTCCTTACCGATTGATGTCGTTCTGGGGTGAAGCGAATGGTGGCCGATGGGCGTGACGGCCCGCGCCCGGCCATGCGCGGGCGGCTGGACGAGCGCCGCAAGCGGCCGGCGATCGTCCGGATCAGGGAATCCGGTGCTGCGGTGTCAGCGCGCGGCGCCGGTGACGCGCGCCATGCTGCGCCGGTAACCGGCGGGCGAGAACGTGGCGTTCAGCGCGGCCATCGACGCGATCACGCCGAGATGCATCCACCACGCGATCGCGAAGCCGCCGCCGGCGTCGCGCAGCCAGCCGATCAACCACGGGCTCGCGGCGACGGTCAGGAAGCCGACGCCTTGCACGAACGCGGCGAGCGCACCCGCGAGCCGCGCATCGGGCAGGTGATCGAGCGTGACGATCAGGCTCATCGAGAAGAAGCCGCCGAGCCCGATGCCGACGCTCGCGACCCACATCCACGGCGCGAGCGCGGGCATCGTCGCGAAGCCGGCGAAGCCGGCCGTCTGCAGCGCGAGCGTGAGCCACAGCACCGGGCGGCGATCGTGCGAACGTTTCGCGAACATCGGCATCGCGAGCGCGCCGGCCGCCTGGAACAGCGCCATCCACGCGAGCAGGTTGCCGCTCGCCTGCGGGTTCATGCCGACGCTGCGATAAAACGCGGGCAGCCACGCGACGAGGCTCGCATAGCCGCTGTTGCTGAGGCCGAAGAACAGCGCGAGTTGCCATGCGCGCGGAATGCGTACGAACGCGGCGACGGGCGCCGATGCCGCTGCCGCATGCAGCGCGTCGCGCGGCGCCTTCGCGCGCCACAGCGCGAGCGTGACGAGCGCGGGCACGGCCCACACGGCGAGCGACAGATGCCAGCCGCCGCGCGCGGCGAGCCACGGACTCGCGACCGCGCCGAACGCACCGCCGCCGACCAGCGCGGCCGAATAGAGGCCCATCGCGAGCGGCAGCCGGTCGACGAACCAGCGCTTGGCGAGGCCCGGCGCGAGCGACTGCACCACGGCGACGCCCGCACCCGCGACGATTGCCGTGACGGCCAGTCCGGTGCTGCCGTCGCTCCACAGGCGCGCGGTACAACCCGCGGCGATCAACGCCAGCGCGGCGAGCAGCGCGCGCTGCTCGCCGACGCGCCGCGCGAGCCCGACGCCGAGGCCGGCGACGACACCCATCAGCACGAACGGCAGCGTGGTCAGCAGCGCCGCCGCGCGGAAACCGAGGCCCGTGTCGGCACGCACGAGGTCGAGCACGGGGCCGAACGCGGTCAGGAACGGACGCAGGTTGAGCCCGGCCAGCACCAGCAGCGCGAGCGCGCCATAGGACACGGAAGCCGCGTGCGGGCGGGAAACGGCTTGCGCGGTGCCGGGGTCGGTCATCGGAATGCTCCAGAGGGGGCCGGTGGCCCTGTGATGCGATGCCGAAAGGGTAAAGGCGCGCTCGTCCAGGTGAAAATTAAATATTCGACTGGCAATCAGTGCGGTTTGCGATGGCACGGCGCCGCGTGACGGGGCCGGATGGGCAATGTGCAGCGCGCGTGCATGACGGGCGCGCAGGATGCACGCCCGTTTCCGCGATCCTTCATTCGACCGGATGCAGATCCTGCAGCAAGGTCGGCACGAGCTCCGACACGGTCGGGTGGATGTGCATCGTGCGGCTGATCGTCGTGTACGGCGCGCCGGCGGCCACCACGTCGAGCATGCCGTGCACGACCTCGTCGCCGGTCACGCCGAGGATCGACGCGCCGAGAATCGCATGGCTGTCCGCGTCGACGATCACCTTCATGTAACCCAGGCTCTCGCCTTTTTCCACCGCGCGGCCGACGCGCGTCATCGGCCGCGTGCCGACCAGCAGCCGGCGGCCGGTCTGCTTTGCTTCCGCGAGCGTCATGCCGATGCGGGCGAGCGGCGGATCGATGTACATCGCGTACGCGTTGATGCGGTCCGACACCTTGCGCGGATCGTTGTCGAGCAGGTTGGCCGCGACGATCTCGTAGTCGTTGTACGCGGTATGCGTGAACGCGCCGCGCCCGTTGCAGTCGCCGAGCGCCCAGATGCCGGGCACGCTGGTGCGCAGCTGGTCGTCGACCGTGATGTAGCCGCGCGCGTCGGTCGCGACGGCGGCCCGCTCGAGCCCGAGATCGTCGGTGTTCGGCACGCGGCCGACCGCGAGCAGCAGGTGCGAGCCCGCGACCTCGCGGCGGCCGCCGGTGCAGTCGAGGCCGACCGCGACGCCGTCGCCGTCGCGCCGTGCGCTCAGGCAGTTCGCGTCGAGCTGCACGTCGATGCCTTCGTTCTCGAGAATCTCGCGCACGGCCTGCGACACGTCCTCGTCTTCGCGATGGATCAGGCGCGCGCCTTTCTCGACGATCGTGACCTTCGAGCCGAAGCGGCGATACATCTGGCCGAATTCGAGCCCGACGTAGCTGCCGCCGATGATCACGAGATGCTCCGGCAGGAAGTCGACGTCCATCATCGTCGAGTTGGTCAGATAGGGCACCGAGTCGAGGCCCGGCATCGGCGGGATCTGCGCGCGTCCGCCGACGTTGATGAAGATGCGTTCGGCCTCGAGCACGTCGTCGCCCACGCGCACCGCATCGGGCCGCTCGAATCGGGCATGACCCTGAAACACCGTCGTGTGGTCGAGCCCGCGCACCCATTGCTCGACGTTGTGGTTCGAGTGGCCGGAGATCCGGTCCTTGCGCGCCTTCACGGCCTTCATGTCGACGCTGACGGGCCCGACCGACACGCCGTACTCCTGCGCGCGCCGCGCGAGTTGCGCGGCATACGCGCTTGCGATCAGCGTCTTGGTCGGGATGCAGCCGGTGTTCACGCAGGTGCCGCCGAAGCGGCCGCGTTCGACGATCGCGACTTTCATGCCGGCGCCGGCGAGCCGTGCGGCGAGCGGCGGCCCGGCCTGGCCCGTGCCGATGACGATCGCATCGAAGTGTTGCGTCATGACGTCCTCCTGCGCTGGTTCAACGTGGGAAGGGACCACGCGCAAGCCGCATGCCGCGCCGGCGCGCGCCCGAACGGCGACGAGCGCCTATGGTAGACCGGTTGGCGGGGGGAGGCGAGTCGTACGGATGCGGGCGACGCAACCCGGTTCGGGATGGCCGACGGGCGGCCTCACGCCCGGCAGCGGTGCGGCCCCGCGCCCGTGCAGGCTTGCCCTGCACGAGAGTTCAATCCTTGCGCCGCCATTGGCCGAACGATACCGGCCGGTGCGCATCGGCGCGCGTGACGGTGACTTGGTCGGGCTGCTCGTCGAGCGGAAACGATTCGGTATAGATCTCGCTGGAGAACAGCCAGCCGCGGGTGCGCGGGTCGTAGCGGAACGTCACGAAGTCGCTCCAGTGTTGCCCGCAGGCGACGAAGTTCTGCACGGTGAAATAGCGGCCTTTCACCGCGAGGCCGCTGTCGGCGGCGTCTTCGGGATCGAACGGATCGCACTGGCCGCCTTCGTTCGCGCGCAGGACGACGTGGTCGTTGCGCGCGGCGAGCCGGTACGCGCGATCGGGCTGCTCCTCGAAGATCAGCAGCGGGCGCGGCGACGGCTGCGCGCGCGTATCGGCTTCGCGATGCACGACGACGAGCAAGCTGCGCCGTCCGTTGCCGAGGTCCGGCCCTTCCTGTACAACGAGCGGCCGGTAGCCGGACGGCAGTTGCGTCGCGACCGACGGCGGCAGGTCGCCGGCGCGTGCGCCGGACGACAGTGCGGCGAGCAGCGCAACCAGGGCGCAGCGTGCGGTGGCGATCATCACAGATCCCGCCCGAGGAACTCGGTGCCTGGCACCGGATTGAACGCGACCGGCGGCGCGGGCGTGAAGCCGAGCGAACCATACAGTTGCCGTGCGGCGACGAACTCGGGCAGCACGTCGAGGCACATCCGCGCATAGCCGGCCGCCTTCGCGTCGCGCAGCAGCCGTTCGACGAGCTGGCGGCCGACGTTCAGCCCGCGCGCGTCTGGGCGCACGTACACGCGCTTCATCTCGCACGTCGTCGCGTCGATTTCCCGAAACGCCGCGCAGCCGACCGCGCGCTCGCCGTGCCATGCGAGCAGCAGTTGCCCGCGCGGGGCCGCGTATTTGCCCGGCAGTGCGGCGAGCTCCGGCTCGTAGTCCTGGAACGCGAGGCTGACGGTGGGGCTTGCGATGTATTCGCGGAAGATCGCTTCGACGACGGCGGCATCGTCGGGATAGCGGGCGGCGCGGATCTCGATCATGGGGCGGGGCGCGAGGGCGGGAACGGCAGCCAGCATAGCAGCGCGCGGGCGCTTTCGGCGGGCGGCGAAGCGTGCCAGAATCGTCGGCTTCAGCGTCGGCGATCGATGCAATGCGACTCGATTCTCGACGCGACACGCAGGCGCCGGCATGTCGGCGCCGTCGACCAAGGAGACTTCGATGACTGCATCGGCTGCCGTACTCGCCATTCTGGCCGCGCTGTGGCTTGGCGCAATGATTCCGGGACCGAGTTTCGTGCTGGTCGCCCGCAATTCGATCGGGCTGTCGCGCCGCGACGGGCTCGCGACCGCGCTCGGCATGGGTGTCGGCGGGATCGCGTTCGGCGGCGTCGCGCTGGCCGGGCTCTATACGCTGCTGCAGGCGGTCGAATGGCTGTACGTCGGGCTCAAGGTGGCCGGCGGCGCATACCTGATCTACATGGCGTCGAAGATCTGGCGCGGCGCCGACCGGCCGATCGCGATGGACGACCCGCAGGCCGTCGTCGCCGGCAGCGCGCGCAAGTCGTTCTGGACCGGCCTCACGACCCAGCTGAGCAATCCGAAGACGGCGATCTGGTACGGCAGCATCTTCGCGGCGCTGTTGCCGCAGCATCCGCCGCTGTGGTGCTACCTGGCGCTGCCGCCGCTCGTGTTCGGCGTCGAATTCGGCTGGTACACGATCGTTGCGCTGTGCTTTTCGACCCGCCGGCCGCGCGAACTCTACCTGCGCGCGAAGAAGTGGGTCGACCGCGTCGCGGCCGGCGCGATCACGCTGCTCGGCCTGCGGCTGATCCTGAACGCGCCGAAAGCGGGGATCTGACGGCAGGCGGTGCCGCTCGCGCGCACCGTCGTTTCATTCCCGACGGGCATGCCGGCGCGGCCGGTCATTCCGGCCGATGGCGGGACGGTCCGAGCCGGGCGATTCTTTTGGGTCCATCCGCCCCGTCCGTCTGTCCATCAGCCCATCCGCCCAATCCGCCCGCGCGAGCGCGCGTCACACTGCCGGAAACCGCTCCAGCAGCGCCGCGAACCGCGCCTCGTCCGGAAACGCCTTCACTTCATACCGCACCGGCCGGTGCGCGGTGGCCGTCATCAGGTCGCCGCACGCGTCCCGCAGCGCGGCCATCGGCACGTGCGCCGACTGCCGCGTCGCTTCCCGGTACAGCACGACGATGTCCGTCTCGGGCAGCAGCGTCGGCACGCCGTCGCTCCACACGCTGACACTGAACAGTTCGCCGTTCTGCCGTCGATACACGGTGTAGGTCGCCACGAAGATGTCGGTGCCGTCCCGCTTGTGCAGGTCGTCCAGCTGCGTGCGCTGATCCTGGTAGTCGCCGGCGAGTTCGTCCACGCGCAGCGCGTGCAGCTTCGCCTCCAGTCCTGCCGGGATGAAGTTCCGCCACGCGGCGCCGTCCCAGCGCAGCATCAGCGGCGGCAGCGGACGCGGCTGCGCGCGCGCGTGTTCGGCAAGTTCGACCATCGTCGCGAGACCGGCCGTGTTGCGGTCGCCGGTGAGCAGCAGCACGGCCCGGTTCGGCGCCATCACGACCGGCGCGCCGGAGATCGGCTGGCGATGCAGCAGGTCGGTCAGCAGCAGCCGCGACGCGTCGTAGTAGTCGCCGAACTGCGACAGGAACACGCCGTCGCGCAACGCGACCCACGGTGCCGACGACGCGCCGCGCAGGTTGTCGATCGCGATGTCGCAGGCGGCGTCGAAGCTGACGCCCCATTCGGCGAGCCGCGCGCTCGTCAGCCGCGCGACGCTGAATTCGCCGTCGTACGCGATGCCGATCTCGAGGTTCTCGCACAGTGGCCGGAACGCCACCTCCGACGCTTCGGGCTGTCCGGCGAGCTGCAGCGCGACCGTGCCGCGCTCGGTCGCGCTGCGGATCACGGGGCGCAGCCGCGCGCGCACGTCGGCGAAGTTCGCCGGAATCTCGTGCTGCATCATCGCGTTCGCCTGGCGCAGCAGCGTCGCTTCGCGCTCGGTGGGCTTCGCGTCCGCGTAATCGCGGAACAGGTTGTGGAGGTTGATGATGTTCGACGGGGCATCGGCTTGCACGAGTCGGCCCTTGTCGTGCTCGTGAAGCCACTCGCGCGTGTCGCCGGTCGCGCGCAGCGCGGCGATCAGGCGTTCGGCGAAGTCCTGCCGGCTGGGCGGTTTGCTGAAGCGCTCGCGCAGGCGCGCGACGAAGTCGGAAATCATCGTATGCGGTCGGGCGGGCCCGTCTGTTATTGATCTCTCGTTGTCATGGGCGGCGCCACCCGTCTCCCTTGGGGGCGCGCGCTGCGACCCGCCGATATCGGCCGGATACCCGGAATGCGGCCGGTGGCGGCCCGCGCGCCGGCTGCATGGCGGCGCGGGCCCGCGTCGGACGCGATTCGCGTGGCGGGTGTCGCGATGGTACCGCACGTCCGTGATGGAAACGCGTGTGGGTGAATGTTTGTTGATGCACAGGTGAGAGCCCGAACCCCGAACCGGCCCGCGCCCGCCCGCGCCGGCTCTGGAACGCGGCCCGACTCGTCGCCTGACCCGCGCCGGCGCTGGCGAAAACCCCGACGACCGCCCCGCGAGCCTTGTACGGCGGGCGTTCGCGCCGGTTGCGCGGCGTGCCGTGCCGGGCCGCTTCCCCGATTCTGGCGGCCGACCTCCCGACGACGTGTAAACTGCTGCCTTTTTTGACGGTTTGCAGCATGGTGCAAGCACCCCCGCGCCCGGCACTGAGCGGCCCGACGCTCGTCCGGCTGCTCGCGCGCCTGACCGATGCCGACGTCGCGGAATCCCGGCAGACGCTGTCGGACCGCCTGAGCCAGTGGCTCGGCTGGACCGACGCGATCACGCTGTCGTCCGCGCTGAATGCGAGCCCGCCCGGCGTCGCGGCCGGCGTGCGCGGTTACGACGCCGAGCGCGACTGCGCGCGCGTGCGTCACGACCTCGCGCAGGCGATCACGGCCGCCCACCGTCCGCGTACGCGGCGGCGCCCCGGCGAAATGCCGCCGCCGCCCGCCGACACGGCGGACTTCGCGGATTTCCGCCAGAGCTGTCTGTCCCTGCAGCAGGAAATGGAAACGGCGATCGGCCAGTTGCGCGGCCGCCTGCGGGTCGCGCTGGCCGCGCGCGCGTCCGGGATGGCGCGGCTCGCGGCGCTCGACGCGATCATGGAGCGCGTGCTCGGCGCGCGCGAGCGCAGCCTGCTGTCCGCCGTGCCCGCGCTGCTCGGCACGCGCTTCGAGCGGCTGCGCGACGCGGAACGGCAGGCGCTGGCCGACGCGCAAGCGGCGGCCGCTGCCGATCCCGACGGCGACGCACCGCCCGCCGCGGCGATCGTGCCCGGCACGTGGCTCGACACGTTCCGCAACGAGATGCAAAGCATCCTGCTCGCCGAACTCGAAGTCCGGTTTCAAACGGTAGACGGGCTGCTCGCGGCCCTTCGTACCTGCTAATCCCTACGCTATGTCCAGAATTCGTCTTGATCTCGTTGTCTTCATCGCCGGCCTGCTCGCAGTGTGCTGGATCGGCGTCGGCTATGTCGCGTCGAACCCGCTCGCGACGGCCGTCACGCTGCTGATCGGCGCGTGCTACGTCGCCGGTGCGTGGGAGCTGCGGCGCTACCGGCAGGCGACCGCCACGTTGTCGCGCGCGGTGGCCGGGCTGACCGAACCGCCGGCGCAGCTCGACACCTGGCTCGACACGCTGCCCGCGGGCCTGCGCGGCGCCGTGCGGGCGCGCGTCGAAGGCGCGCGCGTCGCGCTGCCGGGCCCGTCGCTGACGCCGTATCTCGTCGGCCTGCTCGTGCTGCTCGGCATGCTCGGCACGCTGCTCGGGATGGTCGTCACGCTGAAGGGCACGGGCGCCGCGCTCGAAAGCGCGACCGACCTCGACGCGATCCGCGCGTCGCTGATCGCGCCGGTGAAGGGCCTCGGCTTCGCGTTCGGCACGTCGATCGCGGGCGTCGCGACGTCGGCGATGCTTGGCCTCCTGTCCGCGCTCGTGCGCCGCGAACGGCTCGACGCGGGCCAGCAACTCGACGCGAAGATCGCGACGACGCTGCGCGTGCATTCGTCCGCACACCAGCGCGACGAATCCTTCCGGCTGCTGCAGCGCCAGGCCGACGTGATGCCGGCCCTGGTCGACCGGCTGCAGACGATGATGACGACGCTCGAGGCGCGCAGCGTCGCGCTGCACGATCGCCAGATCGAAAGCCAGCAGGCGTTCTTCGATCGGACCGAGCGCGCGTATGCGGGCCTGGCGTCGAACGTCGGCGATGCGCTGAAGGAAAGCGCCGCCGAAAGCGCACGGGTGGCCGGTGCTGCGCTGCAGCCGGTCGTCGCGGCGACGATGACGGGGCTCGCGCAGGAGATGGCCGCGTTGCGCGACACCGTGACGGGCGCCGTGCAGCGTCAGCTCGACGGGCTGACCGACGGTTTCGAGAAGACCACCGGGAACGTGACGGCCGTCTGGAACCGCGCGCTCGACGAGCAGCGCCGCGCGGGCGACGCCGTCGCGCAGCAATTGCAGACGACGCTCGGCCAGTTCACCGACACCTTCGCGCAGCGGTCGACGGACCTGCTCGACGGCGTCGCGACGCGCCTCGAATCGACCGAAAGCCGGCTGTCCGACGCGTGGCGCGATGCGCTCGCGCGCCAGGAGCAGGTCGGCGCGACGCTGGCCGGCCAGCATGCGCAGGCGCTCGGCGAAGCCGCCGCGACCTTCGAGCGGCATTCGGGCGCGGCGCTCGCCGCGATGCGCGAGTCGCATGCGGGGCTGCAGACGCAACTGGCCGCGCGCGACGAGGAACGCCTGGCGGCGTGGAATGCGTCGCTCACGGCGATGGCCGCGAAGCTCGGCGACGAATGGCAGCGCGCGGGCGCGCAAAGCGCGGGCCGCCAGCAGGAAATCTGCGATGCGCTGGCGCAAACGACGCGCGATCTCGCGGCACAGGCGTCTACGTTCGAACAACGTTCGAGCGACCTGCTGTCGACGATCCGCGAGTCGCATACGGGCTTGCAGACGCAACTCGCGGCACGCGACGAGGAACGTCTGTCCGCATGGAACGACTCGCTCGCCGCGATGGCGACGAAGCTCGGCGACGAATGGCAGCGCGCGGGCGTGCACAGCGCGGGCCGTCAGCAGGAAATCTGCGATGCGCTCGCACAGACGACGCGCGATCTCGCGGCACAGGCGTCTACGTTCGAACAACGTTCGAACGATCTGCTGTCGACGATTCGCGATTCGCACACGGGGCTGCAAACGCAACTGGCCGCGCGCGATGAGGAGCGCCTGTCCGCATGGAACGACTCGCTCGCCGCGATGGCGACGAAGCTCGGCGACGAGTGGCAGCGCGCGGGCGTGCACAGCGCGGGCCGTCAGCAGGAAATCTGCGACGCACTCGCACAAACCACGCGCGATCTGACCGCACAAGCAGCGACGTTCGAGCAACGTTCGAACGACCTGTTGTCGACGATCCGCGATTCGCACACGGGGCTGCAAACGCAACTGGCCGCACGCGACGAAGAACGCCTGTCGGCATGGAACGATTCGCTGGCCGCGATGGCTGCAAAGCTCGGCGAAGAGTGGCAGCGCGCGGGCGTACACAGCGCGGGCCGTCAGCAGGAAATCTGCGACGCACTCGCACAAACGACGCGCGATCTGACCGCACAAGCTTCCACGTTCGAACAACGCTCGAACGACCTGCTGTCGACGATCCGCGATTCGCATGCCGGCCTGCAAACGCAACTGGCCGCGCGCGACGAAGAACGCCTGTCCGCATGGAACGACTCGCTCGCCGCGATGGCCGCCGCGCTGCGCGACGAATGGGCGCAGACGAGCGCGCAGGCCGCGACGCGCCAGCAGGACATCTGCGACACGCTGACCCGCACCGCGAACGACATCACCGCGCAGGCGCAGGTGCATGCAAGCGACACGATCAACGAGATCTCGCGCCTCGTGCAGGCCGCATCGGAAGCGCCGAAGGCCGCGGCCGACGTCGTCGCCGAATTGCGCCAGCGCCTGTCCGACAGCATGGTGCGCGACACCGCGATGCTCGAGGAGCGCAGCCGCCTGCTCGCGACGCTCGAGACGCTGCTCGGCGCGGTCAATCACGCGTCGACCGAACAGCGCACCGCGATCGACGCGCTCGTCAGCACGTCGGCCGACCTGCTCGAGCGTGTCGGCGCGCGCTTCAACGACACCGTCGATGCCGAAACGCGCAAGCTCGATTCGGTCGCCGCACAGGTCACGGCCGGTGCGGTCGAGGTCGCGAGCCTCGGCGATGCGTTCGGCGCGGCCGTGCAGGTGTTCGGCGAGTCGAACGACAAGCTGCTGAACCACCTGCAGCGCATCGAGGCCGCGCTCGAGAAATCGCTCGCGCGCAGCGACGAGCAGCTCGAGTACTACGTCGCGCAGGCGCGCGAGGTGATCGACCTGAGCATGATGTCGCAGAAGCAGATCGTCGAGGACCTGCAGCAGATCGCCGGTCGGCGGGCATCGGTCGGAGCGTAACGCATGCACGACGAAATCGACGACGGCGCGCCTTCCGCGCCGGTGTGGCCCGCGTTCGCCGACCTGATGTCGGTGCTGCTCGGCGCGTTCGTGCTGGTCCTCGTCGGCGTGATCGGCATGCAGTTGCAGCTCACGTCGAAGCTCGAGGAAGCCGTGCGCGCGCGCCAGCAGGAAGCGCAGCAGCGCAAGTCGCTCGAGGAGGCGCTGGCCGGGCCGCTCGCGGCCGGCCGCGTGACACTCGTGAACGGCCGCATCGGCATCAGCGGCAACGTGCTGTTCGCGCTGAACTCCGACCAGTTGCAGCCCGAGGGCCGCGATCTGTTGAAGACGCTGGCTGCGCCGCTGGCCGCCTACCTGACGACGCGCGACGAGATCCTGATGATCAGCGGCTTCGCCGACGACCAGCAGGTGCGTGCCGGCAACCGCCAGTTTGCGGACAACTGGGAGCTGTCGGCCAAGCGCGCGCTGACGGTCACGCGTGCGCTGATCGACGCCGGCGTGCCGGCGAAGTCGGTGTTCGCGGCCGCGTTCGGCTCCGAGCAGCCGGTCAGCTCGAATGCGGACGATGAAGGCCGCGCGAAGAACCGTCGCGTGGAGATCGCGCCGGTGCCGCGCAAGACCGCGTCGAGCGGAGGGAAGGCGAAGTGACGGACGACGCGACGCACGTGCGCGCGACGCTCGACGCGTGGCGCGAGCAGGGCGCCGACCGGCTCGATCCGGTGCGCTTCCATCGGCTCGACGCGCTCGAGAAGCGCGCGGCCGCGCTCGACGGCGATGCGCGCGCGTTGCTCGATGCGCGGCTCGCGATGCTGCTGGAAGGGTTTGCGCAGATCGTCGCGCGAGCCGGTGAAGCGGCAGCCGCCAGCTCGGCGGCGCAAGCGAACGCGCAGGCGCCTGTGCGTGGTGCGATCGGCGGGCTCGTCGAGCGCCTCGCGCGCGATGCAGAGGCTGACCGGCGCGGGATCGATCCCGCGCTGATCGACTACTTCCGCGCGATGTGGTCGAAGGTCCGCACCGAACAGCAGTACCGCCAGTCGCTCGACCAAGTGCCGCGCAACGCGGGACCGCTCAATTCGAACAGCCTCGTGCACCGGTCGCTCGCGACGATGCGCGAGCTGTCGCCGGAATACCTGCAGCAGTTCCTGTCGTACATCGATGCGCTGGCGTGGCTCGAGGATCTGGCCGGCGGCGGCGCGCAGCCGGAGAAGGAGGCGCCGCGCGCGAAAGCCGCGAAGACGCTGAAACCGGCGAAGAAGACCACGCGCACCAAGGTGCGATAACGCACGCGATTGCGTCGCGCCGATCGCTGTCTAGCGAGCGGTCGCCTGCTCGTCGATCGCCGCGCGCAGCGCGTGCAACGCGTCGGTCAGCGCCGACGCGAACGGCGGATGCGCGGCGATGCCCGCCGCGTCGAGCCGGCTGCCGAGGATCGGCAGCGTGATCGACGCGCGCTCGACGATGCACGCCGACATCACCGACAGCGTTTCCCGCAGCGCCGCGTCCGCATGCGTCGCGCGCGGCGACGCGTTCAATACCGCGACCGGCTTGTACACGACGGCCTCGCATCCCACGATCCAGTCCAGCGCGTTCTTCATCACGCCCGTCACGCCGTGCGCGTATTCCGGGCTCGCGATCAGAACGCCGTCCGCAGCGTTCATCCGCTCGACCAGGTCGCGCACCGCGGCCGGCGACGGAGATTCGATATCGGGGTTGAACAGCGGAAACTCGCCGAGACGATCGAAACGCGTGATGCGCATCCCGCGCGGCGCAACGCGGGCGGCTGCGTCCAGCAGCGCCGCGTTGTACGACTGTGCACGCAGGCTGCCGCACAGCGCGACGATGTCGATGCGGCGCTCGGAATCGGTTCGGGGTTCGGTAGCCATCAAGGAGCGTAGGGGGCGGTGTCTTGCGCGGCGACGGCGCGCGGATCCGCCGGATTATCGCATCGGCGCGTGAGCGACGTGCCGCGCGTCGGCGGCGCGGCGCAGGTGATGCGATTCGCGTCCGTCCCGCGGCAACTGCGTGTCCCGACCCCGGGTGGCAACCGTGTCGCGCATCCCGGTTGCCCGTGCCAGGTCACCCAGTGACCATCCGTTGCCGAGCAACAGGCGGCGCGTATGCAGCGCACCGTACACGTCGTCCGCGACGGTTTCGCCGAGATAGCGCAGCGCGCGGCCTTCGACGTCGACGAAGCCGTGCCGGTAGTCGTGCGCGAGCGCGGTCCACAGCTGCGCCGCGCCGACCGATTGGCGTGCGCCGCTGATCAGGCAGAGACCCGCGTCGAGTCCCCATCGATACAGCGTCGTCGCAAGCCCCTTGCGTTGCGCGGACCCGCGCAGCCGCGTATGCGGCGCGCGCAGGTAGCGGTCCGCGCGGCGCGGCAGTTCGGGAAGCCGGTTGAAGATCGTGTAGCCGGCGAGCTGCCGCGCCGACGGATCCTCGACGTAAAGGAAATATTCGCCGTCGGCCTCGCGGTGGCGGACGATCAGGCCCGAGTCGCCGAGCGCGACGGCCGGCAGGCCGTGCAGGCGATGGCCCGGCTGGTTCAGACGCGCATGGAGCATGTCGAGTTCATCGTCGATGTCGTGCTGGGAATGCTGTACGTCGATACGCATGGCAAAAGGCGCCCGTCCCGGGCGCATCGAGAAAGGGGTTCATCGCAAATGGGAAAGGAAATGGCAGCGGCCCCCGGGCTCGACGTGCGAGCCGGGGCCGCGAATCAGCTGGGGATGTGCTGGAAACCGGCGGCGATCGCGGCGAGGCCCGCGATGCAGAGTGCGAACAGGATCAGGACTTTGTGGATCACGCCTCTCTCCTCATGAACGCGCGGCGCCGAACGGCGGTGCCGCGGAGACGGTGATGGCGGGCACGGCCCGCGCGGCCGTCGTGCGGGACGACGGTCGAAGGTCCGGGCGGCAGGCGCGCGGACGGTCAGCACCATACGCGACGGGCACGGGGCGGGCAACCGGACGGCGGGAGAAAAGCGACGAAACGCGGGGAATCGAGGGTGTTTCGCGACAATCGGTCGCAAGGGGCGGGCGTGTCGATGTCGCGTGCCGGCGTTTGTCTCGAAATCACATCCGCTTCATGGCAAACGGATTTCACCAGGATCGGACCATGGGAGCGGGCCCGTCCACGGATCGCCGAGCCGCAACGACCTTCTTCACCCGGTTGTTGCGGCGATCTCCTAGTGTTGCCACCTCACCCCGCCTTCCGCACCCCGAACGCCTGCCTGATCCGCGCGAACAACCCATGCTGCGCGATCCATTCCGCATACGCGCGATAGTCAGGATCACGCATCAAATGACGTTCCTCCGTCTTCGCCCGCGTGTAGTAGATCAGATTGACCGCGACGAGCCCCGCGCAGTGCATCAGCCCGACCTGCCAGCCGAGCGGCTCGACGAACGGCACCGACACCATCCAGTACGACAGGTTCTTCGTGATGTACGCCGGATGCTTCGTGAAACGATACGGGCCCGACGTGATGATCCCGCGGTTCGTGAGGTTCGAGAAACGCAGCCCGAACGAGATCGTCGACAGCGCATAGGTCATCAGCAGCAGGATGATCGCCGCGCCCCAGATCACGCGCAGCGTCGGCGCGGACAGCAGCCAGTTGTCCCAGAACAGCGAGCCTTCGTAGCGGATGTAGTTGTTCGAGATCAGCGACCAGAACGGCTGGTAGCACATCAGCGCGGCGACCCAGCCGAGCGTGGTCGGCTCGACGGTGCGCACGTGGCTGTCGAGGATGCGGAACGTGCACAGGTAGCCGACGGTGCCGAACATCAGGTCCATCGTGAACGACAGGTCGTACAGGAACACGAAGGTCGCGATCGTCATCGGCGCGTTCACTGCGTGCGCAAGCGATGCGCTCAGGTGATCGGCGTCCTTCGACAGGTAGACCGTCATCAGCGGCAGGAAGAACGCCTTCACGCCCCAGCCGGCGAGCATCTCGCGCACGGGCTGCCAGCTCGCGGGCTGCTCGCGGCGGAACAGGTAGCGGCCCCACAGCAGGTACGCGTCGTCGGTCTCGCGCTGGTGGCGATCCATCCACGCGAAGTAGAACGGCGCGGCGACGATCACGTACGGCGCGAGCGAGCGCAGCAGCGACCAGAACGGCAGGTAGAACGCGCCGTGATATTCGGGCAGCAGCCAGTAGATCGCGGCGATGCCGGCGTAGATCGACGTCAGCGCGCCGAGCCGCGTCGCGACGCGGGCGAGCCCGAGCGGGCGCACGGCCTGGCGCGACAGTCCCGCGCTCGGGCGCAGGTAGACGCGCGAGATGAAGATTTCGTGCAGCGCGATCGTGCCGATGATCGCGAGGCTGGCGACGACCGCGCGCGTGGCCGCGTCGAGGCTCGGCTGGTCGCGCGTGATCCACAGCGCGAAGAGACCGGCCGCGATGCCGAGCAGGCCGGCGCGGAACGGCGTGGCGGAACGGGGCGGGCGGTCCTGGACCGCGGCGATGCCGTCGAGCGTGGAATTCATGATCGGATCCTCGTCGGGATGACGGCCGGCGCCCCGCTTGGCGGGTGGCGCCGGCCATCGGCCGGGCTTTGGATTGGTATGTGCCCGGCCATTGGCCTGTGGTTCTGATACGTGACGCGTTACTTCTTCGGGGCGGTGCCGAGCAGGCCGCCGAGCAGGTTCGTCACCGGTGCCAGCAGGTTGGTCGCGCCAGCCGCGGTGCCGCCGTTCGAACTGCCGGTCAGGCCGGCCGTGACGGTGCCGCTGCCGGACGGCGTCGTCACCGCGCCGGCCGCGCCGCCCGGGCTGGCCGTGCCGACTGCGCCGAGCGTGCCGGCCGCCGACGTCAGCGAGCCCGTCAGCGTGCCGACCGGGCCGCTCGTCAGCGCACCGCCGAGGTTGCCGGTCAGGTTGCCGCCCGGCGTCGTGACCGTGCCGGTGAGGCTCGCGCCAAGCGGCGTCAGCGAATTGACGAGGCCGGTGACCGGTGCCAGCAGGCTGCCGGCGCCCGAGCTGCTGGTACCGCTCGTACCGCTGGTGCCGCCCGTACCGCTCGAACCGAGGCCGCCGAGGGCGCCCGTCACCGTGCCGAGCAGGCCCGTGATCGGCGCGAGCGGGCCGCCGCTGGTGCCGCTCGTCCCGCTCGTCCCGCTGGTGCCGCCGGAGCCGCTCGAACTGCTGCCGCCGCCGAGGGCGCCCGTCAGCGAACCGAGCACGCCCGTGATCGGGGCGAGCGGGTTGGTGCCGCTGCTGGAACTGCCGCTGGACAGCAGGCCGCCTGTCGACGACACCGTGTTGCCGAGCTGGGACACGCTGTTGCCGGCGCTCGTGCCGACCGGGTTGCCGGTCGCGCTGCCGACCTGCGTACCGGCGAGGCCGAGGCCGCTGCCGAGCGTGTTCAGCAGGCCGCTGAGCGGGGCGCCGAGCAGGGTCGCGTTGCCGAGCGTCTGCGTGGCGCCAGGCGTCGTGACGCCGCCGGTCAGCGTGTTGGTGATCGGGTTGATCACGCTGCCGAGTTGCGTCTCGAGTTGCTGGACCGGCGCGCTGTTCAGCGCCGTGTTGAGCGCCGATGCGGTGGAGTTGACCGCGGTGCCGACCGTGTTGACGAGACTGCCGACCAGGGTCGTCGCCGGCGCGAGCGGCGCCAGCGGACCGGTGCCGAGGCTCGTCACCGCGTTGCCGAGGTTGTTGACGGCGCCGCCGGCGCCGGTCAGCAGGCCGGTGGTCGACGTGAGCGTCGGGCCGAGCGGGTTCGGCGACACGCCGATCGAGCCAAGGCCGGCCGCGACGCCGTTGCCGAGCGACTGCACGCCGCTGCCGAGGCTGGTGACCGCATTGCCGATGCTGGTGGCCGTCGTCGGGTTCGTGCCGGGGACCTGTACGCCGCCGATCTGCGACCCGCCGTTCGCGACCGTCGTGCCCAGTGCCGTGACGAGCGTGCCGGTTTGCTGGAGGACGTTGCCGAGCGGGGTGGCGCTGGTGCCGGAGGTGCCTGAAGTACCGGAAGTGCCTGAAGTACCGGAAGTGCCGGAAGTGCCGGAAGTACCGGAAGTACCGGAAGTACCGGAAGTACCGGAAGTACCGGAAGTACCGGAAGTACCGGAAGTACCGGAAGTGCCCGACGTGCCGGACGTGCCGGACGTGCCCGAGGTCCCC